>JADJWE010000001.1:1521505-1825806 GCA_016716525.1 Candidatus Flexicrinis affinis
TACATTTTCCCCGATGCGTGGCCCGAACCTGACCTCTCGCACCCGCACAATATGCTGCTCGACTTCTGGGTGCGCCTCGGCATTGGCGGCGCTGTGCTGGCGATCGCGTTCGTCGTGGTCAGTCTGCGTACAGCTCTTGGCGCAGTTGGCGCGATTGGGCAGCGCGTCGAGTCTCGCTGGCTAGCGGCGGGCCTGCTTGGCGCGCTTGCGGCACTCTATGCGCACGGCATGGTCGACAACAGCGTGTTCGTGATCGATCTCGCATTTGTGTTCATGCTGCTGTTGTGTGCCGTCCAGTTCGTGCGGCGCGCCGAGCCAAGCAGCCCTTCGGCCTGACGTCTGGTATCGTGCGATGGTAAACTGGCGGACGTTCACGGAGGGCCAATGCGCGTAGTTATCGCTGGCGGTGCAGGATTTATCGGGTCGCATTTGTGCGACCGCTTCATTGCGGACGGGCATACGGTCGTCGCCGTTGACAATTTGATTACGGGAAGCGAGACCAACGTCCAGCACCTCTCAGATCGAGCGGCGTTCTCCTTCTTGAAGCAGGATATTTGCGAACCTTTTGAGATTGACGGACCGGTTGACCTCGTGCTCAACTTCGCGTCACCTGCCAGCCCGGTCGACTATCTTGAGCTGCCGCTGGAAACGCTGATGGTCGGCTCGTACGGGACTCGGAACACCCTCGAACTGGCGCGCATTAAAGGCGCCACGTATGTTCTGGCGTCGACCTCCGAAGTCTACGGCGATCCGCTTGTACATCCCCAACATGAAGGCTACTACGGCAACGTAAACCCGATCGGCCCGCGCAGCGTCTACGACGAGGCCAAGCGATTCGCCGAAGCAATGACGATGGCGTATCACACGAAGTTTGGTTTGAACACGCACATCGTCCGCATCTTCAACACGTATGGGCCACGGATGCGTCTCAATGACGGGCGTGTCGTGCCGAACTTCGTCGATCAGGCGCTGCGCGGCGAACCGTTGACCATCTACGGCGATGGCAGCCAAACTCGCAGTTTCCAGTACGTTTCCGACCTGATCGAGGGGGTAGTCCGGCTCTCGCAGTCGAATTATCACCTGCCGGTTAACATCGGTAACCCGAACGAACTGGCGATACACGAGTTCGCCGAGGTCGTCAACATGCTGGTGGACAATCCGGCAGGCGTCGTCTACGTGCACGATGGCCGTACTCGTGACGACCCGCAGACGCGCCGCCCGGACATCGCATTGGCCGCCCGGCTCCTCGGCTGGGAACCTCACGTCTCCCTGCACGATGGCTTAGTAGACACGTTCGCGTACTTCGAGGAACAGCGCAAACGCGCGCCATGAGCGTAGGATCGTTGACGCCGTCCCGTGCAATCCTGCCGATCGGCGCACTTGTCGCAGCGGGCGCGATCGGCGCGGCGTCTGCAGTCCTCCCAGCGTCCACGCTGGCATTAGTCGTTGCCACATTCGTCATTGTTCTGGCCTTACTTCTGGCCACACCGGTCGCCGTATTTGCGCTTCTGATCCTCGCGCCCCTTTCGGCCCTCCTGTCGGTACGCATGCCCGGCGTGCTGCCGGCGGACCTCGGCCAAGTGCTGCTTGCATTGTCACTGAGCGCACTCATCGCAGCGGCTGTCATCCGCCGTCGCATTTCGCTGCCGCGGCTCGGCAGTCCGATCATGCTTGGCTTGCTTGCATTCGTCGTCGCAGGCGGCATCAGCGCGTTTTCCGCCGCGAGCCTATCTGCATGGACGGTCGAGTGGCTGAAGTGGCTCCTGATGGCCGCCGTCGCCGCGTGGGTAATCGCCTACCGGCGCTGGGAGTGGGTGCTCTTCGCGGTGACGATGGCCGGTGTCGCAAACGCGATCGTCGGAATCTGGATCTACTTTGGGGGAAGCGGGGCGGAGCACTTTCTCATAACCCCGGGCTCGTATCGCGCCTTCGGAACCTTCGAGCAGCCCAATCCATTCGCCGCCTTCATGGGGATAGTCGCGCCTGTGGCGGGTGCCGCGAGTGTCGGCTACATCCGCGCGGCATGGGCGATGCGCCGCAGCAGTTATCGATCCAGATGGGGAACAAACGTGCTCTGCGCCGGTTATTACGGAGTGGCCTCGGCGCTGATGCTTGCTGCCCTCGTATTCTCGTGGAGCCGCGGGGCGTGGCTTGCGGCCGGGGTGGCTGGTGTCGTCGTCGCCTTAGCGATGCCGCGCCGGCGTTTGCACAGCGCCGTCCTGCTGGCTGGCATCGTCGCTGCGAGCGTGTTGGCGATCGCATCCGGTAGGCTGCCAGCTTCGATTACCGAGCGGGTCGCGAGCGCATTCACCGACCTCGTCAATGTGTCGGACGTCCGCGGCGCCGATGTTACGCCTGAGAACTATGCGGTCGTCGAACGGCTGGCGCATTGGCAGGCTGCGGTCGAGATGGCGCGCCTGTCGCCTGTCACGGGTGTCGGGCTGGGCAACTATGAGGTCGTGTACCCGCAGGTGCGGTTAATGTCTTGGAAATTCGCTCTCGGGCATGCCCACAATTACTACTTGAATGTTCTTGCCGAGACTGGCATGATTGGCGTCTTGGCCTACGCTGGAATGTGGGTGGTGTTCGTTGTCGTTTCGGCGCGAGCGCGTGCCCATCCCGACCCGTTAGCTTCGTCCATCGCGGCCGGTCTGCTTGGGAGTTGGACGTATATCATCGTCCACAGCGTGACCGACCAAGTCTTTGTGAACTACGCCTTTCTGCACGTTGGCGTGCTGATAGGTCTCGCCGGTCTTCTGCACGGGCAGACGTGGAAACTCAACAGGCTGAATCCCCAATGACGACAACCGAGGCAGCCGTGGTCGAAACCACAGACGTGCGCCACTTCCGCACGCCGCTGGATGGAATCATTCGCTACGCAGCGAATCGGTTCGGCCCGACGCGTGCAAAGGAAATGGAACGCTTCTTCCGGTTCGCCGTGGTCGGCGCTTCGGGTGCAGTCATCGACCTCGGCCTGCTGTTCATCCTTCAGCAGACGATCATTCCGCCCACCCGTGGCCTTACAGTCGCGCTTGCGAGCGGGATCGCATTCTTTACTGCGGTCATCAGCAATTTTGTCTGGACGCGTCTATGGGTGTATCCGGACTCGCGTTCGCGCTCGATGCGTCGCCAGCTCGCGATGTTTACCCTTGTGAGTGTCGCGGGCGGCCTTTTCCGACTTCTCTGGATGGCGCTTATGGCGTTTCCGATCGGCGCGCTCGTCACACCGATCGCCGCGCCGGTAATTCAGGCCGTCGTCGGTGAGTTCGAGGTCAACCAGTTTACTGAGGCGCGTATCGGCAGTATCGTGGCGCAGATGATCGCGATGGTCATCGTGATGATGTGGAACTTCTACGCCAATCGTCATTGGACGTATAACGACGTGGATTGACATGGCGCGCGTCGCCATTGAGTACTCCCCTGCCCTGCTTCAGGCCGGCGGCGTTGGTCGCAGCGTCCGCGAGATGACGGCGGCACTGCTCCAGTCTGCCCGACACGAATACACGCTGGTCACCAGCGGCCTTCCCGCGCCTCGCCTTCCGACTGAATTAGCTGCCCAACAGCGCAGCATTCCCATTCCCGACCGCGTGTTGACCCGCCTCTGGCATCGTGCCGGCGCAGCGTTTCCCGCGTCCCTGTTCGTGCGTGGCCACGACCTGTTCTTCGCGACGAACTTTGCGCTGCCGCCGCTTCCGCGCGGCATGCGATCTGCCGTGTTCATCCACGACCTGACCTACTTGCATGCCGCTGATGCCGCTGTTCCCTCATTGATCGCATTCCTCTCGAGCGTCGTCCCACGGGCCGTGGCGACTGCCGACGTCGTGGTCGTCAATTCCCTCTCCACCAAGTCCGATCTCGTCGCTGCGTACGGTGTCGACCCGGAGCGTATCCACCCTGTTCAGTTCGGTGTCGGCACGCAGTTCCGTCCGGTCGAAAAAGCGGTCGCGCAGTCGACCGCCGCGCGCTATGGCCTCGGCGGTACACCTTACGTTCTTGCCGTCGGAACGCTGCAGCCGCGAAAGAACTACGCACGGCTGATCGAAGCCGTCGGTAGTCTCCGCAGCTCAGGGCATAACGTTCACCTTGCGATTGCCGGCCCCGAGGGCTGGATGACGGAAGAACTCCGCGTAGGCGCGAACGGTTCAGGCGACTTTGTGCACCTGTTGGGTAAGGTGCCCGACGGCGATCTGCCGGCCCTATACAGTGGCGCGCTCTGTTTTGCGATGCCTTCGCTTTACGAGGGGTACGGCCTGCCGGTGCTAGAGGCGATGGCGTGTGGCGCACCGGTCGTAACGTCGAATGTTTCGTCTCTGCCCGAGGCGGCAGGTGGCGCTGCGCTTCTAGTTGATCCGCGTGACGTGGATGCGCTCGCCGACGCGCTTGGCGGTCTTGTGACGAACGCGGAACTCCGGGCGGATCTCGCGCAGCGTGGGCTTGACCGGGTGCGCGGCCTGACTTGGGCTCGCACGGCGGCGGAACTGGAATCGGCGTTCGACTTCGCGCTTGCCAATCCCCGGTCGTGACGAACGCCGGGTATAATCGCAGCACACGAGAGGGGGTACCGGTGGCCGACTCACATCCCGCAAAATCGATCGCCAAGTCGCGCGTGTCGCTTAGTTCCGTCATGGGGCCGCACGATACCAACATTCACGGCAACATCCACGGCGGCGTCATCATGAAGCTTGTCGACGAGGTCGGCGCGCTCGCGGCCGTTCGCCATGCTCGCATGCCGGTGGTGACGATCGTGATCGACAGCATGATGTTCCTTGAGCCGATCCGGGTCGGAAATGTGGTTACGTTGAACGCAGAGCTGACGTGGGTCGGCCGAACGTCAATGGAGGTGCGTGTCGAAGTTACGGCCGAGAACCCGCTGACGGGCACCGTTACCATGACGAACACCGCCTATCTCGTCTACGTCGCGCTTGATCCGGACGGCCGCCCTGCCCCGGTGCCGCGTTTGATCTATGAGAATGACGAGCAGCGTAAGCGTGCCGAGGGCGCCGAAGTCCGACAGCAGGAACGCAAACGGCGTCAAAGCGAGGACTCGCGATGACCGACGATCGCCAAGACGCGGTTAGCTCGCCAGATTCGGAAGGGCCGACGACAGGTCGCTCGGTTCTGCTGGAACTGCTCAGGTCGTCGGGTGCGAACGCGGTATTGGCGGAGCGACCGACCGACCTCGGGCTTGCCGAACACCGGCCTTACCCGTTTATGGCGCTGGTCGGCCAGACCGACATGCGGGTGGCGCTGCTGTTGGCAGTGATCAATCCGAATATCGGGGGCGTGCTGCTGATCGGCCAGCGCGGGACCGGCAAGACGACAGCCGTGCGCAGCCTGACCGACATCCTCCCCGCTGTAGAAGTCAGTGACTGTGAGGAAGGCGTCATCGAGGAAGACCTCAAGTCGCCGTACGCCGAGACGCTGTACCCCGACTGCTACGAGAAGCACAAGCGCGGGGAACCCATATCGCATTTCGAGGCGGTCAAGCTCGTCGAGCTGCCGCTGACGGCGCGACTCGATGACGTCGTCGGTGGCATCAACGAGCGAATTGCTGTACAGCGCAATCGTGTTCGCCTTGAGCGTGGCATTCTGGCGCGTGCCGACCGCAATATCCTCTATGTCGATGAGGTCAACCTGCTTGACGACACGATCGTCGACGCGATCTTGGATGCTGCGGCGCAAGGAAGCTACAGCGTGCGCCGGGGGCCGATGGTCGGGACGTATCGGTCGCGCTTTGTACTTGTCGGCAGCATGAACCCGGAGGAAGGCAACCTGCGGCCTCAAATCCTCGACCGGTTCGGCCTGCGTGTCGGTGTGCGCGGGCTGTTCGACGGGGACGAGCGTCGCATCGTGTTCGACCGGATGCGGGCGTTTCGGACGAATCCGTCAGCCTTCATCCAGAGCTTCGAGTGGGCGACCGCTGAGGCGCGCGATGAAGTACAGGCGGCAAAGGAGCGGCTGGAAAAGACGTCGCTTTCCGACGAGGCGTTCGACGTGGGATTCGAGCTTATTCGACAGCTCGAGATCGACTCTCATCGGGCCGATTACGTCATGTTCGAGGCGGCGCGCGCCTACGCAGCGATTGACGGTCGCACACGTGCTACCGTGGACGACTTGTTGGCCATCGCACCGCTTGCACTCCGCCAGCGCCGCAGCACGTATATGAAACAGTTTTTCCTTGAGCAAACCCAAGAAGACGAGGAAATTCGTGCAAGCATCGAAGCACTTCGGCCGAAGTGAAGCGGCAGCGGCGGCGCTGACCGTTGTCGCCGCCGTCGGTTATGCGCTGCCGTGGGCCACGGCCACAGCCTCGGCTCTGACCTTCTCCGCGTACGACCTCGCGGAGTGGACAAGCCTGATTCCCGGCGTAAGGTACGGCGTGGAGCCCATGGCCGTACCGGGGCAGCTGCGTGCGGTCCTGATTTCCCTAACGCTGTTGGTCGTCCTTCTCCCAGCGCGGCGTAAGTCTATCTTCGGCGTGGTGTCCGCTGTCGCCGCGATTACACTGGTGGTCGCGCAGCTTCCGCCATTGGAGTACTTCATGGGCGCGGGTTTCCGTGCCGACGTGAACTACGGCCAGCAGTTCACCTTCTCGCTGTTAGCGCTGATCGGCGCGACCTTGTGCTGGATGGTCCCGCGTGGGGCGCCCCGGACGATCGCGATGGTGCTCACGGGTGCGTCGGGTGCGGTCATCGCGGTCACAGCCGCCGCGCGCGGACTGGAAGCCATGGCCGGATTAGCTGTCGGTTTCTCACTGGGTATCGGGCCGTGGATAACCGCCGGGAGCATCGCCGCGCTCGCGGTGATTGCGCTTCGAAGCTACGTCCGCCCGAAATCAAAAGGGGCGCCGTAAGCGCCCCCCGAGTCGTTCGATGGATAATGCGGGCCGCAGCGCCTACATGCGCTCCTTGATGTATTCGATCGCCGCACCGACAGTCTCGATCTTCTGGGCGTCCTCGTCCTTGATCTCGCCGCCGAACTGACGTTCAAATTCCATGATCAGCTCGACGAGGTCGAGCGAATCCGCTTCCAGATCATTGCGAAAGTGCGCGTCCAGCGTCACTTTTTCCTCTTCCACACCGAGAAGATCGATGACGATCTTTTTGACTTTTTCCTCAACCGTCTCCATGGCTCCCTACCTGCCTCCTGCTAGGTCATCCTCAAGTGATAGCGCAAGATTATACCGCCGAATGAAATCGGTGCTAGTCTGCTTCTGCCGTCATTGACACACCAACACCCCGGAAGTACGATTGCGCCACTCCGACATAAGGAACACCTAAGCATGTCAGAAGTGACGCCACCAACGACCGAAAGCCGCAAGGTCGACCACATCAAGATCAATCTCGAACGCGACGTCCAGTTCCCCCGGCTTACGACGGGCTTGGAGCGCCTGCGTCTGCTGCACAACGCAGTTCCCGAGCTTGACTTGGCTGAAGTCGATACGACGCTTACGTTGTTCGGCAAGCGGTTGACTGCGCCGATTCTCGTCTCGTCCATGACCGGCGGGACAGGCATGGCGAGCACGATCAACCGCAACCTCGCCGCGGTCGCAGATCGACACGGCTTGGCGATGGGTGTCGGCTCGCAGCGTGCAGCAGTCGAAGATCCGGCGCTGGCCGAGTCGTACAAGATTCGCGCCGTGGCGCCCAACCTGCTGCTGTTCGCGAACATCGGTGCGGTGCAGTTCAACTACGGCTACGGCGTCGACCTATGCCGCCGCGCGGTCGACATGATCGAAGCGGACGCGCTGATCTTGCATTTCAACGTTCTGCAAGAGGCCGTGCAGCCGGAAGGCGACACCAACTTCAGCGACCTGCTCGACAAGATTGCGGAAGTCGCAACACACGTCGGAGTTCCTGTGATCGCCAAGGAAGTCGGCTGGGGATTCAGCGAACAAAACGTACGCGACCTTGCGGCGGCGGGTGTAGCCGCGATTGACGTGGCAGGTGCCGGTGGCACGTCGTGGAGCCAGGTCGAACGCTTCCGGGCGCCATCCCGCTTCCACGAGGAAGTTGCTTCGGCGTTTGAGGATTGGGGCATCACGACCGTCGAGGCCCTGAAGTATGCGCGGCTCGGCGCGCCCCAGCTCCCGATCTTCGCCAGCGGCGGGCTGCGTACCGGTGTCGACATCGCCAAGTGCATCGCGTTAGGGGCCAGCCTTGGCGGAATCGCCGGGCAGTTCTTGCGTGCCGCGACCGAATCCGAGGACGCGGTTGAGCATGTTGTTTCCGTCTTGACCGCTCAACTGCGGATTGCCATGCAGTGTACGGGAAGCCATACGCTCGGCGACCTGCGCAGTGTCACCCTGCTCGAGGATACGCACGCTTGAACCTGTCTCTGATCTCCGACTTCGTCATTGCCACAGAGAAAGCCATTCGTAGCGCTCTCGATGTGATCCCAATGGACAGCTCCGGCTTCGGAACGATGGTGCGTTATCCATTTGGACTCGTCGACGAATACGGTGTGCCGTTCGCTGGGCAGACTGGCAAGCGCATCCGCCCTGCCCTTCTCTTGCTGTGTGCCGACGCCACCGGGTGCGATTGGCGACCCGCCGTGCCCGCAGCTACAGCCGTCGAGCTGCTGCATAACTTCTCGCTCGTCCATGACGACGTGCAGGACAACTCTCCACTCCGCCATGGCCGCCCGACAGTCTGGCGCGTCTGGGGAATCGCCAACGCTATCAACGTCGGGGACGCGCTCTTTGCGCTGAGTCTGCACGTGCTGCAGAATTTGAGCAGCACCGGTGTGGCGCCGGATGTCGTCATTGCCGCAAGCCGGTTGTTCACTGAGACCGCGCTGAAGCTCACGCGTGGTCAGCACCTTGACATGCGCTTCGAGACACTGGATGACGTCTCAGTGGACGCATACCTTGAGATGATCGCCGGCAAAACGGCTGCACTGCTCGGTGTCTGCGGCCAGCTCGGGGCGTTGATCGCTACGGGAGATACGAAGCGTGCCGAGCACTTTGGCGCGTACGCGCTCAACGTCGGCATGGCCTTCCAGATCAGGGACGACATCCTGGGTATATGGGGTGACGAAGCCGTTACGGGAAAGTCGGCATCATCCGATATCGAGGCGCGCAAAAAGTCGCTGCCTGTCCTGCATGGGCTTCCCGCCAGCGAAGAACTGCGCGACTTGTATGCCCGCCCGGCTATGTCCCCATCCGACATCGCTAGTGCTGTCCGGATTCTTGACGAGGTTGGGGCGCGTGACTACGCCGTTCAGCTTGAGCAGCACTACACCCAGCAGGCGATGCACGCACTGGATCGCGCTGCGCCGACGCCCGAGGGCCGGGAGAAGCTGCTCGCCCTGACCACCGCCTTGTTTGCGAGAAGCAGCTAGATCAAATCGCGCAGGACGACGTTGCTCAGAAAGCGCCCGCGTTCGGTTAGTACTACGCGGGTTTCGTTGACGTGCAGCAGTCCCGCGCTCACATGCTTGGTGATCACGTCGCCGTGGAGGTCGAGCAGCGAGACACCGAATCTCGCCGCGAACGTGTCCAGAGAAATGCCTTCCCGCGTCAGCCGAAGGCCCATCATCAACGTGTCGGCGATTTCATCTTGTTGGTCGACTGCCGTCGATTCGGTAATGGCGGGTGTCAGCGGGAATTGAGCAGTAACAGTCTCTTGGAGCAGCCGAACGTACCGCTGGGGCGAGAGTTCGGTCGCGTAGCGCAAACCTCCGGCGTAGCCATGCGCGCCGGGGCCGACACCGATATACGGGAGATTGCGCCAGTACTGAAGGTTGTGACGGCACTCATACCCCGGCCTGCACCAATTCGAGATCTCGTACTGCTGATAACCGGCGTGGTCCAGCATCTCAGTCGCCAGATCGTACATGTCGGCCGCGAGGTCGTCGTCAGGGCGCGGAACCGAACCGGTGTCGACCCAGTCTTTGAGCGGCGTTCCGTCTTCAAGCCCGAGCGCATACAGCGAGACGTGCTCAGGCGCGAAACGCAGCGTTTCGTCCAGTGTATGTCGCCACGAATCAAGCGTTTGGTACGGGGATCCGTAGATTAAGTCGAGATTGACGTTATCGAAGCCGGCCTGCCTGATCAATGGCCAGATGCGTGTCACGACCGTATGATCGTGCCGGCGTGCAAACAGCCGCAGTTCGCGCTCATTGGCCGACTGCATCCCGATGCTGAGCCGGTTGTATCCCTCGCGTCGCAAACCGACAAGGTACGGCAGATCGAGGTCGTTCGGGTTGGTCTCGATCGAAATCTCCGCATCGCCTGCGAGATCAAACCAAGTGCGAATTGTGTTGAGTAGTCGTGCATGCTGATCGATCGAAAGGAGGCTCGGTGTTCCACCGCCGAAGAACACGGTCGCAAGCGGCGTCATGGGTTGTGCCGAGGCAACCATTTCAAGCTCGCGCACGAGCGCATCGACGAACGCCGGAATCAGCGATTCGAGATGCGTATATGTATTAAACGCGCAATACGTACATTTCGTGGTACAAAAGGGAATGTGGACGTACAGCGCGTGGGGAGCAGGAGTCATCGGTTTGAGGGATCGCTTACCTGATTTGCAGGATTGTTCTGCAGGTCCTATACTTTTGCAAGGCGCACTGAGACTAGAAGTTGCGCTGCATTCTGAGCAGCAGATAAGTTGGTGGGAAGACAGTACCTATGTCTGATACCCGGAAATTCGATGTGCGCCCTGCCGATGCGCCGAGCGGAGATGGTTTACAAGTCGACTCTCTGCTGATGGAGCGTTACCGCATCGTTGGTGTGATCGGCGGCGGCGGTTTCGGCACTGTGTTTCAAGCGCGCGATACACATTTCCCCGACGCAAAGCGGCTCGTTGCCATCAAGGAAATGATCACACATCAAGGCGGGGATGCTGTCCAGCTCACGTCGATGATGAAGACGTTCCAGAAGGAAGCGAACCTACTTGCCGCGCTCAGTCACCCCGCGATCCCCAAGATTTTCGATTTCTTCGCAACCGAGTCGCGTGCGTACCTCGTGATGGAGTACATCAACGGCAGCGACCTCGACGCGCTGCTGGTGCGCACTCGGTCGCTTCCCATCGAGAAGGTGGTCGATTGGGGAATCGAGCTTTGCGACGTGCTGGATTACCTGCACAACAATAAGCCGCAGCCCATTGTGTTCCGCGACCTCAAGCCGGCGAACATCATGATCGACAGCCTTGGCCGTGTACGGCTCGTCGACTTCGGCATCGCCAAGATCTTCGAGGGCGACAAAAAGCACACGATGATCGGTACCGAAGGCTACTCCGCGCCGGAGCAGTACCGCGGCGAGGTCACGCCAATATCGGACATCTACGGCCTCGGTGCTACGCTCCACCATGTCATCACGCGCAAGGACCCGCGCGTCGAGCCGCCATTCAGCTTTCACGAGCGACCTATTCCGTCGTACAACCCTAACGTACCGCCCGCACTTGTTACGGCGGTCGAGAAGTCGCTCTCGCAGAAGCCTGAGGAACGCTTCCAGACGGCGGCCGAGTTCAAGGCGGTGCTCGAACAGGTTCGCGGCGTACGCACCGGTCGCATTTCGCGCGCAGGGACCAACGGCTTGGCAGTGGCGGCCGGTGACGCGCCGAGCGAAACGAGCGGCGGCTCGAAGACCGATTTCTTCGGCGACGGCGATCGTTCCGAACTGGAAGTGCGCTGGAAGTTCAAGACCGAGGATGAAATCCGCGCCAGCCCGACGATCTTCCGGACCACAGTCTTTGCCGGGTCGTATGACACGAACCTGTGGGCGATCAACGCGGAGGACGGTTCGCTGCTTTGGAAGTTTCCGACCGGCGGCGGCATCGCCTCGTCTCCGAGCGTCGACCCTTCGAACAAGATGGTCTACTTCGGGTCCGAGGACCACATGTTCTATGCGCTCGACATTCAGACCGGCCGCGTCGTGTGGACGTATCAGACAAAGGATCGTATCCGGGGCGCGCCGCGTATCGCGCATAATCATGTGTTCTTTGGTGGTGACGACGGTCGCATGTACGCCTTGGCCGCTAACACCGGCCGCTTCCTCTGGAACTACGAGGCGGGCGCGCCGATTCGCTCACGACCATTTGTGACTAGTGACATCATCATCTTCGGTGCCGACGACGGATCCATATATGGCCTTGAGCTGTCCGGCAAGCGCAAATGGGTGTACCGCGCGAAGCGCAGTATTATCTCGTCGCCGGCGGTCGATCAGAAGAACGGGATTTGCTACATCGGCTCGTTCGACGGCTACCTTTACGCACTTGATGCAAACAGCGGCTTTACACTGTGGCGGTTCAGAACCAATGGCCCGGTCGTGTCCTCCCCTGCCCTAACGGCTGATACGGTGTACTTCGGATCTGCCGACGGCATCATGTATGCCGTAAACGTTGACTCGGGCAAGGAGCGTTGGCAGTATACGTGCGGCAAGCCGATCGTCGGAAGCCCAACCGTCGCCGGCAACATGGTGTATTTTGGCGGCACGGACAATGCGTTCTACTGCTTGGATGTCAAGACCGGACGCATGCTCTGGAAGTATCCGACCCACGGACAGATCACGTCGACACCGGTGCTCGGTGAGAATCTGATCGTCTTCGGGTCGATGGACAACACGATTTATGCGCTGCCAACCGTTGGCTAGGCTGTCGGCGCGTCTGCCGGTTTTGGTGAGAGATCGTGCAACTGCGCAAACTGCTGTATCGTCTTGGTTCAGTTAGGCTCCGAATGTCTGATATCCCGACCACTCCGCTTCCACAGGTTGACCCTCAGCAGGACATCAATACTGCGCCCATGCGGTCGGTTGACGATCGCCGCGCGATTATTGAGGAGGGTACGCAGGAACTGAGCAAGGCAGCGATGGTTTCTGCTGCAAACTCGCACCTGACTTTCGGCCAGACGACCGACGTTGGGATGATCCGCACCAACAACGAAGACAGTTCGTATGCGTTCGTGTCGATCAGTCGTACGGCAGATGCGATCCCCGAGTTTGGAATCTTCGTCGTCGCTGACGGCATGGGTGGGCACGTCGATGGAGAGTTCGCGTCGGCGGCTGCCGTCCGGATTGCTGCGGCTGAACTGATGAAATCGGTTTACCTGCCGTTCCTGACAATGGCTGATGCAACCAGTCGCATGCCGATTAGCGAGGCATTGGAGAGCGCCTTCGAGGCTGCACACAAGCATATCTCCGATGAGCTGCCGGCCGGCGGCACGACCATGACCGCACTCGTCGTCATGGGCAATCTCGCACATCTCGCCCATGTCGGCGACAGTCGCTGCTATCTGGTCACGGACGGCAAGATTGACCAGATTTCACGCGATCATTCGTACGTGGCCCGCCTCATCGAAATGAACGAACTTGCTCCGGAAGAAGCCGAAAATCACCCGCAGAAGAGCGTGCTCTATCGCGCGCTCGGCCTCAGTGAAGAGCTCGATGTCGATACGATGACCCGTCGGCTGCCACCGGGTGCAATGTTGTTCTTGTGCAGCGATGGATTGTCAGGGTTGGTGCACGAAAGCGAAATCCTGTCTTACTTGCAGAAGTTCCCGCCGCAGCAGGCGTGCGATCACCTCGTGACGCTGGCGAACGCACGAGGAGGAAACGACAACATCACGGCCGTTGCCGTGAAGTTGCCGGGGTGAGCGAAGCGTCAACACGGGGAATAAGGCTATGGATTCGGGTGAACAGCAGTTTGATCCCTATGCGGCGCTTGGCATTCCGCAAGACGCGTCTCAAGACCTCATGGAGCTTGCGCTAGAACACATCGAGCGGCGCTACAAAGCGCAGGAGCGCGGCAAGCGCGGTGTGGTGACCGCAGCTCACGTCAAGAACGCCCGACGTGCCTACGAACTCCTCACCAATCCCAACATGCTCTTCACTGCGATGAAGCAGACCCGGGCGATCGACAGTCGGTACTACTTCAACATGAAGGTCACCACGAGTCGTACGCAGCTTCCGGTCATCGACGAACCGCAGATCCTTTACATCCGCGTCGATTTTGCCCCCGGTGAAGTGACGGCGAATACTGCTGAACGCGGTACCAGTAACCTGAACCTAACGCTGGTGCTGGATCGCAGTAACTCGATGCATGGCGCGCGCATGGATCGTGTCAAGGCGGCCGCCTCGCAGATCATCGACAACTTGACGAGCGACGATGTCATCTCGGTCGTTGCGTTCAGCGACCGGGCATCGGTGCTTGTGCCGGCGACGAAAGTCCGCGACAAGCCGGCACTTAAAGCGCAGGTCGCCATGATGGCGGCGTACGGCGGAACCGAGATCTACCACGGTCTGAGCGAAGGCATTCGGCAGAACCGCGAGTTCCTCGACTCCAAGTACGTCAACCACATCATCCTGCTGACTGACGGCAACACGTACGGTGATGAAGAGCAGTGCATTCAGCTTGCGTCGAACGCCAGCGTCGAGGGTATCGGGATCAGCGCGATGGGCCTCGGCACCGACTGGAACGACGACTTTCTGGATCGACTGGCCTCCAGTACCGGCGGTTCGTCACAGTACATTCGAAACGTCAACGAGGTCGGCAGCTTCATCAACAACCATGTCCGTCATCTATCGAGCACGTTTGCCGAGCGCCTCCGTGTGGTCCTTCAGATCGCCGATGGTGTCGAGATCGACAGCGCGTTCAAGATCGCTCCCCTACCTCAGCCGGTAGACGTGAACGATGGCGAGATCCTGCTGGGTATTCTGGAAGGACGCCGCTCGACGACGGCCATTGTTCAGCTCAAGTTGGTGCCGGGGCTGGAGGAAGGCTTGTTCAAAGTTTGTCGCGTTGTGGGAATGGGCGATGTGCTGTTGAACGATCAACCCGCGTACCACGTACTGCACGATGTCATGACTGAGGTTACGACGTTGCAGTTCGAGGAGGAAACCAACACGGCCATTCTTGATGCGCTCAGCCGGTTGGCGTTGTACCGCATGCAAGAACAAGCCAACGATGCGATCCGTCGCGGCGAAATTGAAGAAGCGACACGCCGGCTTGAGAAGCTGGCGACGCGTTTGCTTGCGATGGGTCAACAGGCGCTGGCGACGCATGTGCTTCACGAAGCACACATCGTCAAGACGACGCACATGCTGTCGTCCGAGGGAAAGAAGACCATCAAGTACAATACGCGCATGCTGGTCAATGCGCAGGAGAGCGAGTGACGCGTTGCCCGCCGGTTGGCAGGGTGTAATCGTGCGCCGCTCACCGCTATAATCTAGCAGCATGCGCGGAATTCGAGGTAAGGTCATCGATGCGCAAGTGCCAAGAATGCGATCATGACAATTTTGTCGGGGCTATGGTCTGCGAGGACTGTGGCTTTCCGTTGATGGCTGGTCAATCGACCGGTCTTGTAACGCCTGTTCATGGCCTGACGCCCGTTCACACTGCCGGCTTCGACCTGCAGGACGAAATGCGTGTCGTTGTCGAATTCGTCGGCTTTGAGACGCGGATCGAGCTGAAGCCTAACGCGCGAACGACATTCGGGCGGCAGGATACCAATGGCGCGGCGAATCCGGATGTCGACCTTACGCCGTATGGCGCGTTTGAGAAGGGTGTTTCGCGCATGCACGCATCAATGCAGCGGCGCGAACACACGTTGACCCTGCTCGATCTGGGAAGCTCGAATGGCACGTTGGTGAACGGCAGACGCGTTGCGGCGAATCAACCGAGGTTGATTCAGGATGGCGACGAGATTATGTTCGGGCAGCTTGCTGCACGGGTCTACTTTGTATAGTCAGCACGATATGCTGCGCCGTGGATTGTGGGGGACAGTTCCGAGATGATGAGTATTCTGGTGCATCTAGCGAATACCGAGCCGATCAAGCTCGACGTTGAAGCGCTGCCCAATCCAAACGATACAGTTCTCATCGGCCGTAACCCGCGCGACCATGTCGATCGCGAGTTGAATTGGATCGACGAGGGAGTCCGTATGGTGATTTTGCCGTGGTGGCGAATCAACTACGTCCAGGTGCTGCCGTCGGCTGAGGAACAAGAAGAATTCCCGCTGTTGTTCCGCAACGACTAGGCGACGTCAATGGCACTTCCAACGTCCAAACCTGCAGGCAGCCCTCGTGGCAAGCTTATCTTGGTGGTTGATGACGAACCGCATCTCGTCCGCATGGTGCGCATGAACCTTGAGGTTGAGGGATTCCGAGTTATCGAAGCGCGCAACGGCTTGCAGGCGCTCGAGCAAATTCGCACCAAGCTGCCGGATCTTGTGCTATTGGATGTGATGATGCCGGAGTTGGACGGCTTCGCGACACTCAAGATGCTGCGTGAGTTCTCGTCGCTGCCGGTCATCATGCTAACGGCGAAGGGTGATGAGAACGACCGCGTGCGCGGCCTTGAACTTGGCGCCGACGACTATTTGCCCAAGCCCTTCGGCCCGCGCGAGTTATCCGCTCGTATTCGTGCGGTGCTGCGCCGCGCGGAAAGTTCGGCGGTCGCGCCCGAAGATACAGTGCTTGCGATTGACGACTACCTGCAGGTGGATTTTAACACGCGTTCAGTGATCGTCGGCGGAGAACGCAAGAAGCTGCGCCCGCTCGAGTTTCGCCTGCTCTACCACCTCATCGAGAACGCGGGGTGGACAGTCACGTATGAGCAGATTCTGGCTAACGTCTGGGGCTACGAGTACCGCGAGGAGACCCACTACGTTCGCCTGTACGTGAACTACCTTCGCAAGAGTATCGAGCCGGACCCCGGCAATCCCCGGTACATCTTGACCGAGCGAGGCGTCGGCTATCGATTTATGGATTTCAAGCGCGCCGCAGGTCAGCGGAGTTGATGAACTCGATCAAGGCAGCGCGCCATGAACTCGGCGCTTCGACGTGAATGGCGTGCCCCGCGCGGGCGATGCTGACTCGTTGGCAGCTACGAATGTGCAGCGCCATCTCATCGGCGATCGCCTCGAACTTGGCATCCAATTGCCCCGACATGAGCTGAACCGGCATCTCCAGCCTACCGAGCTTATCCCAGAGCGACGGCTGAGTACCGGTGCCCATGCCTCGCAGCGAAGCGGCTAGGCCAGCGGCTCTCTGCGACAGTCGAATCGCTCGCTGATGCAGTCGCACCAGCTCGGGCATAGTCTCCGCTTGATGTCGAAACAGTGGTGTCTTTTCCCAGTAGTCGACGAACGACTCGACACCGTTGTCGGTGATGCGCTGGGCCAGCTCCTCGTCGGAGGCGACACGCGCTGCGCGTTCGACGGGTGACGCCAGCCCGGGCGACGCCGATTCAAGGCTAAGTGCGGCGACACGGTCGGGGAACGTCAGCGCGGTATAGAGTGCGAGTCGGCCGCCCATCGAGTAGCCGTGAAGGACGATCCGGTCGATGTGAAGGTGATCGAGAATCTCGATGAGGTCGCCCGCAGCACGGTCGATCGTGTAGCGGGCTGGGTCGTCGCTTGAGCGCGTGCGTCCGTGTCCAAGCAGGTCCGGCGCGAGACCTGACACGGCTGTGGCAGGGCCTGCTAGCGGTATCGTCCATACATCGGCCGCACCGGTGAAGCCGTGCAGCAGCATGATCGGAACGCGTCCCCTGCCCCAACGGAGCACGCGATATGTGGCGTTCTGGATGTCGACACGGACGCTTGCAATCGAAGGTGAGAAATCGATCAAACTTGTGTCAGCTTTCACAAGACGATGATAGAATATGAATTAGACTGACCAGTCGGTTTGTCACTAAGGAGCACCGCTATGCTCAAGCGTGGAATTCCAAAGGACCCTGAAAATACGAAGGCGCGAATCCTTGATGCCGCCTTGGATGTGTTTTCGACCAAAGGGTATCACGATACGACAGTCGATGAAATTGTCGAAGTCTCCGATACTTCCAAGGGCTCGGTCTACTTCCACTTTCCCAACAAGCAGCGCCTCTTCTTGGCGCTGGTCGATCGCTTCGCAGACCTTCTCGAACGGCGCGTTATCGAAGCCATTTCGAAGCATGACGCCGGCATCGACCGGGTGCGCGCAGCGCTCGAAGCGTGTCTCGAGACCTTCGGCAAGTATCGACGGCTGGCGAAGATCCTTCTTGTCCAAGCCGCAGGTCTGGGCGTGGCGTTCGAAGAGAAGCGTCTTGAGGTCCTCGATCGGTTTGCGACTCTCGTAAGGACGTACTTGGACGAAGCAATCGCGCAAGGCGATCTCGACCCTACCGACTCTGAAGTTGTCGCTCATGGTTGGATCGGCGCAATCAACGCGGTCGTCATTCGCTGGGTCTATACCGGCAGTCCATCACCGGATCGAATCCTTGCGAGTCTGCTGCCGAACCTACTCCGTGGCGTCGGATTTGAGGAGCCACGTGCGCCATGATTGGGCATGTTGCGGGCGAACGGGCTCAGGAATCGAGCCTCTGGGACAGCCCGATCCGGTACGTTGTCCGTCCCCTTCGCGCCAAGATTCCGTTGGTGAAGCTGCTTCAACACGGGGCCGGCAAACCCCGGATGTTCTGGCAGAATGCCTCTATCTCGACGGCATATGCGGCGTGGGGCGCAGTCAAGACAATTCAGGCAACGGGCCCCGATCGGTTTGACACGGTACGCGAAGCGGCGTGGGGATTGCTGCCTCAAGACGGCGATGACGTCGCACCGGCCGATACCGCCCCTCGGCTGTTTGGCGGCTTCGCGTTCTCCCCGGATCCCAATGACGATCCGCTGTGGGCAGAGTTCGATGCCGCGCACTTCATCCTGCCGCGTGTCATGATTACCGACGCCAACGGACAGCTTTGGCTCACGGTTGCGTCGTCAGTCGATGGGCCTGCCGAAGATCTGGCTGCAGCAGCCGATCGTTGGGTTCAGCGGATCGAACGAAACGACATTCCAGACATCACTGTCGCTGACTACAGCCATCCTGTCTCGTATCCGTTGACACGCGATGACTGGGTTGACCAAGTGACGCGTGGTATCGGCTTGATTCGCGACGGGACTCTGCAGAAGATTGTGTTGTCGCGTGTCGCCGATCTGGTGTCAAACATCGCATTGGATCCTGTCTCAGCTTTAGTGCGTCTGGAGCGTGCCTATCCTGCGACCTACCGGTTCATGTTCGAGCCTGCGCCCGGTCACGCATTCCTTGGCGCAACGCCTGAGCTGCTGCTTGAAGTGATCGGGCGTATATTGCGCACTGCCGCGGTAGCCGGGTCGGTGGCACGCGGGGCGACGGTGGCCGAAGATGCGGTGTTGGCCGCAGAGTTGTTTACGAGTCCGAAGGAACGCCACGAGCACGCGCTGGTGGTCGACGCGCTGCGCGATCTCCTTGAGCCGGTCAGCGACCAGCTCTCGTTCCCGGAGGAACCGCAAATTCTCAAGCTGGGAAACATTCAACATTTGTTCACCCCGTTTACCGGCCATCTGGCTGACGAAGTGGACATTCTCGAAGTAGTGTCGCGGCTGCATCCGACTCCTGCGCTGGGTGGCTACCCTGCGGAAGCCGCGATCGAGGCCATCAGAGAGATCGAGCTGTTCGAACGGGGTTGGTATGCCTCCCCTATCGGCTGGCTTGATGCAGGTGGTGGTGGAATGTTCGCCGTAGCGATTCGCTCCGCGGTCGTGAGCAACGATCGCGCGCGATTGTATGCTGGCTGTGGAATTGTCGAGCAGTCCGATCCGCTGCGTGAGTGGGACGAAACCCGGATCAAGTTCCGCCCGATGCTCGATGCGCTCGGAGCACGCGAATCGTGAAGCCGGAAAACCGCAACATCCTGTGGGCAAGCATGATCGTGGATGAACTCGCGCGGCACGGCGTGCGCTGGGCAGTCATCGCGCCCGGGTCGCGGTCGACACCGCTGGTCGTTGCACTCGCGCGTCATCCCCAAATCAAGACGATCTCGATCATTGACGAGCGAAGTGCGGCGTTCCTTGCGCTCGGTATCGGGATGGCGACTCGCTTGCCGGCCGTCGTTGTCTGTTCATCCGGTACCGCCGCGGCCAACTTCTACCCGGCGGTGATCGAAGCCCGGCAGGCAGGTGTTCCCCTACTAATACTGACGGCCGATCGCCCGCCCGAGCTGCGCGACAGCGGTGCGAATCAAACGATCGATCAAGTCCGGATGTACGGAAGCCACGCACTCTGGTCAGTCGATGTATCGCTGCCTGAGCAGGAACCGCCTGCGCTGGCTGTCCGCAGTCTTCGTACGCTGGCGGCGCGGGCTTTTGCGCGTGCGTGCGGCGTGCCTAGCGGTCCGGTGCACCTGAACCTGCCATTCCGTAAGCCGCTTGAGCCGACTGTTGTGCCGACGGATATCACGGATTTGTTCGACAGCGGACGCCGTGGAAGCATGCCGTTCTCGCGCGTTAGCGAGGGGGCGCTTGAGCCGACAACCGCACAGGTCCAAACGCTTCTCCATGCTGTGGAAAACGCGCGGCGTGCAATCATCTTTGCCGGACCGTTCACACCCGCAAACGACGTGGCCGAGCCGTTGGCGGAGTTCGCCAAAGCGACAGGGATTCCCGTTTTTGCCGATCCCCTGTCGAACTTGCGCTGGTCGTCAGTTCGGACACTCGGGGCGTATGATTCGTTCGGCTCCCTTCGCGAGACCTTGGGGACGGTCAACCTGTGGATTCAGCTTGGAGGCCAGCCAGCGTCCAAAGCGATCGAGGACTATTTGGTGTCCGGCGCGGCGTCGCGTGTGATTCAGATTACTGACGATGGTGTATGGCGCGATCCTTATCATCAGCTCTCGGAGATGATTCATGTTTCCCCTGCCCTGCTCTTTCGCCGAGTGGCGCAAGCGGTGCAAGATAGGAATCAGATTGATCGGGCGTGGGTCGAGCTGCTATGGGCGCGTGAACGCGCGGTTTGGCAGGCGTATGCTGCGAGTTCGGAGTGGTTTGACGGCGCGATTGTCGCCAGATGCATTGAAGCCCTTCCTGAAGACTCAAACGTAGTGGTAGCCAGCAGCTTGCCAATCCGTAATGTCGAGCAGTTCACGGCGCCGCGCCGTCGAGCGCTCCACGTATACTGCAATCGCGGCGCGTCGGGGATCGACGGCACGGTCTCTACTGCCTATGGAATCGCGGCAGCGAGTGAGCGGCCGACCTGCCTGATCATCGGAGACCTTGCACTCCTACATGACATCGGTGGTCTGCTGAGCGCATCGCGAGTGGCTGCTCCTGTAGTCATTGTTGTCGTCAATAATGACGGTGGTGGTATCTTCCGGCGGCTGCCAGTCAAGGAATTCGAGCCTGCGTTTACTGATTTGTTCTTGACACCGCATGGCCGCACGTTTGAAGGAGCGGCGTCGATGTATGGGTTGTCGTATGTGCTGGTGGGCGATCTAGAGACGCTTCAGTCAGCAGTTGCGTCCGCTATGGAAGGGAGCACAAGCTGGCTTATCGAAGCAAGAACGGATTCGGCCGCTGATCTACGCCTGCGCGCCGAGGTGATGCAGGATGCTGCGCAGGCGGCAGAGCGTGTCTTAGTCGAGGGATAAGTGAGGCAACGGTGAAGGAAAGCGCGATGAATTGGATTGAAGTCAAGTCGTATCAAGACATCACATATCACAAGATGGACGGGATTGCTCGGATCGCGTTCAATCGGCCTGAGGTGCGCAATGCCTTTCGGCCTGAGACGATCAACGAGATGATCGATGCGTTCATGCACGTGTGGCATGACGCAGAGGTTGGTGTGGTACTGCTGACGGGTAATGGGCCGGCGGCAGACGGCAAGTATGCGTTCTGTTCCGGTGGCGACCAACGCGTTCGGGGTCATGCAGGTTATGTTGGTGGCGATGGTGTTCCGCGGCTGAACGTGCTGGAGCTGCAGCGGATTATTCGCACTATGCCGAAGCCGGTCATTGCCTTGGTTGCGGGTTACGCAATTGGCGGCGGGCATGTGCTTCATGTTGTCTGTGATATGACGATTGCTGCGGACAATGCGATTTTCGGTCAGACGGGGCCGAAAGTGGGTAGCTTTGACGCGGGATATGGCTCTGCGACGCTCGCGCGTATCGTCGGGCAGAAGAAGGCGCGTGAGATTTGGTACTTGTGTCGTCAATACGATGCACAGCAGGCGTTGGACATGGGCTTGGTTAACGCAGTGGTTCCCGTGGATCAGCTTGAGTCTGAAGGTGTGCAGTGGGCTTCGGAGATCTTGGAGAAGAGTCCGATAGCCATTCGTTTCCTAAAGGCCGCGATGAATGCTGACATGGACGGTCAGACTGGGCTGCAGGTGCTGGCGGGCGACTCGACGATGTTGTACTACATGTCTGAGGAAGGTACCGAGGGCAAGAACGCGTTTCTTGAGAAGCGTTCGCCGGATTTCCGCAAGTATCCGTGGCGTCCGTGATGTTATTGGGCGTGTGTGGGGTGAATTTGGGGGAGGCGGTGGCCTCCCCTTTTGAGTAGTGGTGGTGGAATGGAAATGCGAGATTGGCTTCGGCGAAGTGCTCAGTTGAGTGGCGATTTGGTTGCGTTGCGAAGTGCTGGGCGTGTTGTGCGTTTTGGTGAGCTCGATGGTGAGGTCGATCGTGTTGTGGGACATCTGTCTCATGCGGGTGTCGCGAAGGGTGAGTGGGTCGGTGTATTTGGAGGTACAAGTATTGATTTAGTGTTGATTCTGTTGGCGCTGGCGCGGCTGGGGGCGGTCGCTGTGCCGGTGAATGTGCGTTGGTCGCGGTTGGAGGTCGCGCGCGTGGTGGGTGAATATGGTGTTGTGAGGTGGTTCGTTGATGGTGATATAGATGGTTTAGGATTAGGTTCGTTGGTGTTTGACTACACGAAGTTTACTCACGAAAAGAACAACACTCCGGGACTCCCCCCCACGCCGGTGCCGCTGGAATACGACACTGTCGCCTGCGCTGTATTCACCAGCGGCACCTCAGGCACGCCAAAGGCGGTGCAAATCACGTATGGCAGTCTCATACATAACGCCGCGCTGACCGCGCTTCGCCTGCGTGTCCACCATGACGACCATTGGCTGTGCTGCCTGCCGTTGTTTCACGTCGGGGGACTTGTCATGTTGTTCCGTTCGATCATCAGCGGAACGTCGCTCTCGTTACACGAGCGATTCGATGTTGACGCCGTGAATTATGCGATCGACCACGACGCCATTACACACGTGTCGCTTGTTCCTACCATGCTTGCCCGCTTGCTAGACGCCCGAACGTCTCCCCCACCGCGCCCCGTCACAGTGCTTTTGGGCGGAGCAGCCGCCTCAACGGCTCTCATCGAACGAGCGCGCCGCATAAATCTCGATGTCCTTTCGACCTATGGCCTGACCGAAGCGACTAGTCAAGCCGCCACACAGACACCCGGCGACCCGCGAATCAAGGTCGGCAGTGCCGGCAAATCCGTGCCCTTCGTTACTGTAAGCGTACGCAGTGAGGACGGTGCCATGCGCCCTGCCGGCGAGATCGGCGATATCTACGTCAAGGGGCCGACGGTCATGAAGGGGTACGCAAATGACCCTGCAGCGACTGAATCGGTCTTGACGCCGTACGGTCTACGTACAGGTGACCTCGGCTACCTCGACGCAGACGGCGATCTCTGGATCGTAAACCGCCGAACCGACTTGATCATCTCGGGAGGGGAAAACATCTATCCCGCAGAGGTCGAGGCTGCCCTTCTGCAGATCCCGGGAATAAGGGCCGCATGTGTCGTGGCCGTAGACGATCCGGTATGGGGCCAGTCACCCGCCGCGGCTGTGGTTTCAGATCGGACCCTCAGCCTTGACGACGTGCGCGCGGAGCTCAATCCGATTCTCGCGCGATACAAGCACCCGAAGCGACTGGAGTACGTCGATGCGCTGCCACTGCTCGCCAACGGAAAGGTCGATCGCAAAGCTGTCGCTTCGAGGTTTGAAGACGGCCCCGACCGTTAAAGATCGGGGCCGCTGTAGTCACAGGTTAATCTGCGCTGCTCGCTGCCGGAGCCTGCTGCCGCCGCGATGAAAGCGTCAGCCGTCGATGTATCGGTGTGAGCAGCTTGTAGGCGACGGGTACAACCACCAGCGTGAGTACGGTGCTGCTGACCAGGCCACCGATAACGACGGTGCCAAGTTCAGACGCGATAAGCGCCCCTTCGGACAAGCCAACCGCCAACGGGATAAGCGCAGTGATCGTCGCGAGCGCCGTCATCAGAATTGGCCGCAGACGACGCTCTCCCGCCTCAAGCAAGGCCTCGCGCACCGGCATGCCGCCAGCGGTGTTTTGCCGTACTCGATCGATTAGGACGACGGCGTTCGTGATCACGATGCCGATCAACATCAGCAGGCCGATCAGAGCGGAGATGCCTAGGACGCGGTTCGTAAGCGTGAGGGCCACCGCCGCGCCGACCGGCGCCACGACGACGCTCAGGATGATCGCCAGCCAGTAGATCGGCGATTGCAGCGAGAGTACGAAGATCACTATGACAATGACAATGGCAATCAACATCGCGACAAAGAGACTGGCGAAGCCTTCCGTCTGGATTCGGCTCTGATAGCCCTGCGTGACGGTCAGCGTGTCGGGGAAGTCCGGAATTGCATTGATCGCCGTGATGGCTTGCGCTGTGACGCCGATTGTGTCCTCGGTCGCAAGGGAGGCGCTGTACTTGAGTGCCGGGCGTCCGTCGACCCGCAGATACGTTACCGGTGCGTCTGGGCCGGCCAGCGCCGCCATTGAAAGGTTACTGCTCACCTGTTCGATCCCGTCGATGCCGTCGATCGCTGCGATGACCGTCGAGTCCATGGCCTCAAGGTCCTCAAGCGGTCCATACACAACGACCTCGAACCCGCCGAAGCCACCGCTCGAAAGCGATGCAACCGAAATCGACACGTTACCTGCGCCAAAGATTGCGTCCGCTTCAGGCGCCAGTTCCTCAACAAGCGTCTCAAGTTCGTCAACGCTCAATTCCGCGTTGATCACGATATTGGCGCGGTTCTCGGACACCGATCCGCCGCCAAACAACGATTCGAGACTCAGACCTGCCCCGCCAATTTCGGTGCGTATCGTCCGGTGTTCTTCTTCCGGCAAGCGCTCGGCGACGACTGTCTCAAACTCGCGGACCATAGCGTCGGTCTCGAGAATCCGGGTTGCCTGAGGGAGCGACACGTCGACGGTTATCTGAAGCTCACCCAATTCCGGCAAAAACGCCGCGGGCCGGGTGCCGAGGAGGAGACCGCCGATCCCCATGCTGCCGACCGCAAGCCCGAGCACGATGAAACTGTTCACCGGATGATTGAGCGACCAGCGCAGAACCGGCACATAGATTCGGCTGAGGATGCCGCCTTCTTCTTCGCTGGCATCACGTACGCCGATGAACATCAGCATCAACAGCGGGATTACGGTGATCGCCACCACAAACGACGCGCCAAGTGAGTAAGTTACCGCCAGTCCGAACGGAAGGAAGAACTCTCCGATGAGGCCCCCGGTCAAGCCCAACGGAAGGAATACGACCACGGTGACCATCGTCGCCACGAAGATCGCGCTCGACACGTCAGTCGTTCCCTTGAGGACGGCGGCGCGCTTGTCTCCACCCGCCTGGATTTCACGAAACGCGTTTTCGAGTACGACGATCGAGTCGTCGACGATGCGCCCGACAGCTACCGTCAGGCCGGACAGCGTCATGATGTTGAGTGTGAGCGACTCGGGGAACAGCCGCAGGACAAACAGAAGGAACGGAGATCCTTCAGACATGGGCGCGAGCGCGTTGTGCACCGCCGGCGGAAGCCAGCGCATGAGTGCAAATGCGGCGAGCACGGAAAGCGGCAGACTTACGCCAATTACAAGCGTCGCGCGCCACGCAGGTACCGGAAGGCTTCCCGGCCACAGCAGGATGGCAAAGCCGGACACAATGCCGACGATCAACATCACGCGAATCACGACGTCAACCTGCTCGAAGCCCTCTGTGATGCTTACGCCTGAGGCCTGTGCCTGCACAAGCGACAGCACGATCAACAGAGCCACCGACCCCGCCAACAGCACCATTCCTGCGCGCGAGCGCGGCGAGCGGTTCCATGTTCCGCCGCTTAGGAAAAGCATGATGACGATCATGGCGAAGCCGGCGCCAGTCAGACCTTCTCGCGCCACGCCGCTAATTGACTCCTCGACGAAGCTAGACTGTTCGAACACGGTGCTCACGACGATCTGGGGGTTCAAGCGCTGAATATCCTCCACGACCGCCTTAGCGTCGTAGTACGCCTGAACTGTATTGGCGTCGTTGGGCTTGAACACAGTCACCAAGAGGCTTGACTCGCCATTGCTGCGGGTCACAGAGGCCGTAGGCACAAACGGAGTTCCACCCTCTGCCGCGCGGTCTTGCAGGGTTTGCGGCAGCTGTGACAGCACATCTTGCGGGATCAGCTGGACCACTTCGATCCGCAGGTTCGGCAGCACGGTCGCGTCGCGCTGATCGATGTACTGCCACGCCTCGGCTGACATGTTGCCGAACAAGTTACTGGCGAACGCTGCGCCTTGCGCGCTCTCGAAGAAGCTGTTGAACCAGCCTGCGACATCCGGGAAGAACCGGAACGGATCGTCCGCCGTGTCCATCTCCACACCGAAAAACGAAGCAACCTGCCCCCAGTCCGCGTTGAGCACGGGCGCGTTTGGATCGGCAGCAGGAACATCGGTAGCATACAGTTCGCGCAGGGCGTCAAATGCCGACGGCTGCTCACCGGTAGATATGGCAGCAATGGCTGCTACGGTCTCTCCGGACCGGCCTGCGAGCGCTTCGTCCGGTAGTTCAGACAGCACCGCCGGCGACAGTTTGAGAAGCACGTCATCGTCCAGTGCTTCCCAGAAGCCGGGTTCATTCACAGCAAGATACTGGAACAACCCGAGACTCATGCTATCAAACAGTCGCACTTCGTAGCCGGCAAACGACTCTGGAACGGACCCGTTGATGGTGTTGAGTACGGAAGAGGCGCTGCCGTTTCCGACCGCGATCAGGTCCGCGCCGTTTGCCAGCGGCTGACCTTCGAACTGCGGCTGGCTCGCAAGCGTATTCCATACATCTGACAGCGGCGGCGAAAAGCGCGTAAGCCCTTGCAGCACGTTCGGGAGCTGCACAGCGCCCGCCTCAGACGGATCGCCGGATGGTTCGGCGGCCGGATCGGTGACAGGCGTGACAGGTTCGGAGCCCTCAACCTCCCCTACTGCGTAGACACTGAAGGTGGCTAACGGCAGATCAGAGAAGCTGAACGTCAGCATCTGAGGCGGGTTAACGCGCCACTGCGAGGGCAGTCGAACGTCCTGCCCATTGGACACGACACCCGTGATTTCGGCGGCCAATGTGCGAGCAGCCAATGCGTCACGAGTGAATCCGTCCAGACTCGCGATGAAGTCGTCCGGCAGGGCGTTGAATACGTCGTCCGGAAGCGCTGCAAGGTGTTCCGCATCGAGATAGCCGAGCAGCGACGGGGCGAGCCCAATCATCTGCTGAATGATCTCTGGCGTGAGGTCGCTGGTCTGGCCGAGCGCCCCAACAATCCGGCCGTTCCGTTCGAACTGATTGAGGACTCCCGCGGCCGTTGTCGTTAGGGTACGAATCTCCAGCAAGTCGGCGGCGGTCGAAAACGCTGGCGCCGTCCACGACTCGGGCAGCGCAGGCGCGCTGTCGGGTATCGCCAGTTCGATTGAGGCGAGCCGATCGGCCGCGCCGGCGTTAAGGGCTAGTCCGGCAAGCTCGGGTACGATGGCTGTAGCTGCGTCCCACGACTTCGGCGACAGTTGAAGCAGCAAGCTGCGTTGTGCCGTCAAATCGACGCCAGGCAGTCGGCTGGGTACGACTTCGCCGGGCAGCGCTTGCCCGCCTGAGATTTGAACGCTCGCGATGTTTGGTAGGGCACTAAGCTGGGGAACAAACTCGCCTTCGACGAGCTGAAGTAGTGCGCTCTTGTCGCCAGTAGCTTCGTCCGTTAACTTGGCGGCATAGCTGAGCAACGCTGTGATTGTCTCAGGTGAGAGCTTAGCCCATGTTGCGGGGCTGAGCTCAAACACGAAATTTCGGTCAGTGATCGCCATCCACAGCGCGACGTCTGGTGTGATGTCGCCTAACAGGCGTGTTGAGAACGCTTCGGGGCTTTCGCCTTCAGTAGGCTCGATGCGGCGCAGCGGTAGCCACACGTCGTCGATGCCCGCCTGGATATCGGATAGCAGTCGGTCTTGGTCAATCCCGAACTCGCTCAGCAGAGTCAGCACACTGCCAATTGCGCCTGTCGTCGTAGACTCGATGTTGACGATTCCGGGAACCGCGGCGAGGCGGTCTTCAAGCCGTTCGGTAAGAAAGGACAACGCTTCTTCCGAGGTTAGGCCGGATACTTGTGCGAGTACGATGGTTTGGGGGAACTCGACCGGAGGAAGGAGTTCCTGGTTGAGCTGTGTTACGGCGATGCCACCTGCAACCATCACCAGAAGTGAAGTGGTGATGGTGACTATGCGAAAACGAAGACTGAACGCCGTAATTGCGCGGAAGATCCCTCTCATGCGGATTCCTTCATCGTGGTGTATCGGGCAGGGTTTCTCTCAAGTCAACGATAATGCAGGATTTCACAAGACACAATAGGCGAAGGCCGGATATGTGCCTGAGATTGCCACGGGAGTTCCGAGTGTTTCAAAGCAAGTGCCCCCGTGAACGATCCTCGTTCATGAGAAACGCCGCAGCGGACGAGCAACTCGTGACCTGCGTCGGCCCGGCCTCCCCTATCGCTTCTTGAAGTACCTTGCGTAGCTGAGGACCTTCATGGCGTAGTGAAGCAGTTGAAGCAGCGACTGTATCATCGCAGCGATGTACGTAAACGCCGCAGCGCGCAGCACTTCGCGAGCGCCTTCCCGATCAGCGTCGTTATACAACAGCCCTGACTTCTCCAGCATTGTAAGGCCTCGCCGGCTTGCATCAATCTCTACTGGAACTGTGAGGATCATGAACAACGCCACGGCGCCAAAACACACCACGCCCAACCACATCAACTCGGCAACCTCGACGATGAGGCCCAAAGTGATCAACGGAACTGCGACGTACGGGGAGATTACCGCCGCGGGAGCAGCAATGCTTCGCACTGCCAGCCACGCGCTCCGCTGCGCATGCTGCTGAGCATGCCCGAGTTCGTGCGCCACGATCGCCATTGATGCCACCGAATTCTCGGTCGCTATGGCCTCGCTCAGGCTAACGACGTTTGACGACGGCGTATAGTGGTCGGTTAGTTTGCCCGGTATGGTCTCAAATCGGACGCCACTCAGCGCTTCCGCAGTAATCAATTGCTGGCCGATTTGCTTTCCGGTCATGTTGGGGGCGTTGCGGTGGGCAATCCACTTGGAGTACGCATCGTCAACGAAGTACTTGGCCAGAGCGCTAATGACAAGGGTGGGGACCACGACGAGGAGCATGTACAGCAAGTCACTGGAGTAGCCGTAGGTGTACATCGAAACCTCCGCAGAGATGCTCACCTACATTTACTATATGGCGGATTCTCGACTAACAATAATGCCGATGTTGACCATATCCTCAACTAATGAGGAACGGATTGCCCCTTCAGCACGACCGCATAACCCCGAGGCGTGATCATCGGCACGGCGTGGACGTCCAGCCCGGCGGCGAGAAATGCGCTCGTCAGGCGAAGGTACCGCATCTCAAGGGGTTCGGGCGATGGCACATAGCTGCCGGTAATACTCCCCTGCCCTGTTGCCTGAAACAGTACATCGGTGAAGCGCCGCCAAACTCCGCGCATCAGCACACCATGCACTACCACGGCAATTTCAGCACCCGGCTTCAGAACACGGTGCAGCTCGGCGAGGGCGGCGGCGTCGACGATGTAGTCCGAGGGAAATGTACAAACGAGCGCATCGACTGCACCTGTTCCGAGCGGCACTGCCATCGCAGACGCTGTTAGCAGACACGACTGAACGCCCGACCGCGCAGCACGGCGTCGAGCGATCCGGCCCATTGCCCGCGAACGGTCGACTCCGATTGATTTCCAGCCGCGCAGTGCCAACTCCACGTGCAGCGATCCGGTGCCGAAGCCGACTTCCAGCACAACAGCGCCGCGAGGCACGGTGATGCACTGCAAGGCTGTGCGCCGCCATGACGACCACTCGCCACCAGACACGACCCAGGCGACGGCGTCATACGTCCATGCAAGCTGGTTATAGAGAAGATGAAACCCGAAGCGGACCAGTCGCCGCCACGCCGCGAGCACTAGCTGCTCAACGCATGAAGTATCCGGTCAGGATAATCCGTCATCACGACGTCGACTTCGAGGTCGCGCAGTTCGCGGGCGCGCTCGGGATCGTTTACCGTCCAAGTGTTGACCTTATACCCATACTGCCGGGCGATCCGCATATAGGCCGCGTCAATCATCTGGTGATACGGGTGCCGGGCGTAGATTGGTACCCCAGTCATCATCTGGGCGAGCTGCGTATACGGTTCGCCGTCCATGTACAGATAACCAATGCGAGTCGTTGGATACGCCGCCGAGAACCGGCGCAGCACCACCGGATTGAATGATGACACGACGACAGCGTCGCCCACCCCATACCTATCGACCAGGTCCGCTACTTTGTGTTCAATATCGGCCGTGTCCGCCTTGACTTCGATATTGAAGATGAGCTTGCCCGCGAAGGCTGACAGCACTTGATCCAACGTCGGAACCTGAACGGGTGCATGAGCCGGCCACTTCGGACCCGAAGCATTGAGCGCTTGGACCTGCTCTAGCGTGAGGTCAGCCACCTTACCCTGACCGTCGGTCGTGGTGTGGACGTCAAAGTCGTGGATCACAACCGGCACGCCATCGGCGGTCAGGTGTACGTCGAACTCAATGCCATGCGCCCCCTGATCCAGCGCGAGGCCGAACGACTCCATCGTGTTCTCCGACGCATATCCTGAAGCGCCTCTGTGCCCAAACACCAGCGTGCCATGTTCCGCAAGCAGCGTGTCGATGTCCATGGTGGGTCCTCAATTCAAACGGAGAGGCGGCCCCCGGAAGTCCCGAGAGCCGCCTCAATCTTACCGCTTCTTGGCCACTGCGATGTAGACCATTCCGTCTTCCACCCGCGTTTCGTACACAGGAACAGGCACTAGTGCCGGTGGTGCCGTTACCCGGCCATCACGCAGGTCGAACCGCGCGCCGTGGCGCGGACATTCGACCTCGTAGCCGATTACCGGGCCGTCACCCAATGGTCCATCATCATGTGTGCAGCGATCCTCCACGGCGTGGAACTTGCCGCCCACGTTGAACAGCGCGACCCACGTCTTGCCCACTTGAACAACGACTCGTTCCCCGGGCGGCAGATCCGCGACCGCCGCAGCAGCGACAAATCCATCCATGGTTCTACCGTCCGATGATCTTGGCTTCGATTTCGGCCTGCAGGCGCTCGCGCACCTGATCGAATGGTACCCGCTGCAGGAGTTCGTCGAAGAACCCGTCGATCACCATCAATTCCGCCTGATTGCGTGGAATTCCGCGGCTCATCAGATAATGGATCGGCGCCTCTTCAAGCGTGCCGAACGTCGCAGCATGGCTGCACTTCACGTCGTCCGCCTCGATCTCAAGCCCGGGTATGCCGTCCATGCGCGCATCGTCGCTCAGCAGCAGATTCCGATTGGCCTGATAGCCGTCGATCTTCTGCATCTTCGGCAGCGACTTAATCATGCCCTGCCACACGGTGCGTGCCGTATCACGGGCCGCGCCCTTGAACAGCAGGTCAGTGACCGTCAGCGGGGCGTTGTGGTTCTGCTGCGTGTCGAGGTCGAACACCTGATCTTTGTCCGCGAAGAAGAACCCGCTGATCCGCCCGTTGGCGCCCTTGCCGTCGGCGTCGAGGTTGATGTAGTCCTTGAGCAGGTCGCATCCCATGACGCCGAATACCCAGTCAAGCGTCGCGTCAGCGCCGACACGACCGCGCTGATGCGTGAATTCGGTCGTCGTACGGTTCCAGTTCTGCAGCGACACATATCGCAGGTTTGCACGATCCCCGACGAGCAATTCGGTTGCGCCAATGTACAGCGACGGGGCGTCGCTCGCCTCCGACGCGTATTCAACCTGAACGGTCGCCTGCGCGCCCTCCTCGATCACCACTAACACGTGGCCCATCGTGGCGCCGGGTGTGTGATTGTAAAAGACCGCGTGGAAAGGCCCACCTACGGCTACGCCTCGCGGAACATACAGGAACAACCCGTGTGTCCATAGGGCTGCGTGCAGCGCCGCGAACTTGCCATCCGTCGGCACGACCGCGCTTGTCATCAAGTGTTTGCGGACGAGTTCGGGGTGCGACTGAGCCGCAGACGCGAGGTCGGAAAATACCACACCGCGCGCGCTCAGCGCGTCGTCCACGCGGTACTCGACGACCTTGCCGTCGACGAATACCAGCGTGCCGCCTTCTGCTCCGCCAACGAGCGGCTGCCGCGCCTCTGCCGGGACGACCGCCGCCGTTACGCCATTTGCATGCACGAGCTGGCCGGCCGTCGCCCACTGTACGCCGCGAATGTCCGTCCGTCGCCAATCCTCGTCCGTGCGAGATGGCATCGGGAGCGACTCATACACATCCCACGCCTTGGCGCGGAACTCGCGCAGCCACTGCGGTTCGTTGTTGCGCTCGCTAAGCGCCTTGACGTCCTCATTCGTATAGGTGGGACCTGTGACGGCCCCACGCGTACGTACTGCGTTCGCTACCATTAACCAATCGACCCTTCGAGCTGAATCTGGATAAGGCGGTTCAACTCCAGCGCGTATTCCATCGGCAGTTCCTTCACGAGCGGCTCGATGAACCCGTTGACGACCATTGCGTTCGCTTCGTCTTCGTTCATCCCGCGGCTCATGAGGTAGAAGAGCTGATCTTCGCCGACCTTGCTTACTGACGCCTCGTGCCCCATCGTGACGCGCTTTGCGTCCACTTCGATGGTCGGGTACGTGTCCGACCGGCTGGCGTCGTCCAGCAGCAACGCGTCGCACACGACGTTCGACTTCACGTTGTCCGCGCCTTCGACAATCTTGAGCAAGCCTCGATAGCTCGCGCGACCGCCGTCCTTGCTGATCGACTTGCTGATGATCTGGCTGGTGGTGTTCGGAGCCAAGTGTGTGATCTTGGCGCCTGCGTCCTGATGCTGGCCCTTGCCGGCGAACGCGATGGACAGCACCTCGCCGTGCGCGCCCTCCCCTGCCAGGATGACCGCGGGATACTTCATGGTCAACTTGCTGCCGAGGTTGCCGTCGACCCACTCCATGGTGGCCTTCTTGTGGGCAACCGCGCGCTTGGTGACGAGGTTGTACACATTGTTCGACCAGTTCTGAATCGTGGTGTACCGGCAGCGTCCGCCGTCCTTGACGATGATCTCCACCACTGCAGAGTGCAGGCTGTTCGAGCTGTACGTCGGGGCGGTACAGCCCTCGACATAGTGCACATACGCGCCCTCATCCACGATGATCAGCGTCCGCTCGAACTGACCCATGTTCTGCGTATTGATGCGGAAGTACGCTTGCAGAGGCATCTCGACGTGCACGCCCTTCGGCACGTAGATGAACGACCCGCCCGACCACACGGCCGTGTTCAGCGCTGCGAACTTGTTGTCTGCTGAAGGAATCACCGTGCCGAAGTATTCCTTGACGATCTCTGGGTGCTCGCGCAGGCCCGAATCCATATCTAGGAAGATGACGCCCTTCGACTCGAGATCCTGCCGAATGTTGTGATACACCGACTCGCTGTCGTACTGCGCGCTGACGCCTTGCAGGAACTGCTGTTCTGCTTCAGGAATTCCAAGCCGGTCGAACGTGCGCTTGATCTCCTCCGGAACCTCCTCCCACGAGCGCCCGACCTTGTCAGTGGCGCGCATGTAGTAGTAGATGTCGTCGTAGTCGATTCCGCTGAGGTCACCACCCCACTGGGGCGTTTCCTTGGTCAAGAAGATCTCGTATGCCTTGAGCCGAATATCGGTCATCCACGCCGGCTCGTTCTTCAGCCGGCTGATATTGCGGACGACCTCGGCATTGAGGCCCTTCTCGCTGACAAAGCTGTAGCGCACGTCGTCGTCGTGGAAGCCGTAGGCCTCGTCATATCCGCCGCGAACGTCGGTGAGGCGCGCTTCTTCTTCGGTCAGCTGCTTTTCGCTTGGGACAAAGTCCACCATGTCTAGCCTCCCGTAGGTTTCCTATTCGGTTACGACAGCCGCGCCGTACTTCTCACGGACCAGCGCGTAACCGGATTCTTCCAGTTTGAGCGCCAGTTCGGGGCCGCCGCTTTCCACAATCCGGCCGTCAAACATGACATGGACGAACTGCGGCTTGATGTAGTTCAGCAAGCGCTGATAGTGCGTGATCACGAACACGCCCATTTCGGGGTTCATCAGCTTGTTGACGCCATCGGCCACGATTCGCAGCGCGTCGATGTCCAACCCGCTGTCGGTCTCGTCGAGAATCGCCAAAGACGGTTCGAGCGTCGCCATCTGCAGGATTTCGGCGCGCTTCTTCTCGCCACCGCTGAAGCCTTCGTTCAGGTAACGACCGGCGAAGCTGTGATCCATGCTCAGCATGTCCATCTTCGAGCGCAGCAGGCGGCGGAAATCGGGGATGCTGATGCCCTTGCTCTCCGGGTCGACGGCCTTCTTGCGTGCATTGATCGCTTGGCGCAGGAAGTTCGCCAGCGTGACGCCCGGAATTGCAACCGGATACTGGAACGCGAGGAATACGCCTGCGCGGCTGCGCTCGTCGGGCTCCATCGCCAGCAGGTCTTCGCCGTTGTACAGCACCTCGCCGTCGGTGACCTCGTACGCAGGGTTGCCCATAAGGACGTTCGCCAGCGTGCTCTTGCCGCTGCCGTTGGGGCCCATCAGGGCGTGAATTTCGCCCTGCTTGATCGTCAGGTCCACCCCGCGCAGAATCAGGCGTTCCTCGCCTTCGACCCGCGCGTGCAGATTGCGAATTTCCAATGTCGCCGTCATCGGGCTGCTGCCTCCATGTTGTTTCACACGGGTTAAAAGCGAAAGTTACCCGTGGTATAATCCTCTTGGCAGTATATCAGCCGGCAAGACAGGGTGTCAATGACACCTCGCCGTGCCTATAATCGAAATGACGGTACGTTAATCAAACGCTGAGACAGCCGACGAGGAGATCCGATGACTGACGTGGCACAGCCGAAAACCGAGGATGGCCTGCGCGAAGCTCTGCGGGCCGTGGTTGACCCCGAAATTGGCATGAATATCATCGAACTGGGACTGGTTCGCGACATCGACATTCAGGACGACCGCGCGCACGTCACCATGATCATGACGACACCCTTCTGCCCGTACGCGCCGCAGCTGCTGGAAAAGACCCGACAGGTCGCGCAGCAGTACGCCGGCAGGCCGACCACGATCGAGATGGGCCTCGAGATGTGGGACCCGTCGATGATGGAAGAGGGCGCTGCTGACGACTGGGGCCTGTTCTAGTCTTCACTCGAGGTTGCCGCTTGACCCTGCCCTAGCACGAGGACTATACTCTAGGGACACCCACGGGGTATGGCGCAGCCCGGTAGCGCGCTTGCATGGGGTGCAAGAGGCCCTCGGTTCGAATCCGAGTACCCCGACTGGCTTTGAGGGACGGCGGCTCGATGGACATTCAAGATGCCTTCCCTCAAAAGGACCCCCGCGATTTCACACCGGTTTCAGCGGAAAGTGGAATTGCATTGTTAAGGCACTGAGGCGACGGCGTCAACCGTCGCCTCTCTGCTTTATCAGCGCCATCTCCGGCGCTGGAGCATACTCATCATTATGACTCGCGCCACGTCTTATTGAGCGTCGACCACCGCCACGTACTGCGGTCCGTCGGCGTGATCAGCGTCACCACGATCAGGTCGAGCGCCTGCCCGGTCGTCATTTCGATCATCGAACGCACGCCCATCGCGCCCAGCCGCCCGTTGAGAACCCCGTCCTCAATCTCGACGTCCAGTTCGACCGACGCCAGATTCGCGCTCAGATCGATCGACACGACATTCCCCGGCAGATCGTTGGCGATCCGCGTCTGAATCAGCCCCTCGTACGTCGTGGCCACGTTCCGCGCCTCCGCGTCGTTGCGCGACGCCTGCATGAACCGAGGCAGCAGATACACGCCCGCAATCCCCAGCAGCATCAGCACCGCAATCGCTGTATAGATACGATTCTCCTTCGATCGCCGGCGACGTCGCGGAACGGGCGGCATCGCCACTGGCACGTACACCACCTGCGCTGGCGGCCGGTAGGCCGTAGGCGGTCGCGGCATCGATGGCGGCGCCGGCGGCCGTGGCAGCGGCATGCCTCGCGGTGGGGTCGGATCGTCGGGTCTCATGCGCCCACCCCCCTGCTAGTTGTCCGCCGGCGGCACGACAGAATCGACGTACAGAAGTCGCCCGATTCCGTTTTCTCCAAGTTCAAGCCAATTGACCAACGCCACTACAACCTTGTCGTCGATGCGTCCGATCGGTTCGGGGGACATCCACTTCGAGATCGTCGCTTCGCGCAATCCGGTCTCGCGGGCAATGTCCTTTTGATAAATGCGCCGACGCTCGCGGGCCTCACGTTCGCTCACAAGCTGCTTCAGTCGACTGCGCACGACGCCTCCTTGAATCTGATCTGCCATGACTCTACCCCCGTTTTTGCGACTAGTCAACATTCGCAAGCGCAATCGGAAAACAATTTACTTTATCCCATTGACAAGTTACGCAATCGAGTTATCATTACTGTATCGCGTAATTCTTCAATCCTTGCGCGCATCAAGTTTAGCGCTGGTCAGATCGAAAGGCCAACCCAATGCTCGCCACTCAACGCCCCCGTCGATTGACACAAGCCCAGCTCGCACGCGTTTCCATTGCCGAACAGGCCACGTACCACGCCGCGCAGGCACTCGAATCGCTGAAAGCGCTCAATGCTCTGATGCGCGACGAAGCCTCTCTTGCCGCACGTGACGAGCTGCAGGCGCTGGGCAGCACCATCGAGTGGTGGGTCAACTTCGCCGGTCTGCACGACAACCAGGACTAGGAGGCCCATGACTTGACGTTAAACAAAAGCGCCGCCGGCGATGCTACGAACACCGCCGGCGGCCAAGCAGCTCATCGCCCAGACAAGCCACAAGGATAAGCATACCATGACTCCACTTTCCCGCATCGCCTACGACATCCTCTCCGCCGCCCAGGACGCCGCCGCCGAAGTCCGGCGCGACTCCCTCGCCGCCCTCGACACCGGCGATCACACCGCCGCCGCCGCTGCCCTCCCCGACTGGGAGCGCGCCCAGTCGCAGGTCGCCCGCGCCGCCGAGGTCTATTCCGACGCCCTCGCCCGCGAGATCGGCCAGCTCGCCGGCTTCGCCCACATGACCGAACTCGAAAAGCTGTGGGTCACCCACGACCCCGAATACCCCCAGTACCGCAAGGCCTTCGACGACCTGCGCGCCGCCTCCGCCAAACGCACCACCCGCTATTTCCTCGTCGAGCGCCTTCCCATGTGGCTCCCGCACGACGACACCCCCTTCCACGTCGACTCGGTCGACTCCTGGGCCGCCGCCTATGCCGCCTTCCGCTCCAAGTCCGACGTCCTGGCTATCGCCCACCGCGGCCACATCGTCGCCTGCAAAAAGTAGTCCCGTTGACAGGCTAGATAGCATCCGAAAAACAACTTTCGCCCGTCCAGCGAGGTTCGTGCCATGAAAAACCCCTTCCAGCTCGCCACCCCGTCGCCAAGAAGCTCAAGGTCCTGCTCTACGGCCCGTCCGGCTGCGGCAAGACCACCGCCGCCCTCACCTTCCCGCGCTGCGCCGTCATCGACACCGAAGGCGGCACCGATCTCTACGCCGGCCGCCCGGGCATCGCCCCCTTCCACGGCCTGCGCGTCAAGACCGCCTCCGAGGTCGAACAGGCGCTCACCTTCATTGAACAGGATCGCGGCAAGACCTTCGACACGCTCGTCATCGACCCCGTGACCGTCATCTACGACGTCGCCAAGGCCGCCGCCGAACGCGCCAGCAAGAACGGCGACATGTCCTATCGCGAGTGGGCGTCCGTCAACAATAAGATGAAGGCGCTCTACACCCGCCTCACGAACCTGCCCGTCCATGTCGTCGCCACCGCCCGCGAAGCCGTCGAGTACGAAGGCTCCGGAACGTCGCTCCGTAAGGTTGGCGTCAAGCCCGACGCCGACAAGGCGCTCGTCTACGTCTTCGATTTCGTCGTGCGCCTCACCGCCGATCGTGAAGCCGAATCGCTGGCCGACAAAGCCGTCGCGCAGGCCTTCTACGATCACTGGGCGGGTCAGGGCCTCACCAGCGCCGACATGTGCAAAGCCCTCGACGTCGAACGCTTCGGCCAGTGGACCAACGGCCGCGCCGCCGCCGACAAAGCCGTCGCCGACTGGCTCCAGGCCCAGCTCGCCAAACCAGCCACCCCCGCGCCGGTCGCGGAAGCCCCCTCGCCCCTTGAGGGAGAGGGGTTGGGGTGAGGGGGGATCAGATTCCCCTCTCCTCGGGAGAGGGGCTAGGGGTGAGGTTCCCCCCTCTCCACTGTGGAGAGGGGCCGGGGGTGAGGTTTCTTCCCCTCGCCCTGACGACCAACGGGAGCACCGCAGGTCGGGAGAGGGGCTAGGGGTGAGGGCGCTCGCCCAGGCGATCGGATAACCCCATGCCTGACCCCGTCCGCCCCGATCATCTCGCCGCCCTCGCCGAGGACGACGTCCAGGCGCTTGGCCGCATGTGTGCCGGCCGGGCGCATCCCACCCCGCGCGAACAGCAGTTGGTGCACGCCATCGACCAGCTCGAGCGCAACCTGCGACGCAGCCGCAAATCAAAAGACCGATTGAACCCAGACACCCGAACGAAAGGCGGTTCCTCATGATCATTACCCCGAAGGTCGGTGCCGCAATGTCCACGGCCGTCATCCGCGCCAACGACAAGTCCTATCAGCAGCTCGCCGACGAGCTGGCCGACGCGCTGCAGCAGATCGACGCCCTGCGCGCCCAGCTTCGCGAGGCCCAACGCGCCGTGTGGGACGCCACCACCGCTCCGGCAGGTGGGGAAATTCCCCACGTCGCGCCCGATGGCTGGGCCGGTGAAACCTACGCCGGCCGGCCGGTCGTCCGCCTCGGCGCCGCCGCCAAACATCTCGGCAGCTACTCCGCCGCCTACCGCCGCGTCGCCGGCCCGCGTCCGTCCTGGGATGCCGTGCAGCTCCCCTCCGGCGACTGGCTCGTCTTCGTCGACGCCGGCGGCGTCCCCCTGCCGCGAGGAAGCCGCTCATGAACACGCTGCAACCGTTCCACCTCGCCGCGCTTCACGCCGCGCACGCCCTCATGCTGGCCGCTGCCGAAGTCGGCAAGCCCTACGCCTGCTGGGCCAATCACCGCGCCGTCGGCGGCGCCCGCACTGCCGATCAGCTCGTCGACCTCGGCCTCTTCGAGAAGCGCCTCGGCGCAACGCCCGGCGACGTCGACACCTACTTCTATCGCATCACCGGCTACGGCTGCCTCTGTATCGGCCGCCCCTATCCTTTGGAGGATCTACCCATGACCGAGCAAACCACCGTCCGCGAACTCCGGTTCTTCGACCTGCCCGACACGTCCGATCCGCCCCAGCCTACGCAGCCCGTCTCCCCCTCTCTTCGGGAGAGGGGGCCGGGGGGTGAGGTTTCTGAGGAAGAGGGGCTAGGGGTGAGGGCTTCCGACTCCTCCGTCATCGCCGAGCTGCGCGCCGACCGCGACGCCCTGATCGAACAGATCATCGCCCTCGAGGCCCGCGTCAAGGCTGCCGAAGCGGAGCGCGATGCCGCCATCGCCAAGCCGGCCGAGGACACTCGCGCTGACTTCGAGAAGCGCATCTCCAGCCTCTCCGACATGTACATGAACGAAGCGGCCAAAGTCGTCGAGCTGAAGACCAGCCACGCGCTCGCCCTCAAGGCCGCCGAAGACGCACAGGCTGAGCGCGACGCCCTCAAGCGCGAACACCGTGCCCTCGAGCAGCAGATCGCCACCGTCCACGGCACCGATGCGCAGGTCGAATGCGATTTCGTCTTCGACATCACCCCGCACGATCTACGGTCGCGCTGGCTTGCCGGCTGGAAGGTCGAGCACTACGCGCTGGACGGATCGTCCGTCAATGTCATTCTCCGCCGCGACCGCAAACCCGGCCGCAAGGGCAAGCGCGCCCCGCGTGCCGCACAGCAGCCCGTCCCCGCCCGCGCACCCCACGCCCCGGCACCATCAATCCCCACCCGCGCGCCGTCCGCGGCAGTTCTGACCGGCGGCGAAGTTAATTCCCCTCTCCCTGAGGGAGAGGGGCTAGGGGTGAGGGCGCATGTCGTCCCCGACCTCCTCGCCACCTTCAAGCGCAATCTCGCCGATCAGTTCGCCGCCAATCCCGTCGCGCCCATGCGCGCCATCCACGATCTCACCGGCAGCCAGCCGGTCTAGCCCGCGCCATCGCACAAGGAGCATCCCATGATCGACGAAACCGCCATCGCCGTCATCAAGCAGCAGGTTCTCGCCCTCGCCGACCCGGCCGACACCCTCAATGACATCGGCCACAAGCTGGGCGCCCTCTGGCAGGATCACACCGACGCCGGCGACCACGACGGCGCCCGCGCTATCTCCCTCATCTGGGAGCGCACGCAGGAGGTCGGCGTCATCGCCCACGCCGGCGCCAACGTCGCCCGGGCCGCGCTGCAAACCGCCGTCGAGATCGCCGACGCCATCCCTGAACCTCATGGAGGAATCCTACGAGCAGGGCATCGCCGACGCCGAGGAAATGATCTTCGAGGACCTTCACAGCGGCTACGGCGATCAGATCTACTTCGACGATCCCGCGTCCGAGATCCTCGACGTGCTCACCTACGAGCTGAGCCATGGCAGCACGCACTACGTCGACGCCCGCGATCGCTGCACCGAAGACGACGTGACCGCCTTTGCCCTCTACCTGGCCGGCCGCACCCCGCAGATGACCGGCGATCTGGCCGCCATGGTCTGCGACTTCATCGCCAAGTTCGGCGCCGAATACCGCCGCTGGCACGCCGATCAGGTCGCCGCCCGCCAGTCCGCCAAGTCCGCCTGAGGCCCGCCATGTTGACGCCTTCGCCCGATGCCACCCTGCGCGCCCAATGGACCGACGCGCTGCGCCTGCTGTACGACGGTTGGAACACCGCTGTGCCGCCCCGCACGCTCAATACGCTCGTCAATTTCGGGTTTGTCGTGCCGGTTCCCGGCGGGTTCCGCCTCTCGGACGCCGGCGTCGACTTCCTGCACGGTGTCGAGCGCCCGTCCCCCGAACCCGAACCCCGCCGAATCATGAAGGAGATCGTTCCAGTGGACATCACCCTGCAAGAACAATTGTGGCTGCGCGACCTGCGCGAGCTGCAGCAAACGCCCGTCCTCAAGATCCACGGATCGCGCATCAACGCGCTGCTCAAGCGCGGTTGGATCGCGCCCCGCCGCGACGGCGGCCATGACCTCACGCCCGACGGCGAGGCCTTCGTCGAGCAGCACGCCGGCGTCGTGCTCGACCTGCCTCCGCGCCAGGACGACGGCGCCCCAGCCAAACCGAAGCCGCCCCGGCCGCCGGCTGCCATCGTCGCGCCCGCCCCCAAGCGCACCAACACCGAAAAGCGCGAGGCGATCGCGCAGCTCCTGCGCGACGGCGATTGGGTCCAGTACGCCGACCGCGAAATCGCCCGCAGTTTGGACGTCGATCACAAGACGGTCGCGGCCATCCGCGCCGAGCTCGAGGCCGCCGGCGAGATAGAAACCGTCGACACACGCCTGTTCCTACGCGGCGACGCCGTCATCCCCATGCAGCTTGGCGACAACGGCGCGCACATGACCGTCGAGTTCGCCGAAGAAGTTCAGAATCTGCGCTACGAACGCGACACGCTCAAGGATTCGGCCGGTCTGCACGAGAACCGCATCGACTCCCTGCGCGGCGCCCTCCGCGACGTCCGCGAGCAGGCCTTGACCGGCCTCACCGCCCGCAAAGTCGACAACTACGCCGATATCGTCCGTACCGCCAGCTCCGCGCTCGAAGGTTAGCGCCGTCATCGCTCACAAGGAGACATCCTCATGCACGTCCTTACCCTCGATTTTATCCGCCTGGACGGCGGCACGCAGACCCGCGTCGGCATCGAGCAGGCCATCGTCGCCGACTACGCCGAACAGATGGCCGCCGGCGCCGTGTTCCCGCCCGTGATCGTCTTCCACGACGGCACCGACCACTGGCTCGCCGACGGCTTCCACCGCGTCGAAGCGGCCAAACAGGCCGGCTGTGCCGAGATCGCCGCCGACATCCGCGACGGATCCAAGCGCGACGCCGTCCTGTTCAGCGTCTCCGCCAACGCCGCCCACGGCCTGCGCCGCGCTCATTCAGGACCCCGCGGCACAGAAGCAGGCGTTCCAGGCATATTGCGGTCTCTCCGTCGAGTGGAACTGGCGTGATCGTCTTGTCAACGCCGGCGTCATCCTCTTCTCGCCCCCCAACGTCAATCTCACTGCCGTCGGCCGTGCCATGGCCGAGGCGTACATCGCATCCGACCCGTTCGCCAGGCTCGAGTACGACCGGTACGGTAAGCGCAAATCGTATTTCATCCCCGGCCGGCTCCGCGACGACTTCAAGTCGCTCTACCACCGCCAGAAGGCGACCAGAGAGTACACGCACCGCCTCAACTTCCACGCACTGGACAGCTTCGAAGAGAAGTTTGTCAAGGACGGGCTGCTGCGCTCCATCGAACGCCCGCGCGTGCCGCGTTGGCCCGGCGACCGCGATACGACGGCCACGTTTTGGGCCATCACCGCCGCCGGCGCCGAAATGCTCGGCCTCCCCGCCCTGCCCGATCCCGCCGAGCCGCCAGAGCTGCCCTACCACGAAGGCGCCAAGCTGTTTGTCCCGCCCGACGCGGCGCATACCGTTGCCGTCGGCGACCCGGTCCGCGTCGGCAAGCACCTCGGCCGCGTCCACGAACTCCGCGAATGGCCCGGTCTGAATGTCATCTTCGCCGGCGAGTCGTGGCACAACCATGTGTACGCCACGCAGGTTCACCCGGTGGACGTCGAGGACGATCAGCCCGACCCGGTCGCGCTCGAGGATCTCAACCACGCGGTCGCGCGCGTCAACGACCATCTGGCCATGCTGCAGCGCGAGATTCGCCGCTGGAAGTCCGGCCCGGCCGACGCGCTCGATGGCCAGACCGACACGCAGGCCGAAGCCCTGCGCCTGCTGGCCGAGCTGTCCGCCGTCATCTGCAAAACGCACAGCGCCGCCCGCATTGAGATGGAACCCCTCGAGGCCTCCGTCGCCCCCGCCGGCGATCCCGACGACGATGAAGGACGACTACGACTACGAAGACGACGTCGACGACATCATCTACGACGAAGCGGAAGTCGATTGATTTACGATGCTGGGAGCGGCCCCAAGACTGCGGAGAAGAAAACCACTAGCAGCAGCAGGATCAGGATAGCAGCCAGAATCCTTCGCGAAAGTTCGTACATGCGAGATCACCTCAAGCACCAACGGTCGAAGTGATATACACCTGTTCTACAGATTTCCCTCACATCAAGGCCCCCGATGGCCGTCGGGGGCGTTCGATTCCACCCGAGAATTTCGTCGGCAACTTTTGCAGGAGATCTTTGTCCGCTGCCGTGTTTCCCCGGCAAGCAGTCGTCGCGTTCACGCTTAGGCAACAAGTAGGGCCACGATTGCAGCAACAATAGAGATGCCAGTGGCAATCAGCTGTCGATGCATCCACGCGGACTTACCATCATTGATCTTCTGCAGGCGCTCGAGTGCTCCGGGAGCTTTATCCGTGCCAAGAAAATCGACTAGCAGCACATCGACGTGCGAATAATCGGGGCTGACGTACCGCTCTAGCATGGACATGGCGGACATTGTCTCACCCGCGCCGACTCCAGGCACGTACGTTACTTTACGTGACCGCACACATGCGCCGCCGCAGAAGATCGACACAACGAAAGTTCCCAATGCGATGATCGTGGCGACGATAGACGCGTCGCCGTCGGAAAACATATCCTTTCCGAAGGTCGCAAGTGCCACGACGATGCCCGAGCCGGCCAGCTGCAGCTGCCAGGACTTGGAGTCTAAGGTGTCGTTGTTGGCTTCGAGCTTGTCAAAGAGCGCAGTGCACCGCGCGAGTAGTTCGTGCTTTATAATCAGAGTGCTGTCCGCGTTTTGGAGATTGTTCATGTCAAAGCCCGATCCACGTCAACCGAAACCCAATTCCGAAACCAACGATAAGCCGAAGTCCCCAACAATTCGCAGGGATGCAGAAAGGGAGAAGCCGCTGATCGATCCCCGCATCCAGCCTGGTGGCACGACCAGTCGAAAGGGTGGCATTATCATTCGCGAAAGTGATGACGAGAAGCGTAAAGGCAAGTAGTGCCGCGCCACGGACACTCGATTCTGGTCACAGTTCATGTGACATGATACGTGCATCAATTGAAAGTTGTCCATAAGTCTCCAAGCCAGTCAGTCTTCGCGCGCCTTCGCGCCTCCCCTCTACTCGCTTGCGACGACTAACCGGAGCACCGCAGGTCGGGAGAGGGGCCGTGGGTGAGGGGTTCACCAGCCACCTTGCCCACGCCGCCAGCCGCGTGCCCCCTCAGTTCTCGCACGGAATCCCGTCTTTGTCCCCGTCCAGCCGCGACGGATCGCCCGGGCACGCGTTCCAGTAGCTCATCAGCTCGCTGCGTGTGGCGAAGCTGCTGCAGTTGTACAGGTCCCCGCTGCAGTTCCACGTCACCGGCGGCGGACCGCTGGTGGGCGGCACCGTGCTCACCGGATTGCCTCCGTTTGACGGCGGAGAGGTCGGCGGCGCTGCCTGCCCGGGGATGAAGTTGTTTGCCCCGGCGCGCGCGGCGCTGCTGTGGATGAACCCGCGCGTCCCGTCGGTCGTCTCCATGTCGTACCACTCCGTACTGCCGGACACGCTCTGACCGTCCGCAACGCCGTTGACGTAGATCAGCGTGTTCTGCGGCAGCGTGATCACGACGTCGCAGTTCGTGCTGGCGCAGCTCCGCATCCGCGCCGTTCCCGTCGTTCGGTAGGGCTGCCCGGTGATCGTTCGCACCCGGCTGGTCGGCGTCGACTGCCGCACGCTCGTGTTGGTCGGCGCCGGAACCTTCGGAGTCGCCGTCTCAATCGGCGCCACGTCGACGAGCGACGCATGAATGTAGCCTTCGCCTTCGCGCAGGATCAGCCTGTACCAGTCCGAACTGCCGAGCACCGACTCGCCCGTCTCGACCCCGACCGTGATCAGCGGCCCGGCGTTGACGATCGCGAGGACGTCGCACGACGTTGCCGCACATTCGCGAACGCGCGCGTTGTTCGATCGTACGCGGATCGTGAAGAATGGCGTCGGCGTGATCGTCGCCGTCGGACTGGAAGTCGCTGTGAATGTCGCTGACGACGTGAACGTCGCCGTCGGGGTCGATGTCGGCGACGGTGTAGCCGTCGGTGCGTTCAGTTCGGCGATCATGACGTTCCAGTCGGTCAGCACCAGACGCCCCGCGAAGAGCGTCAGCTCGGCGTCGGCCGGCCGGTTCGGCACGTCGAATACCAGGAACGACTGGGCGTCCCGATTGCCGCTGAAGCACTGCCCGACAATCCCCCAGCCCGGATAGTCGCGGTTCCCCGCATACGCCTTGAGTCGGTCCATCCACTGCGTCGACGCCTCATACAGCCCGCCGTCCAGCACCAGCTTGAAGTCGTAGCCGTGCAGGCAGCCGTCCCGCGCCGATCGAATCCGCCCGACGAACAGCGCCAGCACGCCGACGTCTGCGCGTGCGCCGGCCGCCGACGTCAACAGCTCGACACGGTCGACGATGAAGTCGATCTGTTGGCCTTGGTACACGCCCGACAGCGTCCGCGGATCGGTGTTCGGACTGGTCACTTGCTGCGCGCTCGAGGGAATGAACAGGAGAAAGAACACGGCCGTCACGGCGAAAAGTATGCGCATCAACTTAACTCGTCCCGTAGTATTGAACACTGTTGATAGTGTATACCAATCGCTCCTGCGCAACACAAAGAAGCGAATCGTTCAATCTGCTTGCCCACGCCCCCACCCCCGCGCTAAACTGTCCGTAACACTCGCACGCGGAGACCGCCCGGCATGCCCCTTACGCCCGATGAGTTCGTCGCTCACTGGAGCGACAGCACGCGCAACGAAATCCAAGGCTACCAGTCGCACTTTCTGCAACTCTGCCAGCTGGTCGGCTTCGACCCCAACGAGCCGCGCATCCTGACCAGCGACGCGCCCATCCTCTTCGAAGAGAACGTGCCCAAAGCCGACGGCGCCGTCGGCCGCGCCGACGTCTACCGCCCGCGCCATTTCGCGTGGGAGTACAAGGCCAAAGGCCGCAATCTCGACCTCGCCTATTCGCAGCTCGTCAGCTACGCCCCCGGCCTCAACAACCCGCCGCTGCTAATCGTCTGCGACTTCGAGGAGTTCCGCATCTTCCCGCAGTGGCCGAATATCGACCACCAGCCGTGGGTATTCCGCAACACCGACCTGCGCCGGCAGGAGATCCGCGACCTCGTCTACGCCGCCATCGCCGATCCCGAGCGCCTGCAGCGGCAGCGCCTCGATGCCGCCGCCCAACGCGAGCGCGTCACCGAACAACTTGCCGGCCGCTTCGCCGACCTCGCCGTCGTCCTCCGTGACGAAAAGGAAGGCGGCGACCCGTCAATCACGCCGATGCAGGTCGCCCGCTTTCTCACCAAGCTCATCTTCGCCATCTTCGCCGAAGACGTCGGCCTCCTGCCGCGCGTCGGCGATCAGCCCGTGTTGGAATACATCGTCGATACCGCCCGCTCCGACCCGGCCAGCTTCCACGACGCCGTCGCCGAGCTGTTCCAGGGCATGGCTGGCCAGCGCAATCGCGTCTTCGCCCAGCCGATCGCCTACTTCAACGGCGGCCTCTTCGACGCCAACGCCGACGACGTCGTGATCGACCTCACGACCAACGCCAACGCCCGCAACATCCTCTACGAGGTCAACCGCTCCGACTGGCGGTGGGTGAGTCCCAGCATCTTCGGCACTGTGTTCGAGCGTGCCCTCGACCCCTCCAAGCGCGCCCAGCTCGGCGCCCACTACACGTCCGAGGACGACATCCGCCTCGTGATCGACCCCGTCCTCATGCAGCCGTTGCGCCGCAAGTGGGACGCGATCATCGCTGAGACTGGCGCCCTCTGGCCCGAACTCGACAAATCCCCGCGCGAAGCCGACGCCGCGCGCCGGCAGCTGGCCGGCCTTTATGACGACATGCTCGCCGCGCTGCGCGACACCACCGTGCTGGACCCCGCCTGCGGCAGCGGGAACTTCCTCTATATGAGCCTGCGCGCCATGAAAGACCTCGAGGACAAGGTGCACGAGCACTTCAAGCCGCTCGGCCTGCCGCGCCGCGACACCGTCACCCCGCTGCAGCTCTACGGCATCGAGCTGAACACCTTCGCCGCCGAACTGGCCCGCGTCGTGGTGTGGATCGGCTACCTGCAGTGGCGCTTCGCCCGCGACGGCTATCTCAAGCCGCAGCTTCCCGGCAGGCCGCCGGAGCCGGACGCGCTCCCGTCCCCCATCATCGCCGACGACGGCACCGAGCACATCGAGAACGCCGACGCCATCCTGCGCGCATACGATGGGCGGATTGTCGAACCCGAATGGCCTTCAACGACGGTGATTGTTGGCAATCCCCCGTTCTTAGGCGGCAACAAGATTCGCGGCGAACTTGGGGACTACGTCGACACGCTCTTCGATCTTTACGAGGGCCGTATTCCCGCCTTTGCGGATCTCGTCTGCTACTGGTTCGAGAAAGCGCGCTCGAGCATCGAGGCAGGCAGGACGCAGCGCGCCGGCTTGATCGCTACGAACTCAATTCGCGGCGGGGCGAATCGTGTGGTGTTGGAGCGTATCAAACAGTCCGGCGACATCTTCATGGCCTGGTCGGACAGGCCTTGGTTGCTTGATGGCGCATCAGTGCGCGTTTCTATCGTTGGATTTGGGTTTGGTGGGCACGAGCACAAGCTGCTGGACGACAGATTCGTAGGCGAGATTAACTCTGACCTGTCCGCAACAGTTGACGTACAGGCCTCAGCTCCACTGCCAGAAAACGCGGGCGTCGCATTCAGAGGTGTTCAGAAGGGCGGCCCATTTGATATTCCTGAAAACACTGCACGTGCGATGATCGAGAAGGTCAATGCATCAAAACGAAGTAACGCTGAGGTAGTCAGACCGTCCATCAACGGAAATGATGTTGCGAGTAGGTGGCAAAACCGCTGGATCATCAACTTCGGGGATATGTCGATTGACGAGGCTGAAGCATTCACAGCGCCGTTTGAGTACGCGAAGATACACGTGAAGCCGACAAGGGACGGCAATCCCGTCCGCGCCGAGCGTGAAAACTGGTGGCGACCCCTTAGGAGTAGACCTGAAATGCGTCGAGCAATTGCTGGCATGGCCAGATTCTTGGCTACGCCGCATGTGTCGAAGCACCGCCTAATCGTATGGTTGGATGCCAACGCGGTGCCGGATCATCAGTTGATCGTTGTCGCACGTGACGACGACTATGCCTTCGGCGTCCTGCAGTCCTATGTCCATGATTTGTGGTCTCTTCGCCTCGGTACCTCGCTTGGCCCAACGCCTCGGTATACACCTTCGACATCGTTCGAGACCTTCCCGTTCCCGTATCCGCCCGGCCACGAACCCGGCCGCCCCGAAGCCCTCTACGCCGATCGTGCGCTCAAGCTGGCAACCAACGGCACGCATCACCCCGGCGAAGGCCCCGCCTCTGCGCAGGCCCGCGCCGTCCGTGCAATCGCCTCGCTGGCCGCCACGCTCCACCGCGAGCGCGACCTTTGGCTCAATCCGCCGGACGTCGATGACCCGTCCGTGCTGCGCAAGCTCACGCTCACGAATCTTTACAACGCGCTGGCCGACCACCGCGCCGGCAAGCCGCTGTCGCGCGAGCTGTTCCCGTTCAACGGCGTCCAATTCGTCCCGCGCCTGCGCGAGCTGCACGACGAACTCGATGCCGCCGTGCTGGCCGCCTACGGTTGGACCGACCTCGCCGACGCCCTCCGCACCCCCGCCGGCGACGAGGAACTCCTCAGCCGCCTCCTGGCCGAAAACCTCCGCCGCGCATCGAATGAGGCAGAAAAGTAGAATTGGCAATGGTGCGACTCATAGCGATCATAGCGGTTGTGGTCGCCCTGATCGGCAGCCTGGTCTTCGTCGCCCTGAGTGTGAACGCCGGGGGGCACGCTGAGCGCGATCTTGCGCTCCTGCAGACCTTGATTATGGCGCTCGACCCACCAGTCCCATGTGGCGTTCGCTTCGTGGTGCCACGCCACGCCATACGTGCGGAAAATGCGCGGGATCTCGTGAAGCGGTTCTGTGAACGTACCGTCCGCCGTGTTCGTCGCGCGTGCCACGTCGATGGCCCGCAGTTGTTCGCCCGATACCCACTCCCATCCCTGCGCAAACTCCGCCTGGAAACACATGTTGGCGACGCCCTGATCGAGCTGCGTGACATGGCGAACACGTATCACCGCGCAATCTCCCACCCGCCGCACGGGTGATGCCCGTAGTGGTCGCCGTTGACATCGGCGTACCGTTCGGTGTTGGCGAACACGTACACGACGCTGTACGCTGCCCCGACCTTCACCAGCGCCCACCAGCGCGCGCCGTCCTTCAGCCCGTCATAGAACACCGTTTCGCCCCGTATCGCCGCCCGTTCCGACCAACCGCCGCGCTCGTACCCCACCCACAGGCTTTCGCCTTCCAGCGCCCACAGCGCGGCCAGTTCGTCGGGCGTCACCGTCTCGCGCGCCGTATTCGTGATGCGTATCGCGCTCGCGCCGTCCACGTCTCCGAGGCACGCAAACGGGCGCTCCGCCGCCGCATCCGCCACGTTCAGGCCGTAGTAGACCAGCACGACCAGCGCGATAAGTTCCGCGAGTAGGCGCAGGTACGACGGCGCGGGGTCGGTCACGGTGCGAGTATCCAGATCGCCGTCATGCCCGGCGCATCAGGTGCCCACGCCGGTTGACTGGTGTGCGTCTGCTGACAGCGATATACATTACCGTTCCGCGTCACAAACGACGCATTGGCGGGGTCGTTGAGGAAGCCGATATACTGCACACCCGCGCCCGACCATTCGCCAACCTGTGGCGCACTTTCGTCAATCCAGCCGGATTGAAACGTTCCCGGTTCCCAGACGTTCGGAATTTCCAGACCGTTGCGCCACGTCTTGTCGTTGTGCGTTACCCGTGCGCCGGGGGGGAAAGCGTCGACGCTGCCGATAGGCTGTACCCATTCGGTGACTTCACCCGGCGCGCGATACCGCCTGAACAGCGTCCGCGCGGCCTTGTATTGCCCCGTATCGGCAGGAGGCCAATCAATCTGTGTCGTGTGAGACGTGATGACCTCGTAAAGCGCCCCCTGATATTCCAATACTTCAGGAGCGATCACGTCGATGTCCGGCTCCCACTGCAAGCCCTTCCCGCCCGTCTTCGCCGGGTCGTTGGTGTCGATCAGGTCGCCCGTCTCCGCGTCGAGCAGATACCACAAGCCGCTAACCCCGGCTAGCGCCGTGACCAGCGCACTCGCCACCGCCGGGGTCAACTGTGAACTAATCGCCGCGTGGGTCTGTGTCAGGCCGTAGTCGGTGCTCACCGGCGCGGCCTTGTCGAACATCAGCCGTTCGTTGGCGAACGTCTCCAGCCCGGCCACCACGAAGGCGTTGGCGCAGGCGTCCTTGCGGGCGTTATCAAACGCCGCTACGGGATAGATCAATGTCGCGCGTCGTGTCCAGTCGCTCATCAATACACCGCCCATTTCGCGTTTAGGTACGCTTCAACTGCCGTAATGTCATCTGCGCTCATTGCGCTTGACGGCGTATAGACTAATACCTCAGCGATGTCTGCCGGGCTAAAAAACGCCCCATTATCCGCAGCAAACAACCGCGCCGCGAATGACGCGGTGTTGCTTGTACTGCCTGTCGACGGCGTGGCTGTTCCCACCTGTGTCCCGTTTTGGCGCAACACCGCCGAACCGCTGGCAAATGCTACCGCCGCTGTGAGAAGCACGGGTACACCGCCGTGATTGGTGCCGGAATACGCAACCGTCGCAGAATCGCCGTCTAACCGCCGCCCTCGCCAATCCCATTTGTTCGCGGACAATCCGTCTTCGATGTAGTATCGCGCGCCGTTTGTAATGTGGTATCCAAATGCAAACGCCACCTTCTGGCCCGATGTCGAGTTGGCATCTACGACTATGAACGTATAGGCATAGGCGACGTTTTGAAACAACGCCAGCCCGCTTCCTGTAAATGAGAGCGAGTCATCCGTGCCGTCTCCGCGCACCGTGTTTAACCCGTTCTGTACCGCCGTCTTCAGCAGCGGCTTATTTGCCGTCGTCTCCTGCGTCGCGTGGTTGCCGTTCCCGCTTTTGTCCGCCCACCGGCCAATCACGTCGTCATTCGCCGTCGCAGGCGTCGTGCCTGCGCTGTCCTGAAACAACGTCGTGCTGTCGCTGGCGTCTAACCACAACGCCAGCCCGCTGATGTCGGTCGGCACGAACGCCGCCCCGCCCCCGCCGCGCCTATGCAAAAGCAGCAGCTTCGCCGCCGTCGAGATGCCTCTGCGTGCCATGTCTGCCGCCCTTCCGTCCCTAGTGCGCCGCGATCAGGTCGAACTTCACCGTCACCGCGTCCACCTGCGCATTCCCGCCGCTGATCGTCAGCACCAGCAGTTGCCCGCCAAACAGCGCGTGCATGTACTGCCCGTCGATCGCCGCCCCGGTCTTGTCCGTCATCGGCAGCCCCAACCGCACCACGCGCGGCGCCCCGCTGTTGTCCCCGTCGAGGTCGACGTAATCTTCATCCGACTCCGAATCGGTCAGCAGCACGTTGATCGTCCCCGGCTGCGCGTCGTCCACCGTCACCACCACGCGCCCCGCTGCGTACCCGCGCGTCACCGCGTACGTCACCGTCGCGCCCGCGCTCCCGTCGGACCCGGTGATGTCGATGCTGTGCTTCACCCCGGGATCGAGGCTCACTGTTAACCCGTTCAACGCTGCCATGTCCTACCCCTCCTAGAGTTTTGCGAGTGCTTCGTCGATCATCGCCTTGGCGCCTTCGAGCAGCGTCCGGGCGTCTTGCTCGGCAGACGACGGCGCGAGCTTCCACGCCCCGCCAATCGTCGCCATCTTTCCGACAATCCCGCCGGCCGTCTCTACCGTCTGCCACACGTACGTCCCGTCGTATGCGCCGTCGTCCTGCAGCACGAACACCGACTCGCCGTGCGACACCCGCGTCAGCACCGGGGCGCCGAGGTTCGCGTCCTGCCGCACGTTGATCCGCTTCCCCGGATAGTCCAGCCGGTACCGGCCACGTGCCAGCCCGGGTCGCGTTTCCGTCCCGCCGTCGGCCCGCAGCGCCGTCAGCAGATTTTCGCGGATCGTCCCGTCGTGCCGTACCACGCCCACGCTCGTGTGCATCCCGTCGGCCCATGCGAACCACACCGCCGCCCGCGCCCACACCGCGGCCCGCGCCCCCACCGCTTGAGACAGACACTCGCGTGCATACGCCGCGAGCTGAGCATCGCTAGCCGAGTATTCGCCCGGCATGCCCCACTCGGTGATATACAGCGGCTGACTCGTCGCACGATCCCACGCGGCAATCTGATCGCCGAACGACGGCGACGTGCCGTAACCCGCCGCTTGCGCCAGATACGGGTGAAATGCCACGCCGTCGGTCGCCGGACCGACCCCCGTAGCCTTGAAGTACGCCGGCCCGGCCACCGGCCCGCTCACGAACCCCGCCGTGATGACCTTCGCCGTGCTGTCCACGCCGCGAATCGCCCCGCGCGCCCGGCTGAACAGCGCCCCGTACGTGATCGGCGGCATGCCTACCGCCGCCTCGCTGGCCTGATCCGGTTCGTTCCAGATCTGGTAAGTCATGCCGCGGCCGCCGTACAGCTGCGCGATCCGCCGCGCCATCTCGACGTACCCGTTGATCAGCCGCGCCCAGTCCGCCAGGTTCATCCGGCCCCAGTCGAACCCCTGCGCCTCGCCCCAGGCCTCATGCGTCAGCGTCACGATCGGCTGCACGCGCGCCCGGGCAAGTGCATCGAGGTACGGCCCGTACACGCCGTGTGCCTCGCCGAGGTCGGTCGTCCCGGCCCCGAGGCTCACCCGGTACGAAAACCGCGCCCAGCCGATGCCGTTGTCGGCCAGCAGGCTCGCTGGCGGCCGTCCGTTCGGAAACCGCGGATCTACGTTGACGCCGGCGACGGCCATCACAACACCTCGGCGACCAGTTCGTCCGACTCGTTGTAGCGCACCACCACCCGCGAGCCATCACGGAATCGCGCTTCGCCCGGCAGGTTGGCAAACCACGCGATCAGCCCGCCGGCGTCTTCCGTCAGGTCGCCGCTCACCGACACAACGTCGCGCGGTTCCATCGTCCCCAGCCGGAAACCCGTCGCCCCGCTCGGCCGCACCACCAACACCAGAAACGCATCGGTGCGGATGTCCCGCGCCGCCACGTCCTCGACGACATCCCCACCGGCATCGTCTTCTCCCCTCCCCAATGTGGAGAGGGGCTGGGGGTGAGGTTCCTGCAGGGCCGGGGGTGAGGGGTCTACCTGGGGAATTTCCCCACCGTCCAGAGCGTCCGCTTCCCCTCTCCCTGAGGGAGCGACGTGCGTCACTTGCGCCGTCAAGACAGAGGGGTCAGGGGTGAGGGTTTCTGAGGTGAGGGCTTCCTCGCTCTTCTTCTTTTTGTCCGCCATCCCCTATCCCTCCGCGTCTTCGGGCGGCGCCGGCGTACTCGGCGGCTGCTCGTCCATCTTCGTCCGCACGTCGCGCATCACCGTCATCAAGAACTGGTAGAACGCGTCGTCATACCCCTGCGGGGTGCCCTTCGCCAGCTCGTAACGTCGTTCCGCCTCCCGTTCCAGCGCCGCCACCAGGTCGGTCGAAATCGCCCGCGCGGTATCCAGCATCGGCTTCAGCGCACTGTTCGGCGTCTGGTTGCGTGTAATCAACACCAGCAGGATGGCGAACACCGCGACCGCGGCGTAGGTAAACAGGTCGCGCGTCTGAATCCAGGTCGTGAACTCGGTGTAGAGCGTCTGCGTGCTCGTCACGAAGAAGTTGACGAGCGCCGGCAGCGCGCTGTTGACGGCGTCGTCACCGCCTGCGTCCCCGGGCGGATCAACCGGCCCGCTCGGTTCCCCCGTCGCCTCCGGCAGCACCAACACCGCCGCTTGATTCCCCTCGCCCTGAGGGAGAGGGGCCGGGGGAGAGGGGTTCAGGGGCGCTTGCGCCGCCGTCACCGCCCCCGCCATCAGCACCAGCACCAGCAGAATCGGCAGCAGCGCCGCCCATCGGTTCAGCTTCACGTGAAACATGCGGATATCCTTTCTCGACCAACGACTTGAGTTCTTCCAATCCGGTGCGGATCTGTTCGACCGACTGCAGCACGCTCGCGTTTTCCGCGTCCTGGCTGCGGTCCTTCGCCTTGCCCGCCTCGATCTCCAGCCGGATGACGTTGATGACGCCCAACACCGGCTCCACTTTGTCGATCAGCTCGCGCACGTCGCTGCGGATCTGCGCGTTTTCCTCTTTGTCTGCCGACATGGCCGTTCCCAGCCTCGCTACGTCCCGCCGCGTCCGCACGTGCTCCGATGACACGCGCCCACGCAGTTGTTTGATTTCGCCGGCCTGCTTGTTCGACCGGTTCGACAATTCGTCGATCCACTTCCCCGCCGCGTTGATGGCGTACTGCGAGCTCTTTCCGATGTCGCGGATGATCAGGTGCAGGTACCGCAGCCCGACGATCCCGCCCCCCAGCGCCACGATCGCCACGCCCGCGTCCTGCGCCGCCTTGATCGCTCCCGCATCCTGCGCCGCGACCGGCGCCGGCGACACCATCAGCGCCAACAGCAGCAGCACCGCCGTCATACCCGCCAACGACATCACCGCGCCCCTCGGATGGCCCCGCACATCACAGCACCCGCGCCCAGAACTGGCTCCGTGCCTGCCGCGTCCCGCCGCTCTGCGTGTACAGCGTCGCCGTGCGCGCCCCGTCGGACGTTTTCCAGCGCAGCTTGATCGCCTTGGCGCTGTTGTCTTGCCCCTGTAGCAGGTAGTTCAGCGTCACGGGGAATATCTGGTTCGTGGCCCCCTCTACGAAGAAGATCCCGTTTGCGCCAGAAACGCTCACCCCGTTGACCATGAGATCGAAATGGATAATCGCCGGCGTCGCATCGCCGCTGCAGCGTATAGCGAACATCCCGCCCACCAGAATGTCGCACGTCTGCCCGCTCCCGATCGACGGCGTCAAATCGACCTGATAGTCCGTCGTGTTCACGTCCGCGAACGACGTCGAGGTGGTCGTGTAGTTCGTGCCGCTTGTGATGTTGATCACCTCGCGGTCCGGTTCGGCCAGATGCCGCAGCGCGTCGCGTAGGTACGTGTTGAACCCGCTCGCCGTCAGCGCCTCGTTTGCCGCCCATGTCTTGTCCGTATACGCCATCCAGCGCCCCTTTCACTGCCGACAGTGTATGTCCCGCGTCAACCACCCGCCGCCCCACAGCCCCACCCGCCGCCTCTCCCGGTGCTATTCCCCCCTCTCCTCCGGGAGAGGGGCCAGGGGTGAGGGCTGTTCTCCCCCTCTCCCTGAGGGAGAGGGGCAGGGGGTGAGGGCCCTAGTAAAAGCTCAGCACGTTCCCCGCGTCGAGTTCCCCGTACACCGCATCGTCGAGGATCGTGAACGGGTGAATCTTTTCCACCGTCCACGTCACTGTCCACGCCCCCAGCCCGCTGTCGAGCCGGTGCTCTTCGCCAACGATCGTGTAATTGGCGCTGTGCCCGTTGCGCGCGCTCACGTCGATCGACACCGTGTCGAACACGCCCATCTCGAGCATCGCCGCGCGCAGGTCGTCGTCGCCCTCGAGCGTCTTTAGCGTCACGCTCGTGATCTCCCCGAACGCCGTCCCGAACCGCCCAACCCGATAATCTGCCGTCCGCTGCGCCAGCTTGCGGTTCTGCGGCAGCCGGTAGTCCAGCAGCTCCGCCCGCACGCCGTGAACGTCCAGCGACGTCGCGTCCGTCGCGCGGTGCTCCGTCTCCGCCCATGACGTCAGTTTCTTGCCGCGAATCTTCAGCGCCGACACCGTTTTCTCGGCGCTCGTGCCGTTCACGATCGTCACGTCCGCCGCGCTCGCGTACTCTTCGGTGAGCGTCGCCGTCACGCCGGCGTCCGCCGTGTATTCGAGGTAGATGTCGGTGCCGGAAACGGTCTTGTCGTCTTCGAGGTCGTTGTCCTTGAACCGCGCCCGCAGTACCTGCGTCTCGTTCGGTTCCAGCGTAATCGCCTCTTCGATGTCGTACAGCACCTTGTTCGTCGCCGTGCTGATCTTCCGCTTGCGCGCCACCACCGTCGAATCGTTCACGATCGACTCGCCGAACTGGTAGCGCGTTCCCGGCTGCAGCCGGCTCGAATCCAGCGCGATTCCGATCGACGACGTCGTCAGGTCGTGCACGAACTTGAACGTGTAGTCGTTGGTGTAGAACTGCCGCGCGTTGTACAGAAATTTCCCCTGCACTGCCCCGGCGCAGTCGGCGATGATGCGTATTGCGTCCGCCTCGTCTTTGTTCGCCGCGTCCAGCCCGTACGGGTAGACTTCCTCCCAATACTCCGAGGGTGGCAGCGGTTGCCCGGCGTCCAGCTCCCCGGCCGGCAGCTGCAGCAGCGAGTTTACAGTCCAGATGATCTGGTGCGCCGTCTTGTCGATCTGCAGCGGCGCGCGAATCGTTTTTCCATGCGCCATGCCGCGCAGGTCGACCGCTTCGATCCGGCACTCCGCCACCTCGCCGACGTCCGCGTTCGGCCGGAACCCCTGCGTGATTCCCCACCACATCACGACGTCGTCGCTCAGCACCGCGTCCGCCCCAACCACCGCCACGAACCGCCCGGGCAGCAGCGACCCGTACAGCGGCGAATCCGTCCGCTCCGGCGAGAAGATCCCGTCGTCGTCCCGCAGCAGGAACGACGCCCGCCCTACGTCCGACACGTGCCGGTACTGCTGCCGGAACCCACAGTTCCACGTCGCCGCCTTCGCCCACGCCGTCACGTTGTCGTACCGCGTCAGCGCCCCGTTGTTGAACCCGGCCGGCGCCGTCCCGCCGGCCACGATCATCTCGCCGGCGATGTCGAAATTGAGGTTCACCGCGGCGCCGTTCTTGACCACTTCGAGGTACAGCGGCAGGCTGCTGCCCAGCACGCCCGTCACCGCCACCCGCTGCCATTCCGCAGAAGACGTGAACGTCGTCGTCGCCAGAATCCCGGCGCTGCTCCGCAGCCGCAGCAGCATGCTCGTGGCGCTGCTGATCACGTGCCGCACCCACACGACACCGCTGTACGTCCCTGCAGCTTGCGCCCCCAGCGAGTACGTCACTCCGTTCTTGCCCAGCGTCACGCCTGCGTTCGGATTGCCGGCCGTTGTCAACACCTGAAGATAATCGCTCCGGCCGTACCGCATCCGGTCTGTCCGTGTGTGCGGCAAACGGCTGACGAACAGCGTCGCGCCGCTGATCGCTTCGTAGTTCGGAAACGTCGCCGGGAACAAATTCACCGCGTCACCCGGCCGCGCCTCGCGGTGGAACCCCTCCGCCGCCGTCCAGTTGATCAGAATTTCAAATGTCGGTGCCGTCATGCCCTACCCTCCGAACATCCCGCCGCCAATGCTCTGATCGCGGAACCGCCGCGCCACCAGCCGCGCCAGCTCGTCCGGCGCCTCGCCATACGTCGAGATGTTCACCTGCCCGATGTTCGTCAGCGGCGCGCCGTGCCCGCTGCCCGCCATCGCGAACCCGCCGGCCTTCATCCGCCGCCACACCGCCGCCTCGGGCGCCGTCAACACCGCTTCGTCCTCGTGCAGCTCCGACACGTACCCGTCAAACGGCACTCGCTCCAACCCCCACGCGTTGCTCCCGTCCGGGTCCGGGCAGCTATCCGCGGCGTCGGTCTCCGAACTCCGGGTTGTTCTCGTAAAACTCATTGACCAGAACGGTCACGTTCGACGTTACCGTCGTGTCGTAGTTCTGCGCCTGTATGGCGGTCGTCACCTGCGACACCACGTCCGGCCCGTTGATGATTGCCGTGGTGGCCAGATCCGCGTCAACCGGCGTCGGCGTGGCCGTTTCGATCGCCGTCGTGATCTGACTCGCCGCGTCGCGCCGGATCGCCTCCACGTCGATTCCCAGAGCCACCGCCAGGGGCGTCAGGACGTCGATCGCCTCATAATTACGGTTCGTGATCGCCTCGGTCAGCCGTTGGACGACAATCGGTGTCAGCGTGTCGGCGTCGATGTTGATCTGCGGCAGGACGTCGACGTACATCTGAACGACGCCGAGTTCGTTCTCTTCGAGTGCCGTGTTCAGCGCCGCCGTATTCGCCACGCTGTCGAGCTGAATCCCCATCTCCACCGCCACCGTCGCCAGCAGATCGTATGCCGCGCCGTCTCCGCTGGTCTGCGCCGCGATCAGCGCATCCGTAAGCGCGCGCCGGATCTCGGTCGTCGCGTTGGCTGTGAACGTCTCCAGCATCCCCGGCTGAAGCTGCATATTGCTGAAGAACGACTCCAGCGATATTGTCTCGACTTGGTCCGTCCCCGGCACCGCCTGTATCGCAACCGGAATCGTTAGATCAACCGACCCGTTCGGAGCCACGGCCAGCTGAAGAGCGGCCGTCACCCGCGCCGCGTCGATCTCCGCCTGAATCATCGCCGGGTCGGCTCCCAGGTTCAGCAGGTTCAGCCGCATGTTCTGGACGTTCATGTCCCATTCGCCGACCGGCTTCAGGACCGTTCCGCCCATGTCCGACAGCGCCTCGGTGAACATCGCCGCCATCACCGACCGCATCCGCGTCATGTCGACGTCGCCGAGTTCGTCCGGCAGCAGGTTCAAGTTGGCCAGGCTGATCATCAGCGGCGCCGCGTCTTTCAGGAAGTCGAGGTCGCCCTGTTCGCTAGCCCGGTTCCACGCCCCGACAAGCAGCAGCCGCGTGTCGTAACCCAGCTTGGTCGCCAGCGTGTTCGGGTCCTGTGTGATCTGAACCGCGAGATCCGGCGTAATCGTGAACGGATCGCCCGTCGCGATGGATTCGTCCATCTGCTGCTGCAACTGGCTGTAGATCTGATCGCCGACACCGTACAGCGCACGCTCGTTGACCAGCGGCGTCAGTTCTTCGACCCGTATGCGCATCGCTTCGTCGGGATTGTTGACGAGGTCGGCGAAGCGCGCTTTGAGGTCCGCCGCCCAAATCGCGATGTCCAGTCGGGCGATGTCGAAACGCCGCTTGATGTCGTCCATGACCGAGTTGACGGCCACCATCAGCACGTCGAACACCGTTACGCCCTCGCCAACCTGTGCGTTTAGTACGATGAACGCCCCCGCGGCCAGCAGGATCAGCGCCGTAGCCGGCCCGCCGAGCAGCGCCGCTGCCCCCGAAATCAGTCCGATCCCGCTCGAAACCGCCCGCGCGACGGCGCTCATCCCCCACAGCACCGGCACCGCAATCGCGCCAGCCAGCACCAGCCCCATGATCGAGCTGACCAGCTCCGGGTTTTCGTCCGCCCACTCCGTGACCTTGTTCACCGCGTCCGTCAGCCCGCTCGCAATCGGCTGCAGCACGTTTTCGATGAACGGCGTCCCGGCCGTGATCATGAACGTCTCGATCGACCCCTTCAGGCTGTCCACCGTGCCGCTGAACGTGTCCATCCGCGCGTCGGCCACTTCGCTCGCCGTCGCCGACTCGTGCATCTTGGCCAGCATCTCGTCGATCGACACCGCGCCCAGCGCCGCCCGCAGGCCCAAAATGCCGTACGTGCCGGCCAGGTCCTGCAGGATTTGGTTCTGCTGTTGCTCGGTCTTGCCGTCCAGCCCCAGCCGGATGTCCTCGAGCACGTCTTGCAGCGGCCGGATGTTGCCGGCCTGGTCGTACATGCTCGTGCCGAGCGAATTCCAGGCGGCCTTGACGTCCGCCGTCTCGCGCGTCATGTTCGTCAGCATCGAGCGCAGCGCCGTCCCCGCCTCCGCGCCCTTGATGCCGTTCTCGCTGAAGATCGCCAGAATCGCGGATGTCTCTTCGACGCTCAGCCCGAACGCCCGCGCCTGCCCGCCCACGTTGGCGAACCCTTCGCCGAGGCTGCCCATCGTCGCGCTCGACGCGCCGGCCGCCTGCGCCAGCGCGTCGACGACCATCTGCGAATAACTGCTGCCATCCTCGAATACGCCCGCCGACAGCTGGAACGCCGCCATGATGTCCGTGATGACATCCGCCGTCTGGCCAAGATCCTCGCCCGACGCCGCCGCCGCGTCCAGCACGCTCGGCAGCGTCGCCAGCGCTTCCTCTACCGTCGACCCGCTGGTCAGCAGCTGCAAGGTACGCGTCCGCCGCCTGCTGCGCGCTGAACGCCGTATCCGCGCCCAACGCCAGAGAGGCCTCGCGGATGTCGTCGATGCCCTCGGCCGTCAGCCCGGCGCGCACCTCGATCTCGGTCAGCGTCGACTCGAAGTCGCTCGCCACGCTGATGCCCCAGCCCAGCGCCGCACCGGCCGGCAGAAACACCCCGGCCAGGTTCCCCGCCAGCTTGCTCGCGCGGTCGCCGACCCGGTCCAGCGCCCGGCTCATGCCGTCCAGCGACAGCCCGCCCGCCTGCGCCGCGCTGCGCGACCCGTCGCGTACGCTCTGCATCCCGCGCTGGTAGCCCGAAAGATCGGCGCCGACCAGTACGCTCAGTTCTTGGATCGTAGCCATACAGCCGTCTCGTTACGGGATCACGGCCACCAATCGAACGGCGACAGCTTCATGTCCGCGCGCGTGCCGTTCAAGGTGTTCTGCACCTCGATGGCGTCGAAGATCCGCGCGACCACGCTCGGCCGCTGTTCAAGCAGCGTTTCCGCGTATTCCCATGTCCAACCCCGGAACATCTGGCACAGCCGCAGCGTCAGCCACGTCCGGTGCTCGGCGTCCGGCAGGCGGTGTTTTTCATCCGTCGGATGAGACAGGTGTTGATACAATCGCTCCGAGAAACCCGGCCCGGAACTCCTCGTGGGCCTCCTCGCGCGCCTTCTGCAGCAGCGGGATGAACTCCGGGTAGTACGTCAGCTCGAGCACGTCGCGCGCCGCCAGCGAATCGCCCTCCGGCGCCGCCTCCTGCCCGTCCTCGCCCAGCCGCTTCAGCACCGCCGGCCGCGTCCGTTCCAGCAGCCCCGTCGGCATCCCGATCGCGTACTTGGCGATCATGCGCGCCCCGTCCCGCACCTGCCCGCGCAAAAACGCCGCATCTAAGGTGTCCAGGTCGTCGACCACCAGCGCCGCGAAGTTGAACGTCCAGCCCGTCGGTTCCACGCGCACCCGCTTGGCCTCGAGGTGCAGCTGCTGCATCACCCCGGCCAGCGCCCGCGTCGGCACCTTGCCCGCCCACGTCGCGATGTCCGCCGGGTCGCCCCACGGGCACTGGACGACGATCTTCGGCAGCACCGAGATCGCCGCGCGCGCTGTGTGCGTGCTCAGCCGCGGAAAGTCCGCCGCCGCCATCTTCGTCAGGTCGAACGTCAATTCGCTTGCGCTGACCGCGTTTTTCGCCATCTCTGCCTGTCTCTCCGTTTGATAAACGAGCGCGGGCGCGTGTCACCGCGCCCAGCGCCTTAGAACGTGTCGCCGTACGAAGGGTGATACACCCAGTCCGACCCGATGTTCACGAACTCGATCGTGATGACCAGCAGCTTCCCCAGCTTGCGCGGCGCGTTGGCCTTCTTGACCTGCAGCATCGCGCCGTACTTCGGCTTGCCGGCCGCGTTGCCCTCCGGCCCCTCGATGAGGATGCCCTTGGTCTTCTCCAGCAGCGCCTCCCGCACCGCCGCGCCCCCGACGCTGTCGCGGTACGCCAGCGTCATCTTCGGCGCGATCTTGCCGCGGATGTACTGCTCGGTCTCGAGCAGAAACGCCGCCGACGTGTTCATCTCGGTGTTCGAGTCCGAACCCCAGTCGAAGTCCTGCACGTACTCCGCCAGCGTCAGACCGCTCTCGCCTGTGGGAGTCCACAGGTAGTAACTGCGATCGCTGACGACATCTTGAATTTCAGTTGCGGGCATCGGATACCCCTCCTAACTCGCGTTGATCGCGCCGATTTCGTACAGTCCGCCGGCGCTGTTGTAACTCCGTCGATCCACCAGCTCGGGAATGCGGATGCGCGTCGTCTGACGGCACCAGTGCACCCCCCAGCCGTTCTCTACTGTCAACGTGCAGCGGTCAAACACCGCTTCGATCCGGTCGCCCAGCCGCACCGCCAGCCGGTCGCCATCGCGGTCGGTGTCGACCACCGCCCGGATGTTCGCCACCGCGTCGATCTCCGGCGCCAGCGTGCGGTGGTTCTCGTTGCGCCACCGGTACCACGAGATGATCAGGTACGGCGTCGGCGCGTCCGACGGCGCGATGTCGATGTACACCCGCCCGCCGATCGCGCTGTTCAAGGCGTCGTCGGCCAGCGCCACAGTGCGCAGCGCCTCTTCAAACGCCTCCTGAGTCCCGACCGGCAGCACCATCGCGTCAGTCCGCCAGCTGCGACATGATCGCCTGCACGATCCGCGGCGCCTGCCGCTGCGTGCGCTCGGCCGCCGGACCGACGAACGGATGCCCGCCGAACTCCAGCGCCTCGGCGTATTCCGCGCCGATCACCACTCGCCGCCTCATCCGGCCCGCCGGCTCGACCTGCACCGACGCCACCAGGTTGCCCGTGTCCGTGTTCGGTGGCTGGCCCGCGGCCGCCGGGAACACCACGCGCTTCGGCTGATACCGCATCACCGGCCCGCTGCTGGCGCTGCGCCGCTGCACCGAGGTCGTGATTTCGCCGCTCAGGTACTCGGCCACCGCGCTCACGGCGTTTTCCGCCGCGCGGTCCATCTGCGCCATGTGCGCCGGGATGCCGTCGAAGTCGATCCGGATGCGGAAGTCGCTCATGCCGTCGGCTCCTCGATACGGGCCAACCGCGCGCTGCGGAACACGGCATCCGTGTTCGCGTCGTACAGCTGCACCACCGTGTACCGCACGCCGGCGACCGTCACGTCGTCCCCGTCCTGCAGGTCGGCGTCCTGCGCAACCGCCATCCGCCAGAACGTGCGCCCGGCTTCGCGCTCGGCCACCATTCCGCGCGAGTCGCGCTCGCGTTCGGCCATCAGCCGGCACGCCACGCCCTCTGCGATCGTCTGATGCCCGCCGCGCCGGTACCCGTCGTCCGAGCCGGAAAACCGGCGCCGGATCGTACAGGTCTCGTTCAACGCCTTGCGGCTGAACCGCCGGATGCTGGCCAGCGTCTGCGCGTCCACCAACGGCATTACGGCCGTCCTTCCGTGAAGTCCGGTGCGCTGGTCTGCGCGCTGTCGACCCGGTACGTCATCACGTTCGAGCCGCTCAACCCGCCGTCATCGCCCGGCACGTCGAAACCGAATTCCGACTCCAGCCGCGTCAGCACGCGCCGAAAGCTCGCCTCCGCCGTCGATCGCTTCACTTCCAGCCAGTCGGCCTTGAAGTCCGGCCGGCTGAACTGCGTGAGGACGTACTGCACGGCCGCGATCGCCGCGTGCTGTTTGCTGGCGCTGGTGGCGAGCAGCGACGCGATGAGCGCGTCCGACAGGTACGCTTCGTCCGCGACCGTGTCGCCGATCTTGAAGCGCACCCAGTCGAGGTCGTTGCTCAGGTCCTCGCCGAACGAAAAGCTCATCGCGCCGCCGCCCTATTTCTTCGCCTTGGCCTTCGTGTCGGCGCCGCCAGACTGGGGAATTTCCCCAATGTCCTCGACGCCGACGGCCGCGGCGATTCGTAGCACCATGTTCTGCAGGGCGTCGAACGCCTCCGCCAACGTCGCGACCATCGCCTTCACGTCGCTCACGTCGCCGGCGGTGGTTTCCGCCGCCTCTGCCTGTTTCTTCTGCGCTTCCAGTTCCTGGATGCGCACCGCGACTTTGCTTGCCATCGTCAACCTCGCTTCGCTAGCGTACGACTAGAGGTCGTACGCGGCCGGCACGGTGTAGCTGCCGCCGGTGTTCAGCTCGAGCACCACGCCGTTCAGACGGTTGCCTGCGCCGAACCCGTAGCGGGCGCGGTAGTGGCTCATCTGCATCGGGTAGCGGTCGCTCTCGCTGACCAGGTTCAGCCCGGGCGTGATGCCCGTGTCCGCCGGGTCCACGCGCTCGATCAGCGGCTTGGGCTGATCGGCGTCGACGAACACCATGTAGGTCGCCGGGATCCACGGATACACCGACGCCCACACCCCGCTCACGCGCCCCACGCGCCGCCCCGGCGACATCGGCCCCAGCAGCGCCAGGTCCGAGTCGTTGCCGTAGCGCACGCCCATGTCCTCGACGTCGAACCAGTCGGTCAACGCCTGGCTCTTGGACAGCTCCGCGTTGTTGATCAGCGCCACGATGTTCCCGAACCCGGTCGGCATCCCGAAGTGCTCTTCCAGCTCTTCGCGCGCCGCCTTGTACGGGTTGTTCGTGTCGCTCATCGATGCCGTCGCGTAGTTCGTCTCGATGTAGTGCGATTCCGTCGCCTCAGCCGACGACCCCAGCACCGGCGGATACACCACCGAGTCGCCGTTGGCCAGCGGCTGAATCGACAAGCTGCCGTGCTGCTTGTCGAGGAACGTGCGCGCCGTCGAGTCGAACATCGCGCTCAGGATGTCGCGCCGCAGCGTGTTCATGTACTGCACGCGGATCGTCTCGAGATAGTTGTCGAGACTGTTCGGCGTCATGTACGCGAATTCGATGTCGGTCCATGCCAGCTGCGAGCCGCGATCCCACAGGGGGAACGCGACGTCCCATTCGCCGTACGGCTTGACCGCCGCGGCTTCGGTCTGCTGGCTCCGCTCCTGCAGGAAGCCGCCGCCCGGCAGCTTGTACCGGCGCTTGAACTCGCTGGTCCGCTCCTGCACGAAAAACGAACGGAACTGCGCCGCTTCCTCTTCGATCGCGCGCACGTACTCCTGTGCCGCCTCGAAGACCACGCGCTGCCCGACCGTCTGTCCGAACTTGCGGTCGCCGTCCGGCAACCCCAAAAGTCCTGCAATGATTCCCATGTCTCAGTCCTCGTCTCTGGCCGCAGCCGACTACTCGATCGTGTCGACCACGATGCGGAACGTCCACGGGATGTCGACGTACAGCACCTTCGTCAGTGTCGGCACGTCCGTCAGCGGGACCACCATCCCGACCGGAAGCACCGCCGTGCCTGCCGCGTCGGCCAGCTCGCCGACCGTGTCGCTCACGTACGCGAACGAACCGACGTCCCCGGACACCGTGTACCCGTACACGTGCCCTTCCTTCAGGATGCCGACCGCCGCGCCCGCCGCCGCGTCTTCGAGTGCGATCCCGTGAATCTTGGTCGTGCCGGAGCCGTTGGCGTCCGACAGCAGGACCTTTTTCGTGGTCGTATCGAAGTACACCGGCTGACCCGCCTCGATGGCCGCGCCCGCCACGGCGGAGAAGATCACCGCCTTGCTCGGGAAGACCACCGCGATCTGTGCCTTCGTCCTTACGATGTCTGCCATTTGGAACTCTCCGTCCCTTGTGCGCTACCAGCTCTTCTTCGGCAGCGTTACCTTGTTTTTCTGTGTGCCGCGCTCACCCGTGCGGCCCGCGTCCGTGTCCGGCGCGATCCGCGGCGAGAGCGCGTCCGCATTGCTGTCCAGCCACGTCAGCGCCGCCAGCGGATCCATCGTCTCCAGCAGCGTCTTGATGTGGTCCGGCACCCGTTCCAGCCGCGCCGCGAGCATCCCCGCAAACGCTTTTTCGTACTCCGCCGCCCGTTGGGCAGCCGGCTTCAACTTCGCCAGCTCGGCCTGCGAGGTTTCATAGAGCTTCTTGAACTCGCCCTTTTCCTCGTCTGCCTTGCGCTGCGCTTCCGCCTCGGCCTGGGTGCGCTCGTTTGCGGCCTTCTCCAGATCGGCAATGCGCTTTTCCAATGCGTTCTTCGCGTCGTTGACCTTCTTGAAGCGGTCATACGGTACGGCCTGCTCCTCGGGTTTTTGCGTCTCCGCAGACGAGGGTGGAGCGGCATCGGTATGATCCGGCTGCGGCGTTTCACCGCCAGCATCGGGCTTCTGTGGGTCGTTCGCTTCAGGGGGCATACGTTTTTTACGACTCCGAGTCGGTGTGTCCGTCTGCCCAACACGATACAAACCCTGTCAAGCACGCCCCGCCCGACAGCAAAAAGCCCCTGCGTGAGGGGGACACGCAGGGGCGCAATCTGTACGACCAGGACGACGTCGCTAGATCGTCAGCCCGGTCGCGTTTATCGCCAGCTTGATCTTGTTGCCGGTCACGCCGAAGCCGAACAGGGTGACGTAGTCGCCGCTGCCGAGATCCGCGAACGGTGCGATGCCGCCAGCGCCGGTGCTGACGAAGTACGGCGTGCCCTGCACGGTCGTCGCGCCGGCCGTATACGTCCCGTCCGACTGGAACGCCACGACCTGCCCGGCCGCCGCGCTGCTGACGGCCACGCCTGCCGCCTTCGCCGACGCCGCCGCGTCAGCGTCGGCCAGCAGGTACGTGTTTGTGGTGCGATCGAGGTAGATCACCTCGCCGGCGTCGATCGCCTCGCCGGCGATGCCGTGCCCGATCCGTCCGTCGGTGCCGGCGTCCACGTTCGCGGGCGTTACTGTCAAGTCTGTCATGGGGTGTTGTGCTCCTGTCTCCGCTGTCACGCAAACAGTACGAAGCCTGTCAAGCCACGCCGTTTATCCCAACCGGTTTGGGTTATCCGCGCTTACGGTTGCGGGAAGCCGCGCGGATCGCGGATCTCGCCGTACCAGCGCCGGGCCTCCGCATGGAACCGCTGCGCTTCTGCCGGCCCGAGGATCTCCGTCAGGCTCCGTTGGGTCAACATCACGCCGTACAGGTCGTCCCGGTATCGTCCCACCACGTCCCCGAGCTGCACCGCTCCGGCCTGCCACGCCTCCCAATAGCCCGGTCCCAGCACGTGCCGCTGCCATTGTTCGTCCAACCCGCGCAGCCATTCCTCGCCCGTCGGGCCGAATGCCAGACTCCCGCCGATCACGTCCGTCACCGAAATGCAGCGGCACTGTTCGTGCATCTCGACCGGCTCGCCGACGGGGATTTCGGTGCCGTGCAGCGCAACGCACACCGGACAGACCCGGTTGTCGAGCGTCGCCATCCGCCGGGCGCGCCGGATGATGTCGCGATTGGCCGCCTGTGCCGCCGCCGTCGCGTGCTTGTACGTCTGCAGAAACAGCGTCCGCAGCAGGATGTTCGCCTGCGATCGCGGCAGCGCGTCGACGAGCCGCGCCACGTCGGCCGCCGTCCGCAGCGGGTTGCGCCCTGCCGCGAAGTCGCGCAGGATCAGCTGGTTGATAAACGCCGTCGGCGCGCCCGCGAACTGCGCCAGCCGGGCCGCCCATGCCGGCGCGTTCTGAAACGCCACCAGCTGCGCCAGCGCCTCGGCGCTCACCACGTTCCACGCCGTCAGCACGCTCCCGCTGATGCCCAGCGCGGCCGGTAGCGCCGTCTGCAGCGTCTCCGCCGCCGCCAGTGCCGCCGACGACACCGACGCCGATCCGTCAGCGATGCGGTTGGCCGCCACCCGCGCCGCCGCGTCGATCTCCGCCGTCAAGTTGCGCAGGATCGGGTTGTCCGGTTGAAGCGGCAGGTTCAGCCGGCGTAGGCGCTCCACTTCGGCCTCGAATTCCGCCAGCGCCGCGCGAACGCGCGCCGTGTCGAATGCCGACGCTGCCGACCGCACCGTTTGTTTCGCCGCGTCTTCATAGCGGCGGTCGAGCAGCCGCGCCAGCAGCTCGCTAAGACTCTCCGCCACCGTTCGCCCCGTTCTGTGCGTCCGGCGTGCCCGTCGACTGCTGCGGCGCGCTCAATTGCGGAACCGCCGCCGGCCGGCCGCTGAACCCCGGCGCGAGCTGCATCATCTGGTTCAACGACGCTTCGTCGCTCGCCTGCCGCTCCGCCACCAGCTCCTCGATCTTCTGCGCGTCCCAACCCGTCACGCGCGCCGCGTAGACCAGCGCTTCCTTGAGGCCGGCCAGCTTTTCGAGGATCAGCGCTTCGGCCAGTACGTCCGAGTTGCTGCGCAGCTCCGCCGCCCGCCACTGCGTCGTCCACCGGTTCGATTTCGGCGCCGATCGCGGCGAGAACGCGTCATAGACACGTGTCGTCAGCCGCGCCACGTCCTCCCAACAGTTGCCGATCGTCACGTGGAACCGCGCGATCTTGCCGAGCAGCCCCTTCTCCGCCTCCTTGCGTGACTCACCGCTCGCGTCGTCCGACACGCTCAGCGACGACGGCGTGCGCGTCGTCTCGGCCAGCTCGGTCTTCGTGTTGCGGTAGGCGTCCAGCAGCGGCGACACGTCCGCTTGGTCGAACGTGCCGACCTGAATCGCGGCGATGTGCTTGGCCTGCTGCTCCGTCACCGCCGGAATCGCGCCGTTCTCGGCTTTCTTCGGCGCGGCCATCACCATGAACATCCCTGGCGCAATGCCGGCGTCCGGCTGCCAGCCTTTCACCCATCGGATCGGGAAACCGAGCAGTTCGGTCGTCATCGCGATACTGTGCGTCGTCCGGTTGAGCTGATCCTGCTGCGGCACCACGCCGCGCAGTTCGGACAGCCCGAACCCTCCGCGTCCGCGCCGGCGGTTGGCGAAGTGCACGAACGGCACGCCCAACGGCCGGCCGGCCTTGTCGACCCACGGCAGCGGCTTGCCGCCGTCATCGTCGAGAACCCGCAAGCCGCCCTCGTTGGCGCCGCGCACGTAGCGGTAGATCCGGTCCGGCAGGTACAGGTTGACGCGCAGCGTGTCGGCGAATTTCTCCGTCGTCTCCTGCCAGATCTTGATCGCCGCCGCCAGTTCGCTCGTGCTGCGCCCCTTCGGAAACCCGATCACGCCTTCGATGCCGTCGTAGGCCAGTTCCTGCACCCACGAAATGCGCGCGTTCTCGTTGTCCCACACCACCGCGACGTACGTGTCGCCGTCGCACAGCGCCGACTCGTGTACGTTCATCTGGAAGCCATCGAGCCGGTTGTCCTCGGCGATCTCGCGCAGCCACGCCGTCGCCGCCGCCGTCGCGCCCTCGATGCCGGTCACGGTCAGCCGGTCGGTCATCGACGAGATGACCAGTTCGCAGTGGTTTGCGCCCAGTTCGCGGCCCTCGGGAATACGCAGCTGCTGACGCATTTCCTCCGTCATATTCGCGTCGAAGTCGCCGTCCGGTACCGTCGGTACAGCGCGACGGACCGCGCGCGAATGGCGCTGTCGACCGACCACGCGTCGCCGGCGATGCCCTTCGGCAGCAGCTTGCGAATCGTGTCGATGATGGCGTCGCCGGTGGTCATCGGTTCGCTGGCCATGTCTCACCCTTTCATGAAATCTTCCGGCGCCGCATGCGCCCGTCCGTGCTGAACGACCCGCCACGGTCGCGCTGGTCGCGCCCGTCCGTGCTGAACGATCCGCCCGAATTGAACAATCCGCCGCCCGACACGCCCATACAGAGATAGCGTAACGAATCGACCGCATGATCGTTCACCTTGCGCGGCTGATCGCGCAGCCCGTCGCGGTTCGTCATCCACTGATACTGCCCGAACTCGGCGATCAGGTTCGCCGCCGATCCGGTGACGATCAGCCCCGGCTCGTCGACCCCTCGGCCGTAGTCGCGCCGCACCAGTCGCCGCCGCACTTCCTGCAGCCCGGGCAAAACGCGATTGTCCGCCGGCTGCGCCGGCAGTCCGGCCTCGGCCATCTTGTTGATGTTGTCCGGGTCGGCCGGGTCGCAGTAGAACGTCTCAACACGGAATTGGTCGCGCAATTCCACGCCGATCCTCACCCACTCTTCGATCCGCTGCTGCCGCTGATATTCCTCATGCAGCACCCACAGCCTATCATCGGCGTCAACGCCCGCCACCAGCATCACGCCGGGGTTGGCAAATCCCCAGTCGACGCCGGCGACGATCTGCTTGAACTTCGACAGACCTACGCTCTCGCGGAAGACGTGCGTGTGTTCGCCAAACTCGGGATAGATCAAGCCTTCGAAGGCGACGAACTCGCCTTCCAGCTCCTGCCGCAGGAAGTCGCCGGTGTATTCGTGCTGCAGCGACTCGACGAAGCCGCCGTCGAGGTGATAGTTCTCCGCCGTTCGGCCGCGTATCAGCCGATAATCCTTATCCGGCTCCGCCACCCACAGCTGATAAATCCAGTCGCGCCCCTTGGGCGTCGTCGCGATGAACGCGTAGCCGGCGATCCCGTTCTCGCGCAGGCGCCCGATCATGATGCGGAAGACCATCCGCGTGTACAACGCCGCTTCGTCGCCGGCCCACCAGCTGATGTTCGGCCCGCGCAGCTTTTCCGGGTTCGACGCCGACCGGAACAGGATCGTCGAGCCGTTGTGCAGCACCGCCTTCATCTCGGCTTTGTTGAAGTCGGCCACAAGCGGCTCGAAGAGGCTCATGAACGTCGTCAACGTCGCGTCCCGCAGCATCGGGAACGTCGGCGCCGTGATCACGCCGGTATTCGGCGTCGGAATGTGACGTTTGCCGACGATTCCATACGCCGCCAGCGCCGCCCGCACGCACAGCGCGTACGACTTCCCCCAGCCGATGCCGGTGACGACGGCGAGAAACCGCTCGCTGGCGGTGACGAATTGCAGCTGCTTGTGGTGCAGCGTGATCGGTATTCGGAGGTCGGGTTGAACGTTGCGCAGCGCCATACCGTTACAGTACGTGCGCTGTCCAGCCTCAGCCGGCGGCCAGCATCGCCAACGGCCGCATAACCGGACGTTCCACGCGCGGCCGTGCTGTCGGGGCCCGCCGTTTGCGAGGTCGCTTGCGCCAGTCCTGCCCGTCGCCCACCGGTGGCGGAAGCGACGGCTGCCTCGTGCGCGGCGTTGCCGCAAGCGCCGGGTTGGCCAGCTCCTCGAGCATCCAGAACGCCGGCATCGATTCGCGTAATCGCGCCCGCGCCACCTCGCGCAGCATCGCCGCGCCGGTCTCAGCGTCAGGCGCGTTCTCCAGCATGTTCGAGATCGCCAACGACTCCGCCGAGCTGCGACAGTCATCGTCGTCGACGAATACCGCCGCGCTCAACGGTGGGCGTGCCGCCGCGTCCTGCCGCTTCCGTTGGCGATCCTCGGCCGCCTCGCGCAGAATCTTGGCGAAGATCCCGCCGTCATAGGCGGCCTGCGTGGCCGGGTCGAGACTGGACCGTGGTGTCATTGCACTCCGCGTCGAAATGGTCGAAAATAGGTTTTCGGTCGCCCGCCGACCCGCGCAAACGTTGCCGGCGGGCGTCACTCCGGCCCAGCGGACTAATCCTCCGCTGAGTCGTCCGGCTCGGTCGAGGCGTCGTCTTCGGCCGAGCCTTCTTGAATCTCGAACAGCACGTTTAGCGGTTTCCCGCCGCTCGTCACGTCCACGTTCGTCGGCGCCGGCCCGTCCAGGTGCGCCAGTACGATCCGGCTCAGGCTGATGTACTCCTGCCCTGTCAACCCGATCCGCACCGGTTTTTCATACTGTTCGGTGGACGTCGGAAACTCGATGTAACCGCGCGTTAGTCCGCTGATCACCGCCTCGGCGAAGGCCTGTTTGCCCGTCCGTCCGTCGGCGCCTTTGCGCTTCAGCAGCTGCTCGAGCTGGTTGGCCAGCGCCCGGGCCTTGGGTGGCCGGCCGCGCGGGTTTCCGCTCTGCCCCGGTTTGAACTGTCCTGCGTTCGCCATCCTCAGTAGCTCCTGTTCTCGGCCTGTATTTCAGGCTCGCTCGCTGTCCTCACCACCACCACTCGTACCCCTCCCCGTCGCACCACTCGCACGGCATGAACGACTCCCAATGGTCGCGCCCGGTCCCGTTGCACTTCGGGCATGTGCGGTCCGGTTCGTCGTACATCGCGTCCAAGTCGGCCTCGTCAAGTTCGTACGCCTCAATTTCTTCCGGTGTCGGGTGTTGTTCGTTCTGCTGGCTCATAGCTCACCCCCGCACACGGGGCAGTAGTATTCGCCGGCGTAATCGAAGAATCCGCATTCCGGGCAGCGTTCCGATCCGGCCCCTCCGTAGTCACCCGTCAGCGGTTCGTCGTCGTTCGGATCGCTGGACCGGTGCATCATCTCGCTGTACTCGGCCTCGGCCACGTCCTCCGCTGTCAACGGCGCGTCGAGTTGGTCGTCTGCCCACACCTCGGACTGTTCGATGATGTCACTCATGGATCGCCTCTTTTCTGTCCTTCCACATCACCCGGCCGCTCTCCCACGAAAACAATTTGTCGGGATTCGCTGCCTCGACCATCTTGGCGATGTCCCGTTCCAGCATGTTGAACGGCTGTTCTGCAAGATACTCGATGGCAAACGACCGGTCCGTGCGATTGCCAGACGCCCCGATGCACGTCACTGACACGTCTCCGCCACTGGCCGGCCGGTACCAGAACATCGCGATGCCCGTACGCTGCAGCCACTTCGTCAGGTCGTCGAATCGGTCCTGCGCGCGTTCTTCAGGCGTACGAAAATGCGCGTCCGGATACCGCTCGCGGATGTCGTCGACCGCGTCCGTGAGCGCCGCCAACTGCGCACTCAGTTTGTCGCAGATCGCCGCCAACCGGCGCTTGTCACTCACCAACGAGTCCACGATCGTCAACAGCGTCACGACCTGGTCCATCCGCAGCGGCGGCGAGTACATCAGTGCGCGCGGATCGCGTTGAACCGCGCGCCTCATGTCCGTCAGGATGTCACTCATATCAACCTCCGTGTCAATTCGTCAGGATCGAGATCGGGAAACTGGAACTTGAACAGCACCGGCGCGTTCCAGCTGTACACCGGGTTCGTGCGCGGACCCGTCCGCTGGGCGATTCCAAGCCGAACCAGCGTCAGCGGCGGGTTATTGACGAACGTCGTGCGCGACACGCCGAGGTACTGCACCGCCTGCGCCGTGCTCAGCCGTTCATGCCGCGCCAACAGGGCCACGAAGTCGCGCTTCCAGCTGCGCCGGCTGCCCACGCCCGTGCCCGTCCAGGCCCGCAGTTTGCGCACGAGCTGGTCGAACTTCTCGCGCTGCCGCCGGATCGCGCTCTGGCGCGCCGCCTCCTGCCGTTCCTCGATTCGCTGGTCGAGTTCGTCGACGAGCGGCAGCTCGCCGCGTTCGCGCAGGGCCGCCGTCAAATTCGCCATGCGCTCGGCCATGCTCGCGCCGTTCGGATAGTCCGCGTTGACATACTTTTCGACATAATCCGGGGCCTTTTCGGCATCCGCCTTCGCCTGCGCGTCCGCCGCTTTCGCCGGCGATATGTCCGCGTCGTACAGGACGATACTGGTCCCGTGCAGTACATGGCCGTTCGACACGGCCGCATGTGCCGCCGGGTCGAACGTATGCCCGTTGAGCCAGGCCCGCAGCTTGGCGATTTCGACGTCCTTCGCGCGGATCTCCGACTCGAGCGCCGCAATCCGCGCCTTCAGGGCCGTCAGTTCGTTGTCCGGCGCGGTGTCGGACTGGGGAATTTCCCCACTTGGCGCGCCCAGCAATGCCGCAAACGCCTCCAACGTCGCCGCATCGACCTGCTGCGCGGTCTGCTCGCGGCTCCGCAGCCGGTCGACACCCGGCGTATACCCGGCGTGCGTCGTCTCCGCCGCCGTCACTTTCACCCGCGTCACGCCGCGATCGTTGACGACCAGCGCCTCGCCCCGCCCCATTTCGAACGCCGCCGCTTTGACCTCGGCCGGCGTCATCCACGCTGACGGGATGTTCGCGATGTACGTCTGTGCGTCCGTGTCGTACCGCACGAAGTGGAACACCTTGACCACCGCCTGCGTCAGCACGTCTTTGTCGACTCGGGCTGCCCGCTGGCTGGCCAGGATGATCCCCAGCCCGCGTTTGCGCCCGCGCGTCGCGATCTCGGTGATGATGTCCGTCGCGTCCGTCGGCGCCGACTGCGGCACGTACAGCTGCGCCTCTTCCAGTACGACGTGATACGGCCGGCGCAGCTCCTCGGCCACGTCGAGCAGCCGGTTCAGGAACGCCGCCACGATCGCGATCCGTTCGCTGGCGCTCCGCCATCCGCTCAGGTCGACGATCACCGGCTGCTGCTGCCTCAGCGACGCGTCCGCGATCCGGTCCGCCGTCTCGGCCGTGATCGGCAGGTCGACCGTCTGGCCAGGCGTCTTGCCGAAGATCAGCACGTGGTGCGCTTCGCGCAGCGTGTGGTACTCGCCCTCGATGTCAAACACGCACATCGGCAGGCCCGCGCCCAGCATCTGCTCGACGATCCGCCGGACCGTCATGCTCTTGCCGCTGCCGGTCGTCCCCAGCACCGCCAGCGTCTGCCCGATGATCGACTCCATCGGCAGCTGCAGGCCTGGCGCCAGGTCGATCGCGCTCTCAATCGTCAGTTCTCGCTGCATGTCCGTCTCCTTGTGCGACGTGTCGCGTTCAGCGTCCAAGCGATCAGGTTTTGCCGCCGGCGTGATGCGGTTCCAGTCGACGACCAAGCCGCGTCCGCGATCCAGCCGCGCATACCCGCCATCCAGCAGAAACCGGCGTGCGCGCCGCCCGATCTGCGCCTGCCCGTACACGTCCAGGCCGGCATCCGCCTTTCTGCACAGCACGTGAACGTCCGGCCCACCGGCGAGGCTCTTCGACCGGACCCGTACCAGCGTGTCCGGCGCATCGCGGAAGGCCTCTGCCCCCACGAACGACCAGCCGTCGCGCGCATCAAATGCGAGATACACCGCGTCGGTCATTTCGGCCCGCTTTCGAGCCGCGCCTTGACCGCGCGCAGCCACTCTTCGACCTGCTCCACGATCGTGGCCAGCTCGCTCGCCGGCGCCGAGTTCAACACCCGGTCGAGCCGGTTGTACGTCGGCTGCCACGTCTTCACGTACCACGATTTGGCGGCCTTGTCCCCGCGCAGCTGGTCGCGCATCTCGCCAATCGACCAGTTCGCGGCGACCGCGCGCGCCAGCCACAGCCGCTGCATTTGCGGATCCATCGCCGCTATTAGCTTGTGGTGGTTGAAACTCAAAGCATCGGTACGTACCGATAATTTGACGCTGCGCGCGACATACGCGAAGTCGCGCAGCGTCGCCACTTCGAAGCCCAGCCCGACGGCGGCGCCCATGTACGTGTCGCGGTAGCGTATTTCGCCCTGGTTCAGCCAGTCGCCGATCGCCCACTGCAGGCCGGCCTCCACTTCGCGCAGAAACTGCCCGAACGCCGCCCATTCCTCGAAGTTCTGCGCGAACCCCTCGAGGCCGATCCGCGTAACCCGCATCTTCGGCGCCGGTTCCAGCGCCCGTCCGCCCGCGGACGGGTATGCCACAGCCGCCGCCTCGTCGAGCGACACGTGCGGAAGCTGCCGGATCGCACCCGGTCCGCCCTTGCGCCGTACCGGATTGCCGCTGTCGTTCATCGCGTTCCCTCCCCGGCCGGCGTCCGCCGCTTCGTCCGCAGCTGAACCTCGTCGACGACTTCCCACGCCTCGTCTGCCGCCTCCGTGTCCGGCGCGAATGCGAAAATCGATTTGCCGTTGCGCGCAGCCTCCGCCCATACGATCCGCTCTCGCACCGGCGGCAGCACCGCGTCATGCCCGAAGTGGTGCCGGGCGTCGACCAGGTTGTCCTCGTGTTCGATCACGCGCCGCATCCGGCACGGCTGAATGCCCACCAGCTGCGCCGGCGGCAGGCCGTACTTCTCGCGGAAGATGTCGAACTCCCGCACGCGCGCCACCGTCGCCGCCAGTCCGCTCAACGACAGCGACTCTGCCAGCGTTACGAAGACGAAGTGGCTCGTCGCCGCGTAGATCAGCGGATGCAGCAGGCTCGGCGTCGGCGACGTGTCGATCAGCACGTAGTCGTACTCGTGCCGGATCTCTTCGAGCCGCCGCAGCACCGCGAACACCTCGCCGATCGCGCCGGCGACGTTGCGCGTTTCGTGGTTGCTCGCGATGATCCGCAGGCAGGCGCGCAGGTCGTGCGGGTGTTCGCCCGGAATGATCCACTGGCCCATCGGCACGTCGTCGACCACCTCGGCCCAGTCGCCGCTGCGCACCAGCCAGTCGTAGAACGCCGGCCGCTGTTCCATCCCGAACATCGCCGCAATGTGCCCCTGCGCGTCGGCATCGATGATCAGCACCCGCGCCCCGCGCTGCGCCAGGCCGGCGCCGACCGTCACGCACGTCGTCGTCTTGCCGACCCCGCCCTTTTCGTTCAGAAATGTGATCGACTTCATAACAGCCTCGGCTGTTCCATCGCCTGTTCGTCGAGCGGCGCAAAGTCGTACGCTACGTCGCGCGCAAACAGCTTCTGCCGCGTGTACGCCGCCACGCTGCGATCCTTCGGCGCGATCGGATCCACGCCCAGCAGGTCGAACATGAACGTCTCGGCCCGAACGGCCAGCTTGCGCTTGCCCGGGCTGTCCCATCCGTCCGGATCGCCGAATGCGTTCACCGTTCGCACCCAGCGGTCGGCATGCCACAGGTACCCGCCAATCGCCCGGATCGAACTGCGTTGCATGCGGCCCATCACGTACTGGTTGGCGTCTCCCGGCCCCGTCCGAAGCCACGTCTGGAACCCAACGTTCACCCAGTCGGCCATGAACAGCTCGATGCGCAGGCCCTGGAACAGCAGTCCACGGTATTTGTCGCCCCATCGCGTTGTGCGACGGTCGCCGTAGAGCGCCTTTTCGATCTCGCCATCCAGCACCATCCGGTCCAGCCGCTGGTACAGGCCCGCCGTCGGGATGATCACGATTTCGGCGTCCTTCACCACCGGCTTGCTTCGCCGGATCGACCCGGCCACCAGCCACCACTGGCAGTCGCCGGCGATCAGATCTGTGAATGCGTCGACGATGTCGCTGGCCACATGCAACTCAGGCATGATCGTTCTCCTTTACCTTCGCGTCATTCATCGAGCGGAAGCCTCATGCTCGCGGCGACGTAACTCGCCACGGTGTCCGCCCGCCCCAGCCGGTTGATGATCGCCCAGTGCAGCAGCAGCGGCGGATGACCGGCCACCTTGAAGCTGCACAGCGAACTCTCCCGGTGCACCGCCGCCTCGACCATCACGCCTCCGTACGTGCGTTCCACCGCCGCCGCAATCAATGTCGTAGCCCAAGCCGCGTTTTCGCTCGTGATCTCCATGTCATGCCTCCCGAACACGGTAGAACGCCGGTGTCGGCGCAACGTCGGGCGACTCGAACAACACGCGCACCGGCCTGCCGCACGCGTCGCTCAAGACGCGCGCCACGTTTCGATACAGCCGGTGCTGCAGCATCTCGCGCGCCGCCGGCGATCCGACGTTCACGACGAATTCGTCGCCCTCCGTACGGTGCAGCCGCGCCCCCTCCAGCCACGGACTGCCCGGCATCTGCAACCGCAGCTGGTGCAGCGCGGTATTCCATGCGTCGATGTCGCGCGCCGACGCGGCCGGCGGGGGTGTCGGACCCGCGCGCATCGGGGCAGGCGGCGTCCATGAAGCGGCAGGGGCAGCCGCGCCGGTCTCGCGCAAATCGGTTGTCGCGGGTTTCGGCGCCGGCACCTCCACCGCCGGTATCAGCGCCAGCTGCCGCCCGAAATCTCCGCTGTTCGCCTCGGTCTCAAGAGCGACCGCCACGTAGCTCCAGGTCCGCCCGCCAGCGCGTCGGCACCGCGCAAGTACCGTTCGGACAATCGAATCGGTCAGACGCGCCGCCGCCGCCAACAGCCGATCGCGAATCGCTTCGAACTTCCCACCGAACACCAGACGAAACCGGCTGAAGAGTTCCAAAACTCCCTTTTCTCTCTCTCTTTGAATCAGGTGTACGTTTCGTGCATCCCCGTCCACGTCGCTTCCCGTACCGGCTTGTTCGTCACGTACAGACGGGTGTTCGTTCCGTACAGGGGGGTGTTCGTTTCGTACACCCCCGTCTGGCCCTTCGTCGTCCGGAGCGCACAACTGCAAGGCTGTCTCGAAAGCGGGCCAGAACACCGGATCGTCGATCCGCCAGCTGCTGATGCCGTCGTTCGTGTTTCGCACGCCGGCAGCAGCGAGCAGCCCGATCGCGTTACGAACACGCGTCCGGCCAAATCCGTACTGCCGCTGCCAGTCTTCATTGGAGATGTGCACCTCGCTTTGCCGTCGCTCGTCCATCACGTCGATGATGTGCCGCAGTACGATGCCCGCCACCGGGTTGCGGCCCGCCATCTGGTGCGACACCAGCGTCCAGCTGCAGCGTGCCGCGTGGATCCGCTGCTCGACCCGGAACCGAATTGATGAAATGCTCGACACGCTCTACTCTCCTTTGATTGCGCCGGAAGTCGATCGGTGTTACACTTCCGACATCTCCTTTTTTGCTTTGCAGACCGCCCGGGCGCCCTCGGGCGGTTTGCATTTCCCCACACAAAACAAACGCGCGTGGGGAATTCGTCACGATTGCGCCTTATGCGAAAAGGCGTTTTCGCTTGCAATTCCACACGCGCGCGCTATAGTGCGAAGTAGCTAACCAGTTGTTACGAAGTCACCGCACCATGAAACTGAAGAACGCAGTCGACCTCTTCCTTCTTAGTTACCAGAACCCGGACACCCGCAAGTCCCATCGCATCGTGCTGAGCCACATGCTCAAACATCTCGACGGATACCTTGAGGTCGACAGACTTCGCCCCGCCGATCTGGTCGAGTACGCCGCCGTGCTGGACACATGCGACACGTGGTCGCCGGCGACTCGGCGCAAGTACCAGAAAAACGTGAAGACGTTCTTCAATTGGCTTGTCAAAATCGAGGAGATCGACCGGTCCCCGGCCCGCAACGTCATCCGCGCAAAGTCGCTGCCGGCCTACATCAGCCGCGATAAGGCCATCTCGGACGACGAGCTGGAGACGATGCTCACGTGGTCGCAGTTTCACCCGCGCCATGATGCGCTATTCAAGCTGCTGCGTGATTCAGGATGTCGCATCGGGGGCGCGGCTGGTTTACGCGTCGACGATATCGACTTCGAGCGTAATGTGGCATTTGTCACCGAGAAAGGTGACAAATCGCGCTTGATCGCGTTCGGTGTCGAGTGCGCCAACGCCATTCGCGTCTGGCTGCTGCAGCGCCGCGCCGGCGCCGGACCGGTTGTCTTCAGCATCACCGGCAGGCCGATCAAGGCGGCCAGCCTCGCCCAGCTCGTCAGCGCAGCCGCCAAGAAACTCGGATTGCGCGCTTTAGGGCCGCATCACTTCCGGCACCGCAAGGGCCACCAGCTTGCAGATGCGAAGGTCGCGCCGTCGATCGCAGCGACCGCCCTCGGCCACAGCGGCCCGGACATCACACTCAAGCACTACTACCCGGCGGACTGGGAGACGGCCGAGCAGCATTTGCGTGCGCTCACGCAGGCCGACGAAGCACGTCAGCCCAAGCAGGTGCTCAAGCTGCCCATCGACAACCGCAGAAAGGCGGGGGGTTAGGAGTTCCGCCAGTATCGCGGAATTCGCATATGGGCCAAGAGGCCCTCGGTTCGAATCCGAGTACCCCGACAGAGAAGCATCCGCGGCCGAAGGCAAACCCTTCGGCCGCGTTGATTCCTGCGGAGGCGTGACGTCTTGGACTTCCTCCTGAGTCAGTTCTTGGGCTGCTTGCTCGGCATCGGCTTGATGCTATTTGCCTCGTGGGCATGTCGCAATACGGAACGACAGTATCGGAAGAGCGTCGCAACCGGCGTAATGGATCGGCGCAGACGGACGTATTGGCATGGACGGTATATCGAGACGGACGACCAGCGAGTACTTAGATTCTGGGCATGGTTGGCTCGCTACTGGCAGATTGCCGATAACATCTGCCTTGCTGTGGCGTTCCTGCTCATTGCCGCCGCCGCGTACTGGCTGATCCTTCTGATGGCTGCACACCTCGTGTAGTCGCTCGAATTACTTTGCGGGCACACTCACTGGGGTCGCCGTGTATCTCGCGTCTTCCGCCGGTGGCCGCTGCGTTCGTTGATCTGCTCGCGCCGCGCCTGCTCCTCGCGCAGCGCATCTGCCGCTCCGTGAACAAGTACGGCCCGCTTCCTGTCGGCGTCCAACGCACGAAACGCGGCCGAAATCGACTCGGCGGACTGCGCCTTGATACCTCGTCCAACTACCAGGCCGGATTCTTCGGCAAGCCGGCCAATGTCACGCGCGGACAGAATCCGCTTCCAGATGCCCTCACCTACCCGATCCTTCGACACGGCAGCGAGGAAATCGCGGTAGGCGTCGTAACGCTGAACGTCGATTAGCGACGACGCGCGTCGTTCAAACGCGAACAGCGCCGTATTGACCGCAGGGCGCGGGGCAAAGTCGGACCGATCGAACCCGTACACTGGCGCAATGCTGTACCACGGTGCAATCGCCAGCGACTTGAGCGTCGGCCCGCTGCTCCCATCCGGTAGCGTAGATTCGATCGCCGCCCGTTCGAGTATCAGATGCGCGCGGCGTGGCCAGTGCCGCGGCTGAAACAACTTGTCCAGCACGGCAGACGTGATCGCGAACGGCACATTGGCGAACGCGACGTAGTCCTCCGGCAGCCATGCGAGGTCGACGGTCAGAAAATCGGTCTCTACCACTACAACGTGTGCTTGCTGCGAAAACGTGCCGCGCAGGAATGCCGCCAGCTTCGGATCAAGTTCGATGGCGATCACCCTTCCGGACCCGCCTACCGCATCACGCAGCGCGAACGTGATGATCCCGCGCCCCGCTCCGATCTCGAGCACCGTGTCACCGGGTGCGACATGCGCAAGTTTGACAATGTGCTCTACCAGATCGCGCTTGTGCAAGAAGTTCTGCGAGTCTCGCAGCTTCTCGAGCCGCCTTGCATGATCTTCGGACACCGTCGACTTACTCCGGATCCAGCACCGCGCCGCCGCACGGGTTGAAATCTGCGCCGACGATGACCTCGTAATCCACTGACCGATTGGGGTCGGGCTGCACGACAACGGCACCGACATTCAGATTGAGTGCGCGCATGATCTGCTGCGCCGCGCCGCCGCGTTCACTGCCAACATAGTCGATCAGAACCGTGCGTGCCGGATCGCGATCGCCGGTCGTGCCGGCAGCCACCGCTGACAGCGTCACCTCGCCGAGGCGCGCCGCGCCAACTTTGTCCCAGTCCGGGTTGTCGGTCGCATTCAACACACGGATCGTCGCCTGACGCAGCGCCACCTGATTGCCGGTCGGTGGGGTGTAGAAGTCAGTCATCAGGTCGAACACCGGACCGGGCTGCGGCAGTTGTACAAACTGGCCGTCAGGTGGCTGCCACGGCAGCGTGTGATACGTCCGAATCAGCCGGAACGTCTCGATGCTGTCCGGGTCTAGCTGCAGCGCCGTCGGGATCAAGCCCAGCACGTCCTCGACCCGGAGATCGGTCTCGACGCTGGCAAGTCCGTCGCCGATCAGGCCCGGAAGCCTCCCGACGTCGGTCAACAGGCCTTGATCGCGCGCGGCACGGAACGCCGCACGAATGATCGCTTGTTGGCGCCGTCCACGGTCGAAGTCGTCGCTGTTACCGCGCGACCGGGCGTACCACAACGCTTCCTGCCCGCTCATGTGGTAGTAGCCGATCGGCAGCGTGTATTGCAGCGCCTCGGGGTCGGTGAGCAGCGCGTCCGCCGGCACTTGCGCCCCATAGATCTGATAGTCCTGAATGGCGCAGTCCACGGCGATGTCTACCCCGCCGATCGAGTCGATCAGCGCCGCAAAGTTCGACAGATCGACCATCGCGAAGTAGTGAACGTTGATCCCGAGGTTATACAGGATCACCTGCCGCATGTAGAAGAACGGTCCGCCGTCCCAACCCAGCGCACTGCCGACGCCGTAGGCCACGTTGAGTCGGTTCATCCCGACTTGCGGCATGTAGACGTACAGATCGCGCGGCAAGCTCAGCATGGACACCGTGTTTGTATCGCGGTTGATCGACACGACGATCATCGTGTCGGTGCGTGCCAAGTTGTCGCCTGTCACCTCGTTGTCCTGCCCCATGAGCAGAATATTGAACAGATTCTGGCCGCGTCGGTCTATCAATGGAAACGCGGTCGGGATGGCTGTTGGCGCGTTTTGGACATCCTGCGGTTCCGGCGCGAAGAGAATTGTCGGCAGCGGCGCGAACGTCGCCGTAGGTCCAGCCTGAGGGGCCTCGGTCGGTGCCAGCGTGACGACGGGCTCAACGACCGTTTCCGGTGTATTGGTGGCAAACATCGCCGGTGCTTCACCACGCGGGGTATTGGTGGCGAACAGCTGAGCGACATCGGGCAATGCGCCCATCACGATCGCCACACCGCCGAATCGGTCGAAACCCGTGTCCGCAGGTGCAATCGCGGTCGCGGTTGCGGCTATCGGCGTGCCGAGTGCGGCGTATGTAGGCGCGCCCTGTTGATATGCGCTGCGCTCACCTGCCTGATCGATGAGCGTGCGCACAATCGCTACGACGGCAAACATGAGCAGGATCGCGGCCGCAAGCGGCAGACCAAAGCGGTAGGCCGCGCGTAGAAGTCGACGCATGGGACCTCGTTACAGTCGAATGTGCATGCGCATCACTATAGTCAGCGGCATACGCGCTGTCGACTGTCGAAATGCGCCGCCTAACCGCCGATCACGCGACTATTCAATCCCGATCCGGATCGCACACGCCGTGGCGGGCTTCTCCGCGTCTTGTTCGTTAACGACGACACGCAGCCAATACAGACCAGGCTCCAACTCGGTCGGTTCGATGACGCCCAAGACCGACAGTACCGCTGGTACGCTGTACTGATCCGCGATCACCGGTATGCCGGCCGTGTCTGCGCGCATTTCGATCACGTAGGACCGGATCCGCGGCGAGAACGCAGTGCCAATAACCCGGAACGTTTCGGTGAACGACGTGTTAGGAACTGGCGCCGCAATCGTCACCATCATCGGAATCTCACAGCCTACGATGCCGGGAGCCAACAAGTCCTCAAGCCCGGCAGAATCGTAGGTAGCAGGCTTAACTGCAAGGACGTCGCCTGCGGTCAGGTCCTCTGCTGCCTCGGCGCAGCTTGCGATCAGCGTGTACGCGACTTCGTCGTCGCTAACGCCATCTGCGATCGCGTCGAGCACGTCAGGCGCATACGGTACGAAAACGTGATCAGGCGGCAGCACGCACCGCCCATCGTCGTCGAACTGCCCCAACACAAACGGTGTCTCGGTAGCTGTTGGCACAAGCGTTTCGGTCGGCGTGGCGGTCGGAGTCGGCGTGCTGGTCGCCGTTTGCGTCGCAGTCGGCGTGCGAGACGCCGTTGGCGAGGGCGTTGAAGTCGCCGTGGGTTCGTCCGTGGCCGTAGGCTCTTCCGTCGCGGTGGGCTCATCGGTCGCCGTCGGCTCGTCTGTCGCCGTTGCTCTCGGGGTTGCCGTCGACGTAGATGTCGCGCTGGATGTTGCTGTCGACGTGGAAGTCGGCTCAGGCGTACGCGAAGCCGTCGCTGTCGCGGTAGACGTCGGCCTCGGCGTATTGGTCGGCGTTGCGCTGGATGTCTGCGTCGGTTCGACGGTGGGTTCTTCGGTCTCCGTCGGTACATTGGTCACCGTCGGCGTTATCGACGGCGTGCGTGTTGCGGTTGGGATCTCGGTATGTGTTGCCGTGGCAGCTGCGGTCAGGATACGTGTGGGCGCATCGGTTGGATCGGACGTGGCCGTGGCGCTGGGTTCGCGCGTCGCCGTCGGTTCGTCTGTGGCAGTCGGCTCGTCGGTTGCAGCAGTGGTCCGGCTTGGGGACGGCGTCGCGGTGAACGTGGCGCTCGGCTCGTCAGTCGCCGTCTGTGTCGATGTGGGACGGTCTGTGGCGGTCACTACGACGCGCTGCTCGGTCGCCTGAGCTTCGGTCGCGGTGATACTTGGCGTGCGTGTTGGGCTTGGCGCGCTGGTTGCCGTTTCGGTTGCCGGCGCTGGTTCCGTCTCGCTTGGTTCCGGCGTAAACGTCAAAGTCGCCGCAGCAGTCACTTCCGCTGGGGTTTCCGTCGCAGCTTCAACACTTGCGCTCGGCTCGGGCGAAGTCAACGTGGCGGGCGAAACTTGGGTCACTTGCACCGCGGTGATCGTCGCTCCAGCGGTTGGGCTGACGCTCGGGAGGGGCGTACCGTCAGTCGATACGGCCGCAATCGCCGTAGGTTCGTCCGCCGAACTGCCCGGGCTAACGACCGACAGGATCACGCCGAACACGACCGCGAGCGCGATCACGCCGACGGCAACGATTGCGATCAGGACTTCGTCGCCAAAATCTCGCTGCATCGACTTAGTTCCTCGCCTGCGGCATGAACTCTAAGCGAATATTGAACCGGGTTGGGCCGCCGACCGAGGACTCGACGTCGATCGTTCCGCCGTGCGCCTCGATGATCTGCTTGGCGATCGCAAGGCCGATGCCGGTATCGCCTAAGCCGGGGAGCAGCGGATTCTCACCCTGATAGCGCCGTCCAAACACACGTGGCAGGTCCTCAGGCGCGATTCCCGCGCCCGCATCGGTCACCGCGAGATGCACCCACCGCCGCCCTGCCTGCCGCTCGAGGTCGATCGTGATCTCGACAACGCTGCTCTCGGGAGCAGCAAGATAGGCATTGGTCAGCAGTTGCAGCACGACCTGCTTAATCGCTTCACTATCCGCGCTGACGATTGCCTCGTCGACTGCAAGGTCGAGGTTTACCTCGATTCCCTTTTCGCGCAGTGGGACCGACACCTCGCTGATTGCGTCTTCAACGATCCCAACAAGGTCGACGTGCTCGCGCTCAAGCGAGAAACTTCCCGAGTCGAGCGCGGCCATGCGGATCAGGTCTTCGATCATGTTCGACAGGCGGGTGACATTGGACGCCACGCGCTGAAGGAAACGTCGCTGCATATCGCCCAGAATGCCGACCGATTCTCGCAGCATCAGATCGATATAGCCGCGCATGGACGTAATCGGCGTCCGCAAGTCCTGCACGAGGCCCATCACGGACTCGGTTTCCAGCGCAGGTTTGCCGCCGTCGCCCGGTGCAGGCCGCGATCGCAGTGTGGCCAGCTCGCCTTCGAGGTCTGCAATGCGAGCCGTCGCCCGGTTCAACTCGATGGTGATGGGATCGGCCGCGCCTTCTTGTGTCGTCTTGCCGCTCGTAGCAAGCAGCTGCGTGTAACGCTGCTGCAGTTGCTTGAGCTGCGCTTCAAGCAGAGTGACGCGCTCCACCACCCGCTCGCGGAACTTGCGCACGGCCTCGAATCGCTCGACCAGTTCATCACGCTGACGCTTGTACGCGTCGCGCTGTCGAACGACCGTTTCACGATCGGCCAGCACGTTCTGGACTTCTCGTTCGAGGCGCTTGATCGAATTGTCGCTTTCGCGAAGCTGCGCGAGACGCTGCGCGAGACGTATGCGGTCCTGCGCAATCGTGTCTTTCTCGGCCGTCACGGTCGTCACACGGGCCATGAGCGACGTGCGCTCGGCGTACAGCTCGCTGATGAGCTGCGCAATGCCTGACGGGCTGGCGTCCAGCCCGAACGATTCGAGCTGCTTGGCGAGCGACTCGAACCGGCTCTTGAGTTGGTTGCGCTCTTCAACAAGGCGCTGAACGTCTGCGTCCATCTCGGACACGACTTGCTCCGCCACTGCCGGGCTCGACTGGGATGCCGCCGAAAGATCGTCAAGCTGGGCTTGAAGCCGCTCGCGCTGAGCCGCCAGATTGTCGCGCTCCTCGCGCAGCGAGTCGATCAGTTGGCGCAGCGCGGTCTCGTCACCGTGTTCGCCTGCCCCGCTCAGGGCGCTCTCCATCTGGCGCAACCGCTCGGCCAACTGGTCGCGCTCGTCACGGAGTGCGGCGCGCTCTTGTCCAATCGATTGAATACGCTGCGAAATGCTCAGGTCTGTGTCGCTGTCACTCAACGACATCGCAAGCCGGTCGCGTTCGATAGCAAGGCGCTCTTCTAGCCGCTTGACTTGCGTCGATAGCGCGTCGATGTCGAGGCGCGATTTCTGCAGCTCGGCAAGCGCCGATTGCCGCGCGGCGTACACCTGATCGTCGCTCACTTGCGAGAGCGGCACGCCTTGTGCCATGGCCTGAATGGCGCGCTCCTCAGCGAGAAGGCGCTGCTCCTCGGCCATGTCGCTCAACGCCAGCAGACCGGCAGCGATGACCCCGAGGCCTTTGAGCGCCTCGGACTCCGACTCACTTAGCTCGCGGTCGGCAAACGGGAAACCGACCATCAGCACGCCTTCCAGCTCGCCTTCGCGTGTCAGAGGCTGGAAGTACGCCGGCCCGCTGGTCTGATCCAGGCCGAGTCGCGTATAAAGGTCGTCGAGTTCGGCTTGGTTTCGGTCAGGGAACAGTGGTCGCTGCTGCAGCCGCTCGATCGCATTCTTGAGCGTGGGCTGTGCTGCTAGGCTTACCGCCAGCCCGGACTCCGACTTCTTACGCGCGCGATCCGTCACTATCACAAGGTCGGCGTAGTTAGCGTCTTGGACGCGAATGAGCGCGCCGATGTCCGCCCGCAGCATCTCGAGCGCAGCGCGCACTACTTGGCCCGGAATAGCTGACGGGTGCGTGTCTTCGATCATCAACCCGAGCGCGCGCAGAAGTTGCGTTGACTCGCGTTCACCGGCGGTTGGCGCGCGGACAACAACCGGCGGCGGCTGTCTCTCAGACACGCTCATCTGAGACGAGGCGCGCTGAACCTGATCCTCCAGGCCGCGCATCTGTTCCAGCACGCCCGACAGCAGCGCCCGATAGGAGATCACAGCGATCACCGACATCGCGCCGATGAACGCCAGCCGAAGCGCGCCGATCGATCCTTCATCGCTGCCGAGGCTGTACTGGAGGATGCCAATGATCGCGCCGGCAATCAGCAGGCTGTAGAGGACGAGTTTTAGGGGGCCGTCTGCCGACCGTCCGCCCTGCACGAGCACACCGGCGACGAACACTCCGCTCGCGGCTGCAGGGAGTAGACCCCAAATCAGCGCCGCGACTGTGGACCCACCGGACAGCCCGTCGGTAATCGCCCCGCCGGTGGTCAAGTAGAAGACCAGCGTCACAACCGCAATCGCTAACGACCCGCGGCGAAGGTTGACTTCCAGCGGCGAATCTGCCGCAGGGCTGAGGGCCAACCCGACAGCAGTGATGATCCATACCTGAACCGTACGCTCGAGCGCCTGAAGGCTATTGAGGTGGAACTCCTCGCCGCGCAGTAAAGCGAACACCACGGCTAACAGAATCAACATCCACGCACCGAAACTGAATGTTAGCCCCGCTGCAAGCCGCGATGCCGACTGCGTGTTTCGACGCACAGCCTGCCCGACCGTCATCAGCAAGCACGCCATCAGCACGACGACGATCAGCACGAAGTAGACAAGATCGCCGGGCGGACGAACGAACACTGTCAGGAAGTTCATGTGGGCTTACACCATCCGGTTGCGCACCGCGTGAGTCCTCCGGCAGTATACCCCACCTTTCGCGTGGCTGTCACTCACCGCGTTCGGGTTGCGTCGGTTGAGCGCACTGGTCGGTTGAGGTCTCGTCAGGCATAATGCGCGCCATGACTGACCCAACCCGTCCCCGCCGCATCGCCAGCTTGCTGCGCCGTGCGCCGTGGATCATCGGCGTTCTCTATCCGTTCTATCAACTGACGCGCCCGCGAGTGACGATGGGTGTGGTGGGTGTCCTACTGGATGACGTTGGACGCGTTCTGCTCGCCGAACATGTATATCACCCCCGCCTGCCGTGGGGATTGCCGGGAGGCGCCATCAACCGCGGCGAAGATCCGGCAGCAGCCCTCCAGCGCGAGATGCGCGAAGAGCTTGGGATTGAGGTCACAGTAGGCGTGCCGCTGCTGGTCGAACGCACATACCTCGGCCATGTCGATCTTGCCTTTCTGTGTCACGGCCACGTCGAGCCATCCGTCTCGAGTCCCGAAATTCTGGACTTCAGTTGGTACCGGCGCGGCGACGTTCCGCCAATAACGAACTTCCAGCGACGTGCGCTCGACCGTGCGTACAAGTACTTCGACTCGACTGTGGGAGTCGCGTATGACCTATAGCAAACGTCCGAACGGCCGGCGCCGCTCCCGTATTCCCGTCCTGCGCATCCTTTCGTTGTCCATGCTCATCGCCGGTATTGCGCTGTTTGGGGTCGAGTTGTACGGTTTCAGCCAGCGTGAAAGCCTGCTGGCCGACGACGTCACGGTCGGCGGTGTTCCAGTCGGTGGCCTCACGGTCAACGAGGCGTTTTCACGCTGGGAACAGGTGTTCAATCAACCGGTCGTGCTGCTGTACGGCGACGCTCCGCCGATCCTGCTCGACCCCAGCACGATCGATTTCCGGCTTAACAGCAATACGATGCGCGCCAACGCGCAGGCTTCGACTGGAGATTTCTGGCCCCGATTCATCGGGTACCTGACAGGCACACAAGTTGAACGGCAGGGCGCATCCGTGCCGCTGCTCGCCGACTATCAGGAGGGGCTTCTGCGCAGCGTGCTCGAGGATATCGCGCGCCGGTACGATCGCGCCCCGGGCCGCCCAGGCTACGACATCGGCACGCTGACCGTATTCGCCGGTACGCCCGGGTCGCAGCTCGATATCGAGTCCGCAATCGACGCGATCGATGCCGCCTTGCGCAGCCCAGTGGAACGCGTCGTTGAGCTGCCGATAGGTACCAGCACCGCAAACCGCCCGAACCTTCAGCTGCTCCGTCAGTTGATTATCGACTACCTAGACACGCAGGGATTCATCTACGACAGCCCGACCAGTATTGCCAGTATTTTCATCCTCGATCTGCAGACCGGGGAAGAAGTCAACATCTTGGGTGATGTCGCATATTCTGCCGCCAGCACGATGAAGCTTCCGATACTCATCGACTTCTACCGGTCGATCGACGCGCCGCCCTCGCAAGAGGAGGCGTTCATCATGGCAAACTCGCTGCTGTGCAGCCGGAATTCATCGTCAAACCTGCTTATGCGGCTGATCGGACAGAACGACATCCTCGCGGGTGTCCGCAGTGTAACGAACACGGCGCAGTTCTTAGGCGCGAACAACACGTACATCAGCGCCCCGTTCGTCGAAGGCGTCGCTGGTGAGCAGTTCGGCAGCACGACGGCCCCGCGGACCGAACCGAACCCGAGCTTCAACACGGACCCCGATCCGTTCAATCAAACCACGCCCGAGGACTTAGGCACGCTGCTTGGGCTGGTGTACGACTGCGCGAACTACAATTCAGGCCTCGTGTCCGCTTACCCCGGCGGTGAATTCACCCAGATCGAGTGCCGACAGATGCTGGAGCTGATGAGCGGCAACGACATCCAGCGCTTGATTCAGGCGGGACTGCCGCCCGGAACGCGCGTGTCGCACAAGAACGGATGGCTGACCGAGACGGTCGGCGATGCAGGGGTCGTATTCCCGCCCAACGGGCGCGATTACATATTCGCGATGTTCATCTGGGAAGATACGGGGTTCCAGAACTACGAACGTCTGTGGCCGCTTCTCGAAGGCGTCAGCCGCGCGACATGGAACTACTTCAGCCCGGAAGAGCCGGTGCTCACCACCCGAACCGACATCCCGGTGACCGCTCAGGACTGCGAAGGCAACTACCTTCCGCCGTCGCCCGAGCTTACGAACTTGGACGACATCGACGCGTGGCGCCTGCGACCGTAGAGCGTTAACTCAACCGCTTCTCCATCCGGAAATGATTGCGTCCATCGGAGCTGGAATACTCGACTCGATCCATAAACCGGCGTACGAACTGGATTCCCCAACCCCCTTCCGTGCGCTCAAACAGAGGCGTCGAGGGATCGGGTTCCGGCCGAGCGAGTGGATTGAACAGCGGGGCATCGTCGATCACCTCGATGATGAACGTCTCTTCGTGCGTGAAACACCAGATTTCGACCTTTCCGGTGCGCTCGACGTTCTCGTAGCCGTGTTCGACGATGTTGGTGCAAATCTCTTCGACCGAGAGCTGGCAGCGGTAGACACCCTCGTCGTCCATGCCGTGACGCGCCGCTACACGCGCAACGAACCCGCAGGCTTCATGTACCTGATCCATGAGTGCTGGTATGGTGATCCAGCCGTGCTCGTCCAACGCGTTTCCCCTAGCAGTGCACTCTAAAAGCTCTCGACTGCATCAACCGACGTCTCGAAGATCAAGAAGATTGTATCGAGGCCAGCCATTTCCATGACTTCGCGCACGCGTCGCGTCGGTTGCGAAAGCCGGAGATCGCCACCAATCCGCTTGACCTTTTTAAGCGCGTTTACGAGTTCTCTAAGGCCGGCGCTGCTCATATAGTCGACGCCAGCGAGATCAAGCACAAGATGCGCCACGTTGCCAGAAATCTGTTCGGACAGGGCTTGGCCGAGCTTCGCAGCCGACATACTGTCGATTCGTCCGCGCGCGACCAACACCATCACACCGCCCTGATCGGAACTGTAGATTTCCATTCAACGCCCCGTGATCTATCTCTAAGTCCGGGGGTAAAGACTCACTGCGTCCTCACCCCCAGTCCTTATAATACAAGCTACTGCGGAGAAAAGCTTGAGGATTCATCCCCTTCCGATGAACGACACACTGCTCATCATCACCGGATTCATGACATTTCTGCTGTTTCTCGTGCAACGCAGTGAACGCAAGGCGCGCCGCCTCGTCCTGTTTCTCGCTGCCGCGGTCTTCGTCGCCATCCATCAGGTCGTACTCAGCCGGGGCGACGCTTCCGCTGCTTGGCAGGGGCTCGCGATCGCCGTCGTACTCAACGTTGTCTTCTGGTTCTTGATCGGACGCTACAACCCGCCCGGTTCAAGCGACGACATTCAAGTCCTCGGCATGGACGACTGACGCTCGGCGCTCACACTTAGCCGATGATATTCAGCGGGATCACGTCCAACTGCTGCATCAAGGTTACGCTGACTCGCGCCGCCACCTGCCGTGCGATCTGCAAGAACGCCTGCCCCGCCGGGCTATCAGGCTCCGAAACGACGACTGGCCGACCATAGTCCCCGCCTTGGCGCACGGTCGCCTGAAGCGGCACACGGCCGAGGAACGTCGTTTCGCGCTCTGCCGCAAGCCGTTCGCCGCCGCCCTCCCCGAAAAACTCGCCTGCCATATTCTCGATGATCCCCAGAATCGGCACGTTGAGCTGATCGAACATCGCCATGCTTCGCAGCGCATCGCCGACGGCGACTTCTTGAGGTTGCGTCACAATGACAGCACCGGTCACCGAAAACTGCTGGGCGAGGCTTAGCGGCGCGTCACCGGTACCGGGTGGCAGGTCGACGATCATGTAGTCAAGGCTCTCGCCCCAGTCGACGTCGCGGAAGAACTGCGAGATCGCGCTGTGCAGCATCGGCCCACGCATGATCATCGGCTTGTCCGGCGTGGTCAGGAAACCAGTGCTCATTACCTTGACCCCGTACACCTCGATCGGAATCATTTTCGTGCCGATGACCCGGGGCCGGCCCGAAGTCAGCCCGACCATCTGCGGAATGTTTGGATTGGTGATGTCGGCGTCGATGAGGCCGACGCTGGCTCCCGCCTCCGCCAGCGCCACGGCGATGTTGGTGGACACCGTGCTCTTTCCGACACCGCCCTTGCCGCTGCTCACGGCGACAATGCTGCGGATTCCGCCGACGTTCTGGCGACCCAACCGGCGGTCGGTCGGGACGAGCGAGTCCCACGCAATGTCGAGCTTTGCGATTCCCGGCACCTTCCCGATCACCGCCTCGTTACAGCGCGCCTGGAAGACGTGCTTGAGCGGGCATGCCGGCGTCGTCAGGACAATCGTGAACGCGGCAGTGTCCCCCTTGATTTCGAGATCGCGCACCATGTTTAGGCTGACAATATCACGGTGGAGTTCAGGCTCGATCACCGTGCTAAGCTGCTGCATCACAAGCTCTTGAGTCGTACTCATTGCTATTCTCCCTGGCTACCCAATACATCGTTCTTCACGGCGTTCCAGTAATACGTGAAACGCTTCAAATCCAACTTTCGCGCTGTCTTGACAAACGGCGTGCGCTCAACGACTTCCACCCGCAAGCGCCCGCCCGACGACTCCGCGATCTGTTCCGCGATCGCGGCGAGTCGCGGGCTGGGGCTTCGGCTCGTCAAGATGCGGGTCGCGCCGTGCCCGACCGCAAACGCGGCAACCTCGGCGGCGACTTCTCCACGCCGGATGATGACCGGAAGTTCAAGCAAGCATTCATACATAAAGACGATGCGCTTGAGGCTGATCTTCCATTCGCGGAGCAGCTCGTCGTCAAAGACGAATACCGCAGGGACACCGCTATCAGCCATCAGTGGCGGGCTGTTCGGGCTCAGATCGTCCCCGTGGACCCACACAATCGTTCGTTCGACGGTCATCGCCTGCCCCGCCCTCTGCCGCGCCCCGGCCCGCGCCGACCGTCGCCAAAAACCGCCGGATCGGCGTCAGGAAACAGCCGGCGTTGATGCCGTTCGTAGCTGCCTTCGAAGTCGCAGTTGCCGTACAGCGGGCACTCTTTGCAGTATTCGCCTTCGGTGAACTTCTCGAGATTCTCGCGGTTGAACACATAGGGCTTGGCACTGAACGTGCTCGCCACCCACTGCCATGACAGATTATTGCTGGCCGGGTCGCCATCGATCAAGTGCGATAGAAACCAGCGCGCGCCCGCCTGCCACTTCACGCGCCGCCAATGCACAACATACGCCGCAAACCACATACGCACGTGGTTATGCAGGTAGCCTGTCTCGACAAGCGTCCGCGCAAACGCGTCGATGCACGGGAGTCCGGTGTCGGCTTCGACGATGTCCTGCGGCATCTCGTCGGCGTAGCGCTCCGTGTGCCATCCGGTCTTGTACGGCTCGCGGTCATCCCAAATGCCGTCGCCAATGTCGTCATAGATCCGCTGCCAGTAGTCGCGCCATGCCAGTTCATTGACGAACTTCTCGGCATCCTCGGGCAGGCGCTCCTTGGCGACCGCGTAATCGCGCACCTCTGCAAGCGAAAGCACACCGTGCCGGATGTATGCAGACAGTCTCGACACTGGGCCGTGGACGTAATTGCGCGACGCTTCGTAGTCCTTGCCCTTGCCGAGCTTAGCGAGCTGCTCCTCAGCGGCCTTACGCCCGCCGCGCGTGCCGCTCACGTGATCGTCAACGGCGGCAGCCTCGGGGAACTCCTCACGCAGGTACGCAATCAGTTCGTCCCGGTCGGCAAATTCGCGTTTCATGTCTGCCATACTTGCCGCCCCTATTTAACACCCAATGCGTCGGCGAAACGCTCCACAGCGGCCACGCCGTTCGCGATGCCGTCTTCAGCGCGAATCAGCTCCCCGAGCCGAGAGGCGCGCTCTGCGAACGACGCTGTCCCGACGAGTTCCTTCAGCCGAAACGCCAGCGCCTCTCGAGTCAGCACCGGCTTGAGGATCGGCTCGGGGCCAGCACCAATCTCACGCACGCGACGGCCCCAGAACGGTTGATCCGCCATGTGAGGGACGCTCAGAGTCGGTTTTCCGGCGCGTAACCCTGCTGCCGTCGTGCCTGCGCCACCGTGATGTACGACCGCGCTCACGTGCTGCATGAGCCAGTTGTGCGGCGCGCGGTCGAGCACGTACATCGTTTCGGGAACCTGGATATTGTTCTCCACTGCCCAACGCGACATCACTACGGCCCGCACGCCGGCAAGCTCGACTCCCCCGCGGATCATTCCGAACAACCCAGCCGGATTGCGACTGCTCATGCTTCCGAATCCGATATAGACGGGGGCAGGATCGCCTTCGAGAAATGTGACAAGATCCGGCGGCGGTGTCCAGGCACTCGCTTCCTCCAGAAACCAGTAGCCGACCGTCGCGCTGAGCGCTGGGTAGTCGGCCGGATGCGGGACGACATGCCGGCTGAAGCCATTGACCACCGGAACGTCACTGAGCCGGCGAACAATGTCCAGCGCAGATGCGGCAGGCATCGACAGCCGCTCTCGCATGCCGGCAACCGGCTTCTGCACCATTCGTCCGATCATGCGCTGAGCGAACAAACCAAACCAGCGGTTCAATCGACTGTCGCGCTTGGTGATGGGGCTCAAGGACGCCGCAGCAGACCGTGTTGCGCGGTACGGTTGCAGGGCCGCTTCGATCAGGGGCAGGCCGTGCTTCTCGGCGATCACCTGCGCGAATGGGGTCGAAACGAAACCGGACACAAGCAGGTCGCAATCGCCGCCATACGCCTCAAGCGAACGGGTCATGTCGTCGCTGTGCTCCTGCAGCAGCTTGCGCATGACGCGAAGCTGGACCATCGGGTTGGTCCCGCGCTCCGACCACTCGACCGCGTCCTCGGTGCTCATCATCGAGTCCATGTCGAGGCCGGGATGCGCCTTGAATCCGTACGATTCGACCCACGGCACGAAGTTCGTCCCGCAGAAGATCACGACCTCGTGGCCGGCGTCACGCAATCCGAGCGCCAATGCCAGCGCCGGCTGCACGTCGCCACGGGTTCCAAAAGCGATCAGGTTGATCTTCATGGCATCCCCTAAAAAAACGGGCACCTGCTTCGACTTCTGCCGCAGGTGCCCGAGAATGCTTCGCTTCAGCGACCCGGCTAGTTGTCGCCGCCCTCTTGCTTGGCCTTCTTGCGGGCCAGCGCCGCTTCGCGCTTGGCGAGACGTTCCGCCTTCTTGCGCTCTTCCTCGGCCGCGTCCACGGCGGGTGGTGCCTCTGCCACGGCCTCGGCCGCTGGAGCAGCACCACTGGCAGCCTCCGAAGCGCCTGACGACGCTTCCGCCTGCGGCGCAGGAGCAGCGGCAGGTTGTGCCGCAGCAGCGGCAGCGGCCTTCGCGGCGGCTGCTTCCTTCTTCTTCCGTTCCTTGATGACGTCGGTGTGCTCCCACCCGCCGCGCGCTTCGGCTTCTTCCGCCGCGGTCGTCGGCGCAATCGACTTCCAGTAGCTGAACGGCTTCGACAGTTTCTCGTGGTCGTGGATGTGCACGGTCGTGCGATCGTAGCTCGCCATCTCGTAGTCGTGGTCCATCTTGATCGCGTCGAACGGGCAGAACTCCGCGCAAAAGCCGCAGTTCATGCAGATGTCGATGTCGATGAAGAACTCCTCAGGCTGCGGGACAGGCCGCCCGGTGTTCGGGTCGGTACCGCGCACGATCCAGATGCACTGCGGAGGGCATACTTTTGCGCAGATACCGCACGACGTGCACCAGTCCTCGCCGGGTGCGTCGGGATGGTCGGGGTCGTTCACGACGAGGAACGGCACGAACCGGAAGCGTTCCGGAACGGCGATCTTCTCGTCGGGGTACATAACGGTGAAAGCCCCCGTCGACTCCGGCCCCTGCCGTACTTGGAAGTTATCCGCGTTCTTGGCGTACTTCCGCAGGCCGTACTTGATGTCGTCGGTGTACGTCGCGAAAAAATGCTTGATCGTGACGCCGAGGCCCTTGAGAATTCCGAGTCCGTACATTCAGCGATCTCCTAGCGATCCGTTTCGCCCAGCACAATGTCGATGCTGCCCAATATCGTCACGACGTCTGCAATCTTCATTCCGTGTGACATCGGGCCGAGCGCGGTCAGATTGATGAAGCTTGGCGCGCGAACGTGGTAGCGCCACGGGTTCTGATTGCCCTTGTCGTCGCCATAGCTGACGACGTAGTAGCCCAGCTCGCCCTTCGGGTTCTCGACACGCCCGTACGCTTCGCCCGGTGGAACACGCGGGCTGTACTGCTGTGTAACGGCCACGATCGGCTCGCCCTTGGTCTGTTCAAGGCGCGGAAGGATCTGACGCAAGATGCGCAGCGACTCGTGCATCTCCAGCATACGTACCTTGTAGCGATCGAAGATGTCGCCGTTCTGGCCCACCGGGATGTCGAAGTCGAGTTCCGGATAGATGCTATACGGCTCGGCACGGCGAATATCGTACGGCACGCCGCTGCCGCGCATCAGCGGGCCTGCGGTGCTGTAGTTGATGGCATCTTCTGCCGTCAGGATACCGACACCGATACACCGCTCGCGAAGGATCTCGTTACCCGTCAGGTAGCGATCGTACTCGTCGAGGAAGCGCGGCAGGCGCTCGTTGATCATCTCGGTCAGGAACTGCATCGTGTCATAGTCGCGCACGCGGTCGTTGACGAGGTTCGCGACGCTCTTGATGCGCTCGGGGATGTCCTTGAACACGCCGCCGAAACGCATGTAATTGCACATCAGCCGCGAGCCTGCCGTCGCTTCGAAGAAGTCAAGGATCTTCTCGCGCTCGGCGTTTGCGTACAGCATCGGCGTGAAGAACGCGCCGAGGTCGTTCAACAGGAAGCCGATCGACCACAGATGGTTGACGATACGCGTCAACTCGGTCATCAATACACGGATGACTTCCGCACGGTAAGTCGGCGGGTTGTAGCGCGCACCGCGAGCAAGAAGCTGCTCCACAGCCAACGCATAGCCGAGGTTATTTCCCATGCTGCTGATGTAGTCGAGGCGATCGGTGAACGGCATGTTCATCAGGAACGTGTTGCGCTCGCCGATCTTCTCGTGGTTGCGGTGCAGATAGCCCATCACCGGCTCCAGCGTGTCGATCGTCTCGCCGTCGAGCGAGATAATCATGCGGAACACGCCGTGCGTGCTCGGGTGGTGCGGCCCCATGTTGACGACCAGCTTGTCCGTGCGAATGCCCGCTTCGATCGTCTGCATTTCGACGCCAACGCCGGACATCTTGTACAGCGACTCTTCTGACAGATCCGTCAGTTTCGCCAGATCGAAATCGGCGGGATACCGGACGTTTTTGCCGAATACGTTCTTCTCCTCCGAACGGTGGACCCATCCGGAAGGCCAGCGGCTGTCGAACGGCTTGCTTTCCTGCTCGTAGTAGGCTTCTTTCCAATCCTTGCGCATCGGGTAGCCGTCGAAGCCTTCCCATAGCAGGATGCGCTTGAGGTTGGGGTGCCCGTCGAAGTGAATTCCGTACAGGTCGTACGCCTCACGCTCTTGGAAGTCTGCTCCGCCCCAAACCCCAACAAGTGACGGCAGTTTGGCATTCTCGCGGTCGGTCTGCGCCTTGAAATTGAGCGCGGGGCCGCCGGAGATTCGGTAAGCGTGGTAAACCATCTCGAGGTGGTCGCCGTGGCCGAGGTAGTCGACCGCCGTAGCGCTCGACAAATAGTCGAAGCCCAGCTCGTCCTTGATCGTCTGCGCAACCTCGACCAGCTTGGCCGGGTCGACGATCACGCCTTGAAAGCCGGGGCGGGTATCGGCGCTAATTGCGCCGGGGTACTTTTCCAGCAGGAACGCAACTGCTTCATCGGTCGTGCCGGTCTTGAGGGTCTCTACGGGCTCTGCCGCATGGTCAACCATCGTGTCGCTCCCTATCGTGTGTCCTAGTTGGCCTTGGCAGCATCACGCGCACGCTTGCGAGCCAGAGCTGCAAGCCGACGCTTAAGGATCTCTTCCTTGCGCGGATCTTCATCCCCGTCAGACGCCGTGGCCGTTGCAGCGGCCTTCACCGCCTTGCTCGGGATCGCCTTCGCCTTCTTTACGACTGGCGGAAGCTCGCGCACATATGTCGGTTCGCCGCGGGCCGCAAGCTCGGCCTGGCGACGGATCAAGTCCATCTGGCGCGGGTCGATGATATCCGGTCCGAGAATGGGGATCGGAGCAGGCTCGCTCGGGCCGACGCCATACCACGGCACGTCGTCCAGGTTGGCCAGCGACTGGCCGTCGATCTTCTTCTGCAGCGCAATCAGGCCGTGCAGCAGCGCTTGTGGTGTCGGAGGGCAGCCCGGTACGTACACGTCGACCGGTAAATACTTGTCGATGCCGCTGACGACGTTATAGCCCTCTTTGAACGGGCCGCCGCCGGAAGCGCACGCGCCCATAGCCATGATGTACTTCGGCTCGGGCATCTGGTTGTACAGGCGCACGATCGGCACGATCATTTTCTTGGTCACCGTGCCGCTGACGATCATCAGGTCGGACTGCCGGGGCGTCGCGCGCATCACTTCCATGCCGAAGCGGCTGAAGTCGAACCGGGACGCCGCCGTACCGATCATTTCGATCGCGCAGCACGCCAGGCCAAACAGCATCGGCCACATCGAGGAACGCCGGCTCCAGTTATAGATTCGGCTCAAGCTCGTGACGGCTACGTTGCCCTGCATCTCTGCCGGCAGGGGGAACTCCGTATCGTGAACCTGCCTGAGGTCGAGTTCCTTACTGCTCATACACCGCTGCTCTCCTCATACCAATCCCGAAGGATCGCCTCCAACAGACCTTGATTGGCCATCGCAGGGTCGTCGGAAAAGTCCGGCAACGCGATGACCCATTGCTCAAGTTGCTCTATGCCAACACGCTCGAGATCCACGTCGGGATGCGCTTCCCTCAATGCAAGCGCAATTTCGTAGCTCGCGTCCCACGTCAACATCAGCCCTAGTTTAACCTACGTTTCGCACGATTTGCCAGAACACTCAACTTCCGTTCAAGTCGCCGGACAAAACGGCATCCGTATCGATCTGCGCGCGCTGAAGTCGTCCACTAAAGTCGACATAGACCGACTTCCATTCAGTGAAGCTGTCCAGCCCGGCCTGCCCTGCCTCGCGCATTCCGTTCCCTGTGCCACGCGTACCGCCGAACGGGAACTGAATCTCGGCTCCGGTCGTACCGTGGTTGATGTACACAATGCCAGTCGTTAGATCGCGGATCGCCTGAAACGCCTTGTTGACGTTCTCGGTGAAGATACTGCTCGACAGCCCGTACGCCGAGTCGTTGTTGACCCGCACCGCTTCTTCGAGCGACCCGACTTCGATCATCGAAAGCACCGGCCCGAAGATCTCTTCGCGCGCAATCCGCATCGTGGGCGTCACCCCGCCGAACAGCGTCGGCTGGAAGAAGTAACCCGGCCCCGCATCCACGTCGCGTCCGCCGCCAATGAGCAGCTGCGCGCCGTCTTGACGGGCGACGTCCATGTACGACGACACCTTCTCCAGCGCCTTCTGGTTGACCAGCGGCCCGACCGTGACGCCGTCCTTCAGGCCATCGCCGACAACCAGCGTCTTCGCCTTGGCGAGCAGCGCCTCGGCCAGCTTCGGCCGAATACCGGACTGCACGATCAACCGGCTGCACGCGGTGCAGCGCTGGCCGGTCGTCCCGTACGCGCTCCACGTGATCGCTTCTACCGCGAGATCGAGGTTGGCGTCGTCCAGCACGATGATGGCGTTCTTGCCGCCCATTTCCAGCGTGACCTTCTTGCCCAGCGCGGCGGCTTTGGAATATACGGCCAACCCGGTCGTCGTCGAGCCGGTGAACGACAGGATGCGCACGTCGGGATGTTCCGTGAGCGCCGCACCCGCATCGCCGTAACCAAGCACGAGATTGACGACACCAGCCGGAAACCCGGCGTCGATGAACGCTTGCACGAACATCGCCGAAGACGCTGGCGTATCCTCACTCGGCTTCCAAACGACCGTGTTGCCGGCGACGAGTGCGGGCAGCATCTTCCAGCTCGGCACTGCGACCGGGAAGTTCCACGGCGTGATTAGGCCAACGATTCCGACCGAATCGCGAAGAGCCATGCCGAACTTGTTTGGCATTTCGACGGGCGCTGTATAGCCCTTGAGCCGCCGCCCCTCGCCGCCCATGTAGTACGCCATGTCGATGGCTTCCTGCACGTCGCCGCGGGTCTCGGCCAATGTCTTACCCATCTCGCGAGTCATCAACCGCGCGAGGTCGTCCTTGCGTTCGGTGAGGATCAGCGCAAGCTTGAACAGTAGCTCTCCACGCCGTGGAGCCGGTGTCAACCGCCACGCTTGATAAGCGGACTTCGCGGCAGCAACCGCATCGGCGACATCTTCTGCCCCGCTCCGAACCACAGGCGCGATCAACTCCAGCGTCGCCGGGTTGGACGTCTCAAACGTCTGACCGGACCGGCCTTCTACCCAGCGACCACCAATGTAGTTCTTGACAAGGTTTGTCATAACGTCGGTGTCCTTTGTTTATGATCGGGGGCAATCTGAAATTTAGCCGCAGTATAGCGGATTGTTGTGAATTTCACAATTCGTTCTCGCGCCCGGCTGACAGGACGTGCGCGCCTCGTTGATGCACCGCCGCAACTCGCGCGTCGCAGGCCATCCCCACTTCGTCATACACCGCGATAAGCGCCGTGCGGACGCGCTCGGCCACCTCGCGATCATCGCACACCGCGGCAAGCGTCGGCCCCGCACCGCTGATGACCAGCCCGTAGGCGCCGGTGGCTTTCGCGGCCGCGCGGCACTCCTCCAATCGCGGCATCAGGTGCTTGCGAGCCGGTTCAACAACGATGTCGGCCTCCATCGCAGCCGCGAGCTGCTGAATGGTGCCGTTGTGCAGCGCGTCAACGACCCGCGCGGCGTACGCAGTTTGATGAATCATCGTCTTAAGAGGTACGGACTGGGGAAGGACTGCGCGTGCCTCTGCCGTCGGCACCGCAACGCTCGGCGTAACGATGGCAAACACGAGCGACGCTGGCACAGGCAACCCGAAAAGCGTGTCAGGCGTAGTACCAGCGATAAGCAGAATTCCGCCAAGTAGCGAAGGACCGACATTGTCGGCGTGGTACCCGCTTACGGCCGCCTCGCCCTCAAGGCATGCCGGAAGCAGCTGCCTGCGGGACAGTGGATCGCCCAGCAGGGCGTTGACAGCTACGGCTCCGGCCACAGCACTTGCCGCACTGCTTCCAAGTCCGCTCGCCAGCGGGAGCCCCTTGGTGATCGACAGCGAAACGCCCCGTTGCGTTCCGGTCATCTTGAGCACGGCAGCAGCAGCGATGCCTGCGGTGTTTCTGGTTGGCTCGAGGGGAAGCCGGCCGCCATCGCCCGAAATCGAGGCGATCGTGACGCCCGGCGTCTCGGACCATTCGGCCCGCACGATATCGCCGCCGGAATCGAGCGCCAAGCCGAGGATGTCGAACCCGACTCCGAGGTTCGCCATGCTGGCTGGGGCGAAGGCCTCTGCCCTAGAAATCAACATGAACGGTGCTATCCTTGGCGCCGGGTTAAGCGAGTCGCACGAGAGGTTGAACTTGGCGAGCATCTTACAGTGCATGGATTGTGAGCGACAATACCCAATCGACGCGGTCATCTACGTGTGCGACTCGTGCGGGGGACTGCTCGACGTCAGCCATGACCTCGGCGCGCTCAAGTCGACCGCGACTCGTGAGTTGTTCGACAGCCGGCTAGGCGCGCTCGACGCCCCGTACAACTCCGGTGTCTGGCGCTACAAGGATCTGATCTACCCCGACATCGACGACAGCTTGATCGTCAGCCGGCCCGAAGGCAACACGAACCTATACCGCCAGCCGAGCCTCGCCGCCTGGTGCGGCGTCGACACGCTGTATCTCAAGCACGAAGGCGAAAACCCGACCGGGTCGTTCAAGGACCGCGGCATGACCGGCGGCTTGACGCAAGCGCGCCGCTTGGGCATGAAGCGCGTCGCGTGCGCCAGCACCGGCAATACGTCAGCCTCGTTGGCGGCTTACGCGGCGTTTGCTGGCCTCGAAGGCATCGTGTTCTTCCAGAACAAGCAGGTGGCTGTCGGCAAGCTCGCGCAGGCCGTCGCGTATGGCGCGACCGGGGTGCGCATCGACGCCGACTTCGACAAGAACCTCGAGCTTGTACGCACCGTCTCAGAGGCGCTTGGTATTTACGTCCTCAACTCGGTCAACCCGTTCCGCCTCGAGGGCCAGAAGTCGATCATGTTCGAGGTGCTTCAGCAGTTGAAGTGGAACGTGCCGGACTGGATCGTCGTCCCCGGTGGAAACCTCGGCAACTCGTCGGCCTTCGGCAAAGGACTGTGGGAACTGCACCACCTTGGCCTGATCGACCGCCTGCCCCGCATCGCCATTATTCAGGCAGAGGGGGCGTCGCCGCTTTACGAGGCTTACCTCCGTGGCTTCGACCGCCTGATCCCGCAGAAAGCCGACACCATCGCTACGGCGATCAAGATCGGCAACCCGGTCAACTACGCAAAAGCCGTGCGTACGATCCACTGGACGAACGGGGTGGTCGAATCCGTCACCGACCAAGAGATCATGGACGCCAAGGCGCTGATCGACGCGTCGGGCATCGGCTGCGAACCTGCCTCGGGGTGTTCCCTTGCCGGGACCCGCAAGCTGGTCGAGGCGGGGATCATTCAACGCGGCGACACGGTCGTCGGCATCCTGACCGGTCATGTGTTGAAGGATCCGGAAGCGATCATCAACTATCACAGCGATCAGCTTCCGCACATTCGCCCGGCCTACCCCACCCGCCTATACGAAAGCGGGCCGTCCGTCGAAGAACTTTCGCGCATTCTGCTGCGCGAACCGGCCAATCCGCTTCAGCCTGTGCGCGAGTAGTCTCTGGCCTAGACCGAGCCTAACGCCTGTTCGAGATCGGCGAGCACGTCGTTGGCGTCTTCGATTCCCACGGCAAACCGCACCAGATTGTCCTTGATGCCAAGAGCCAGTCGTTCTTCGGTCGTCTTTTCGTAGAAGCTCATCAACGCAGGCTGCTCGATCAGGCTCTCCACACCGCCAAGGCTTGGCGCGATGAACGGGATCCGCAGCGCGTCGATGAAGCGTGACGTCGTCTTCAGGTCGCCGGCCACCTCGAAACTAATGACGCCGCCGTAGCCGGACATCTGCTCAACGGCAATCCGATAATCCGGGTGCGACTCCAGACCGGGATACCACACGCGTTCGATGCGCGGATGCTGCTCCAGGTAGCGTGCCACGGCGAGTGCGGTCTCGTTCTGCTGCCGCACCCGGATTCCAAGCGTCTTGATCCCGCGTTCCAACAGATACGCATTGTGCGGATCGACCACACCGCCGAGTACCCCGCGGCTGTCTCGCAGCGCCTTGATGCGATCCGCCCGCCCGCTTACGACACCGGCAAGAATGTCGTTGTGGCCGCTGAGGTACTTGGTCGCGCTGTGCACGACGAAATCGATCCCCCACTCGATCGGCCGCTGATTGACCGGCGTCGCAAACGTGCTGTCAATCAGCGACATCACGCGGTGACGCTTGCCGACCTCCGCGATCGCCTTCATGTCCGCGACGCGCAGGTACGGGTTCGTGGGCGATTCGCTGATGATGAACCGCGTGCGCCGTGGGATCACCGCAGCGTCCAGCGCGTCGTAGTCGCCACACTCCACCACCGTCGTCTCGATGCCGAGCCGGGCAAGGAACGTATTGCAGAACTGGCGAGTCCGGCGGTAGCAGTCGCTTGTCATGACGATATGCGACCCCGTCGGCAGCACGGTCAGCAGCAGCGATGTCACGGCCGACATGCCGGAGGCGAACAAAACCGAGTCTTCAGCGCCATCGAGGGCCGCGATGCGCCGTTCCACAGCGTGCACCGTCGGGTTGCCGTAACGCCCGTACTCCTCGCGCGCCTCGCCTTCGCCCCAGACCTTACTTTCCATGAAATCGATCAGGTCCTGGGTATCGCGAAAGGTGTACGTTGCCGTTTGGACAACCGGCGAATTAAGGCTGTGATGCGCCTTTTGCCTCGCCACCCCTGCATGCACCGCTCGGGTGCTCGCGCCGGGTCGGGTTTCGTCGTTCGTGTTGTCGTCTGCGATCTGTTCCAAGCTCACATCCACCATCGTCTACTCACCCTCGGACTCTCTGAATCAAAACGCCGGAACCTTATCGACGTAGGCTCCGGCGCGGATGGCAGATGCTTCTGAAAACAAAAACACCTCGCTCAGAAGGAAATGAACGAGGCTGGTTGGCGTAGGACGTTGCGCAACACAAGCTTATCTGTCAGAGCCGAAGCTCCGCCGGAGTTGGCACCTTCCCGTGTTCTGAGGCACGGGGGTTGCCGCGGTTTCACAGGGCCGATCCCTCCACCGCTCTGGATAAGGTACAGAGTTATGTGCTACTCTGTGGCGTTGTTAACCTGCGTGCAAACACTGTACCCCAATCTCGGCACGGATGCAAGAGAGACACGCAGGGTCAGACACCAAACGCTCATGACTCTTTCGTGGCTCGTTGTCGGCGCGGGAATCCACGGCATGCACGCCGCCTTGCAGCTCGTCGCGCGCGGGCGCGTTCCCCACGCCGAGATTCGCATTCTTGACCCGCACGAAACGCCGCTGCATGTGTGGACATCCACGACTCGTGCGGTCGGAATGTCGTACCTGCGGTCGCCTTCCGTACACAACCTGCATTGGGATCAAGGCTCGCTCAACCTGTACGCCCGCGTCCAGCGCCGCGACAACGCGACCGAATACATCGCGCCCTATTCGCGTCCGTCATTGTCTCTGTTCAACGCGCATGCGTCGCACGTTATCGCAAAACACCGGCTCGACTTTCTGCTGGAGTGCGGAACAGTTCACAATCTGCGAAAGGTCGGTACCACGTGGATCGCCGAGACTGAGCGCGGCACACTGCAGTCGCGCAACGTGGTGCTTGCGCTCGGCCGTTCCAATCAACCCGATTGGCCAGGTTGGGCGAGGCCGTTTCGCGGCACCGGCCGCATTGTTCACGCGTTCGAGCGCTATCATCCCCCACCGGCTGCCGGCGAGACGACGGTCATCGTCGGCGGCGGACTCACCGCCGTACAGATTGCGGCGTTCTTCGCGCGCGACGGTTCGGGCCGTGTAGTGCTCATCCACCGGCGTCCGTTCCGCGTGCATGACTTCGATGCCGACGTCGGCTGGATGAACCCGATCCACCTACGTGGGTTCGCACACGTGCCATCTTGGATCGAGCGGCGGCGGATCATTAGCGAGGCGCGCCACCGTGGATCGATCACGGCAGACGTGGCCGAACGACTTCGCACGTTTCAAGCAGACGGGCTGATCGACGTGATCCAGTCGGAAGTTCAGGGCCTACAGGACGTGGACTCGATGCTGGCTCTGCATACCGATGCCGGACCCGTATTGGCCGACCGCATCATACTGGCGACCGGATTCGAACGGCGCCGACCCGGTGGTCCCCTGATCGACTCCCTTGTCTACGATCATGGGCTTCCCGTAGCCGAGGACGGCTATCCGATCCCGTCCCTCGCCTTGCGCTGGGCGCCGGGACTGTACGTCATGGGCGCACTCGCCGAGCTTCAGGTCGGGCCAGCAGCCAACAACATCGTTGGCGCGCGCCTCGCCGCCCAGCGCATCCTCTCGGACCTGTAGGCTAATCGGCAGCGCTGCTCCGCTCGCCCATCTGAACCCGCCACAACGCCGCGTAAAGGCCGCCGCTTCGAACAAGCGTGTCGTGCGTACCCAGTTCAGCCAACCGGCCACCCTCGATGACGAACACGACGTCGGCGTTGCGAACGGTCGACAGGCGATGTGCGATCACGATTACCGTGCGCCCGACAGCCAGCTTCTCCAGCGAACGCTGGATCGCCGCCTCGGTCTCGTTGTCGACACTCGAGGTCGCCTCGTCGAACACCAGCACGGGCGGATTCTTCAGCACGGCACGCGCAATGGAGATGCGTTGACGTTGACCGCCGCTCAGTTTCTGGCCGCGCTCGCCGACAATCGTGTCGTATCCGCTCGGCAGCGCCATGATGAACTCGTGCGCCTCGGCGACTTTGGCGGCCGCGACGATCTGTTCGTCAGTCGCGTCGAACGTCCCGTATGTGATGTTTTCGCGCACCGTCCCGTGGAACAAGAACACGTCCTGACTGACATACCCGATGGCCTGTCGCACGTCGGACAGCCTCAACGTTCGAACGTCGTGCCCCTCTAGTGTAACCGCGCCTGACGTCACGTCGTAGAGACGCAGCAGCAGCTTGATGATCGTGCTTTTGCCGGCGCCCGTCGGCCCGACAAGCGCGGCAGTCTGCCCCGCCTTGATGGCGAATGACAGGTCAGTCAGAACATCGCCACCGCTGGAGTACCGGAACGTCACATCTTCGAACGCCACCGCGCCGGTTACCCCTTCGGTCGGCAGGCCGTTTGCCCCATCGACGATCACCGGTTTCGTTTGCAGCAGGTTCAGGATGCGCTTGATCGACGCCATGGCCCGCTGATACTGGTCGAACATTTGCCCCAGCGACGTCAGGGGCCACAGCAATCTCTGCGTCATAAACACGAGTATGCTGTAGGTGGCCACTTCGAGCTCGCCCGCCAGCGCCAAGCGTCCGCCAAATATCATGATGGCGATGAACCCGGTGACGATGAACATTCGGATCAAAGGCACGAACGCCGAACTCAGCGCGATCGCACTGCGGTTACGCTCGCGGTAGATGTCGCTCTCTTCGCTGATCCGTTCGACCTCATACGACTCGGCCGTATAGCTCTTGATGGTCGCGATTCCGGACAGATTGTTGTTGAGCTGGCCGTTGAGGATACCAACCTGTTCGCGCACGGCGGCATAACGTGTTGCGAGCCGGCGCTGGAACCACAGTGAACCCATTACGATAAACGGCATTGGAATGACGGCGAGCCACGCCACGGCCCCCGCCGTCGAGAAGAACAGGATCCCGATTAGCGTGATGCTGGTCACGACTTGAATGATGTAATTGGCGCCGGTATCGAGGAACCGTTCGAGCTGATTCACGTCGTCATTGAGAATCGACATCAGGCCGCCTGTGCTCTGATCCTCAAAGTACGCCAGTTCGAGGCTCTGAATGTGCCGATATGTGTCAACCCGGATGTCGTGCTCGACCGCCTGCGCCAGATTGCGCCAGTAGATCGAATGGATGTACTCGAAGAGCGACTCGAGGATCCACACGACGGCCGTTATCACGGCGAGCACGAGGAGCTGCGTGAACGTATCGGTAATGCCTGCTCGACCGAGGAACGACGCTTCCTGCTGCACGACGATGTCTACGGCAGCCCCGATCAGGACCGGTGGCGCCAAATCGAACAGCTTGTTCAGGACCGAGAATAGAGTTGCCGCCGCCGCACGCCTGCGATACGCACCGGCGTAACGGAGCAATCTTATTAGCGGGTGTCCCCGCTCGTCGCGACCGACGGCTTGACGTGTATCGTTCATCACCCGGCTAACCCAGACGCTGCGGTCTTGCCCGTCCTGAAGTACAGGAATAGGAGACCCAACCCGGAAAGCAGGAAAATGAACCCGAAGATCACTCCGATCAACGAGTTCTCGTAACCGCAGTATCCACACATCTCAACGAACGTATCGGTGAACAAGAACCTTGCAAGCTGAGCGTTGTTTGTCAGCGCCTGCTGGAGTTCCTCATCCATTGCGTACAGATAGCCCGTGGGCTGCGTGTCTGTCACGTCATCACAGTCGACCGCACCCGAGAGAGTCACATAAGCCGCCGTATCGCGTGAATTGCTGACGAAGAACGCTTCGGTGTATCTTGTTTCCTCTCGCAACCTGCCATACTTGAGCAGTGTAAGGCTAACACCACGCACTTCGTTGAATGAGTCGCAGTCCCACGCCCCACCGGTGAGCGTCACGTACATGCTCTCACCGCTGACCACTGCCGGTGCTGCGTCGAGGTCGAGGTCCGACGGCCCGGCCATCGCGCGGATCGTGTCCGGCAGCAAGAACGCAAGGAGGTATATGCTGAAGGCGACAAGGATGAGCGCGCCGATGAGTAACCATTTGCGGTTCGGCTTCACGGTGTTTGCAGCGATTGTGTTAGGGCGTAAGGTCATGGGTCAGTTCCTCTGTGCGATGCTCAAGTCATGGTCGTCGCTGCACCCAATGACTCAGTGCAGCATAGTTGTGCGTGATGTGTCGCGTTTGACGGTAGAAGGAAGCGCCTAATGCGGGTGTGCCGCACAGGCGCCGAGCAGCTTACGTCCCGAACTGCCGATCGCCGGCGTCCCCTAGCCCTGGGACGATAAAGCCGCGCTCGTTCAAGTGGGAGTCGACGGCGCCCACATGGATCTTCACGTCGGGATGCGCGCTGTGCAGCGCCTCGACGCCTTCCGGTGCGGCGATGAGGCCCATGTACTTGATCCGCGTGATGCCGGCATTCTTCAGCAGCGTAACCGCCGCGACAGCCGTACCGCCGGTAGCGAGCATCGGGTCGAGCACGATGCAGAAGTTCATGTGCGATTGGCTCGGTAGGCGGTTGTAGTACGTGATCGGCTGAAGGGTTTCCTCGTCTCGCCGCATGCCGATGTGCCACACCTGCACGCTTGGCAGCATGGCCATGACCCCTTCGAGCATCCCGAGGCCGGCGCGCAAGATCGGCACCACACCGACATCCGCGCATCGGTAGCCTTCAGCCGTCGCAAGTGGAGTTTGCACCGAGCGCACGATTCCCGGCAAGTCCTGTGTCGCTTCGTAGCACAGCAGCATCGACAGCTCGCGCACGAGGTCGCGGAAGTCGCGCGGGGGCGTCTGCACGTCGCGCAACGCAGTCAGCTTGTGCTTGACAAGCGGATGCTGCGAGACAAACACGTTTTCCATGGGTGATTTCCTGTTCGCTAGAACCATGCCGCTAAGTATGCGCTATTCGCCGGAGTCGATGCAATGTCAGGCTCCGACCGTGCAGGCCGCTGTGATATACTCGCGGCAGATTGGAATGGATGTTCGGATTGACCCATGTCTGAAGAGCGGTTGGTGAGCGGCGGCTTGAAGCGAGACGAACGCGAAAACGCCGCGCTCCGCCCTAAGTACCTGCGCGAGATGGTCGGCCAAGACCGCGTGCGGGAGAATCTGTCGATCATCATCGAGGCGGCGCGCATGCGCAAAGAGCCGCTCGATCACACCTTGTTCTACGGCCCGCCCGGCCTCGGCAAGACGTCGCTGGCGCACGTTATGGCCAACGAGATGGCGACCAATATCCGTATTACCTCCGGCCCGAGCATCGAACGCGCCGGGGATCTCGCCGCGATCCTCACCAACCTTAAGGCGGGGGACATCCTGTTCATCGACGAAGTGCATCGGCTTGGCCGTGCCGTCGAGGAGATTCTGTATCCCGCGATGGAAGACTTCGCGCTGGACATCGTGATCGGCAAGGGCCCGGCGGCTAAGAACGTTCGTCTGCGGCTTCCGCGTTTCACGGTGATCGGCGCAACGACCCAGTTAGCGCTCTTGGCAGCCCCGCTGCGTGATCGATTCGGCGCGCGGTTTCGCCTCGACTACTATGACCTTCCCGCGCTGGAACATATCATCAAGCGGGCCGCCGAAATGCTGCATGTCGATGTCAAGCCACCGGGTTTAAGCGAGATAGCCCGCCGTTCGCGCGGGACGCCGCGCATTGCCTTGCGACTGCTGCGGCGCGTGCGCGATTATGCCCAGACGCGTGCCGAAGGGATTATTACCGGCCCGGTCGCCGGAGAGGCACTTGAGCTGCTGGAGATCGACCAACTTGGGCTGGATGACATCGACAGGCGCATGATGCGCGCGATTATCGAGAAATTTGGCGGCGGTCCGGTTGGCCTCAACACGGTCGCGGCGGCGATCAGCGAAGATCAGTCGACCATCGAGAACGTCTATGAACCGTTCTTGATTCAGCTTGGCTTCATCGCACGGACCCCGCGCGGACGCGTCGCTATGCCCGCCGCCTACGAACATCTCGGCGTACCCATTCCGCCGACCGCCCCTGCTCCACCGGATCAACCCAGCTTGTTCTAAAGTCCCATGACGCACATTTCCGAATTCGACTACGAACTGCCCCAAGAGCTGATCGCGCAGACTCCCGTGGAACCGCGCGACTCGTCACGGCTTATGGTGGTGGATCGCGAAAACGCCGCGATCGACACCGGCCGTGCTTTCCGCGATATCGCCGACTTGCTCAACCCGGGCGACGTGCTGGTGCTCAACACGACACGCGTCGTGCCAGCCCGGATCCCGGCCATCAAGCCCACCGGTGGCGCCGCCGAGATTCTGCTGCTGCGCCAGCTCGCGCCTACGCGCTGGAATGCGCTGGTAGGCGGCAAGAACATCGCCGTTGGCATGCAGCTCTCCTTCGCGAACTCGACGCTGACAGCGACGATCGTCGAAGACCTCAGCGGCGCGGAGCGCGTTGTGGAATTCAGCGAGCCGCCCGGTAGTCACCTCGCGCAGATCGGCCAAACGCCGCTGCCTCCCTACATCCACACGCCGGTGAGCGATCCCGAACGGTACCAGACCGTATATGCGCGGCAGGAAGGTTCGGCGGCAGCGCCAACGGCCGGCCTGCACTTCACGCCCGACCTGCTGATCGAACTTCGCCGCAAAGGCGTTGTGTTCGCCCACTGCACCCTGCATATCGGCCTCGATACGTTTCAACCGGTCAAGGTCGAGACGATCGAAGATCACGAGATCCACAGCGAATACGCCGAACTGAGCACGCAGGACGCCGAGATCATCAACAAGGCGAAGCTGGCCGGCGGACGGATCGTCGCGGTCGGTACCACCAGCGCGCGCACGCTCGAGACTGCCGCGCTCGTGAGCGCGGGAGGCGACCCGCAGCACCCGGAAGAGAGTATGGACCTATGCCCGTGGCGGCCGGTCGCGGCATTTACAGCCGACACGCGCTTGTTCATCACGCCGGGCTATCGCTGGAAAGCAGTCGATGCACTGGTCACCAACTTCCACCTGCCCAAGTCTACGCTGCTGATGATGATCTCCAGCTTCGCCGGGCTTGACCTTACGCGCAAAGCCTATGCGACCGCGATCGCAGAACGTTTCCGCTTCTATTCGTTCGGCGACGCCATGTTCATCATGTAACTGCCACACTGATTCCGATTTCACCTATAGACTTGAACTATTCGCCGGAGGTGATTTCGATGCTCAAGCTGAGTGTGCTGCTGCTCGTGATTGGCGGAATTGTGCTGGCTATGCTTCTGGCGCTGCCGCTACTGGCACCGGGGAATGCCTTGTCATCAGCCCTACTCACCCCGCTGCTGTGCGGTGGCGATACGTATGTGTCGGATGCTGTGGAAGGCACGAACCTCAGTCGCGCGCCGACTCTCTCGCTGCGGGCTTACTGCGTGCCGACGACCGGACCACGCCGTGAGGTGACATCGGAGCAGGTCAATATCGCTCTCATCGCCGGCGGGGTGCCACTTGTCATCGGGCTTGTACTCTTCTTCGTTCGGCGCAGTCTGCGACTGATGGCGCAGTATGCAACGGTGGGGCGAGGAAGTGCGGCCGACAGAGATCGCAATCCGACGAACTGACGCCAGCCTCCGTCACGTCCAAAGCCGAGGATTGACCGGCATTTCCGGCTGTGCTATAAATGGCGGGTCACGCCCCGTGCTTGGGGCGTTTTTGAACGCCGTCTTCCCCGCGCGCTTGACTTAATCGGTACCAAGCTCAGCCGTGGAAGCAAGCGAAGATTGGAGCGCATTTCGCATGTATGCCATTTTCCGTTCAGGCGGGCGTCAATTCCGTGCCGAAGTCGGGCAAGAAATTGACGTTGAACGCCTCCCCTTCGACGAAAATCAGTCCGTAACGATCGAGGATGTCCTGCTCATTGGTGACGGCGACGACACCGTGATCGGCACGCCGACCGTGGAAGGCGCCAGCGTGACAGTCACCGTCACCAAGCAGTTCCGCGGCGACAAGGTCATCGTCTTCCGTTACCGTCAGCGGACGAACTATCGCCGCAAGACCGGACACCGCCAGTATTACACCCGTCTGCGTATTGACGCGATCAATCGGTAATCATCCGCAGTTTTTCAGGAGACACGACCATGGCTCATAAAAAGGGCGGCGGCTCTACCAAGAACGGGCGCGACTCGAATGCGCAGCGGCTGGGCATAAAGGCCTTCGGCGGCGAATTCGTCATCCCGGGCAACATCATCGTGCGGCAGAACGGCACCAAGTTCCACCCGGGCGACGGCGTGGGCATGGGCCGCGATTACACGATTTTTGCGGTCGAGGAAGGCTATGTCTACTTCGAGCGCATGCGCGGGCGCGGTGCGCAGAAGCAGATCAGCGTACGGCCCGAGAACCCGAACAAGACGACTGCTCCTGCACAGTCGACCAGTTCGGAATCCGCCGCAGACTAAGCGGCAAATCTTGTGAGTTCTGGGTGCGCTACCCTCCCTTCTGGGGCCGCGCCCTGTTGTCCTAGGAGACATCTATGAAGGCCAAGATCCACCCGAAGTGGTATCCCGCCGCGACTGTTGTTTGCGCATGTGGAAACACATGGACGACCGGCGCGACGATCCCCGAAATCCGCACAGATATCTGCTCGGCTTGCCATCCGTTTTACACCGGCGAGCAGCGCATCGTTGACACCGAAGGCCAGATCGACCGCTTCCTCAAGAAGCTGCAGGTCCGGACCAATATGGCCGCCGAGGCCGAGGCCCGCGCTGCCACCAAGGCCGCACCAGCCAACCCGACAATTCAGGACCTGGGCCTCGACAAGCGCACCGTCAACTCGCTGAAAGAGGCGGGTATCGAGCTGACCAACGACCTGCTTGGCAAGCTGGTCAACGAGGGCGAAGAGGCCATCCTCGCTATCGGCGGTATCGGCCGGCAGTCGCTGATTTCGATCAAGAAGGCGTTGCGCGCCAACGGTTTCGACGTTCCGGGCGCAGATTCCGAGTAGGCTCCCACAAGGCCAACCCACAAAAGGCAGGCCGCATCGCGCGACCTGCCTTTTTCGTTAGTTACCGGCATGGAACCAGTTGGAGGATCAAGTCCATGCGCCATCACAGCGGCCACCTCGAGGTCATTTGCGGGAGCATGTTCAGCGGCAAGACGGAAGAACTCATTCGCCGCGTCCGCCGAGCCGAATATGCGCGCCAAAGCATTCAAATCTTCAAGCCCGATATCGACACGCGCTACGCGGCCAAGTCGGTCGCCAGCCACAGCGGGCAGTCGGCGACCGCGCACCCGATCAGGCAGGCGTCCGACATCGTACGCCTGCTTAAGCCCGATACGACCGTTGTCGCGATCGACGAGGTGCAGTTCCTCGACGAGGAGATCGTACCGGTGGTCGAGACCCTTGCGAACAAAGGCATTCGCGTCATTTGCGCCGGCCTCGATCTGGATTTTCGCGCTGAACCGTTCGGCTCGATGCCAGCCTTGATGTCGATCGCCGAAGAAGTGACGAAGCTGCGCGCAATTTGCGTGATTTGCGGGGATGTCGCGTGCCGCTCGCAGCGGCTTGTGAACGGTCAGCCTGCGCGCTACGACGACCCGATTATCATGATCGGCGCACAGGAAACCTACGAGGCTCGCTGCCGGCAGCACTTCGCCGTACCGGGCAAGCCCGGCTTTCGCCTAACCACATAGGGGGCAAGGTACTGGCAAGCCCGCCTGACTTCCGCTAGAATGCTCACCAGCAGGTTAGTGAGAGCACCTGCATAGCTGCTGAAGGGAGCGTGTCATGGCAGTTGCAGCATCGGTTTCTGATAGTGTCGTGCGCGGCGACACCAACAGCATGTGGTTACGCACACGTCGCTGGGACTTGATGTACATCACGTTCAGCGTCATTGTCGTACCCCTGCCGTATTTGGTGTATTTGCTGCTGCGCGCCGCCAACCCCGCCGACGCGGGATGGGACGACTGGGCGCGTAATCTCGTAAACGCCTTCGTCGCCATCGCGGTCGGTGGACCGCACATGATGTCGACGTTCCTTCGCACCGGGCTGGATGACAACTTCAAGAAGCGTTATCCCATGCTCATCCGCTCGTCCATCATCATTCCGATTGTGGTGGTGTCGTTGGCCTTTCTCAACCTGACGCTGCTGCTGACCGTGTTCTTCTTCTGGGCTGCGCTGCACGTGCTGCATCAAGTGACGTTCATCGTGGAGCTGTACAACCACAAGGAGACCACACAGGTTCGCCGCGGAAGCGCCGTCTCGCCGGTCGCCCGTGGAATCGACTACGCCGTCATCCTCACCTGCCTGTTCCCAATGGCGGCCTTCAAGATCAGCCAAGGCTCGTTCGACATTGGCGTGAACGATCTCACCCGTGTCATCCCCGAATTCTTCCAGCAGGCGTGGTTCTTCTACACCATGACCGCCGTGTTCCTCGCTGCGGTCGGCGCCTTTGTGGTGAAGTCGGTGCGGGAGTATCGCGACGGCATCCTGAACGTCCCCAAGACGACGTTTGTCGCCTTCACCGTGGTCATCGCCTTCGTGATGCCTGCCCTGCCGAATCTTGACACGGCATTCCAGGGGCTGAACACGTGGCACTCGTTCCAGTATCTGGCGATCACGTTCTACATCATCAAGATCAAGGCCGCTTACGGTGGACTTGAGAAGAGCGCGCCGCTGGTTGCGCGGTTTAGCAAGGGCAAGGACTCGCGCGGGCTGTATCTGCTCAGCGCAATCATGCTGGTCGGTTCGGCGCTGGTGTTCGCGGTCGTCTACGCGCTGTCGCACATAATCACCCCACAGCCCGGCCTGCTCACTCAGGGAATTCCGTACGAACAGGCGCTAGGCAACTGGAGGTTCGATGTCGCGTACTACACCGCGATCCTCTCGTTCCTCTGGATCCACTACTACCACGACCACTTCCTGTTCACCGATTTCGAGTCGCTGGACGACGCCTACGCCAAGTAGCGTCGCAGCAACAGCACAACAGAAAAGGGCCGCACGTTGTGCGGCCCTTTCGATTCGTCTTTGCGCGCGTTACGGGAATGCTTCGGCAGCCCACTGCATTGGGTCGACCGGCGTCCCGTGCAGCCACACCTCCCAATGCAGATGTGCGCCGGTCGCGCGTCCCGTCGAGCCAATAGTGCCGATCGCTTGACCGGCCTGTACGAAGTCACCGAGGTTGGCGTACCGGTCGTTCATGTGGGCGTAGGCCGTATATACGCCCCAGCCATGATCGATGACCACGCTTACGCCACGGATATTGAGGGTATCGGCAAGCACCACACGCCCGGCGGCGGCGGCGATCACAGGCGTGCCGGGCGCGCCAGCGAAGTCCGCGCCAGTGTGGTAGCGGTCGAAGCCGCCGCCGTTGTAGGCACGGGCCGCGCCAAACGCGCTGAACATCGAGGCCGCTGCAGGCAGGCCCATCGGCCCGCCAATATACAGGTCGGGTGTGTAGCGCGACGTTAGCGTCTCCAACAACCCGCGCTCGTTGTCCTCGACTCCTTGGGTGAGCAGCGGCACCTTGCTGGAGGGCAGCGTGATGTACTGCCGCCCGTAACCGCCGGACGTGACCTGCACGTTGAACCGGAGCACCTCGGAGCGCCCAGTGACGTCGGCCACCGACACGGAAATGTCGTAGATTCCCGGTGCCGTTCCGAGCGCGACGGGTAGAAATGCACGGTGCGTCGTGCCACCGTCAGACGACGACACGGGAATCACGCGGTTGAGAAACGTAACGTTCACGGTCGCCGCGGCCGCCGAGGTTACCAGCAACCGTCCCGACTTGCCCTCGGTCAGCACCAATGGCGTGAGGTCGATAGTCGCGATTCCGTCCGGCAGCGCGCTTACGGCGCTGGCGGTTCGCGCATCAGGGATGATCAAGTCCTGCCCGGCGAAGATCCGCGACGCGTCCTGAATGTCGTTCGCCTCTTGAATTGCGGACATATTCACGTCGTACCGCTGTGCGATGCGAAACAGGGTCTCGCCGCGCTGCACACGATGAATGACCTGTTCCCGTGGCGGTTCTTGCGCGTCTGGTGCCTCTTCTACGGGAGCGCTATCCTGCGGAATCTCGCCGTTGAGGCGCAGAACTTGCCCGACATATATCGAGTCCGGGTTGGCGAGGCTGTTGAGGGCGACAAGCGTCTCGACATTCACACCGAATGCAGCGCCGATCGACGCGAGCGTGTCGGCAAACTGAACGACATATGTCTCGGGCGTATCGACCTCCGGAATGAAGTCGGGGCCGGGAATAATCAACCGCTGACCGACGAGGATGTTCGACGGGTTGAGAATCCCGTTCACGCGCGCGAGCACTTCAGTCGTCAGGCCGTACGACTGCGCGATGCGAAACAGGGTCTCGCCGCGTTGTACGACGTGAATCGTTCCCCCTGCGGGGGGCTGCTGGGCGACGACGAGCGCTGCGCTAAGGACGATGATACACAGGGCCGTTCGGGCAAGGGCCGACAACTTGGTGTGAAGACTCATAACGTGTACTGCCTGAAACGCTACGTGGCACGATCCGAGAACGCCAGCACGTCGCCGATTTCAACTCGGTCCAGCACGCTGACGTTCGCCTCAACATAGTACTGGGCGGGAGCCTTTGGTGCATAGGCCGGCCTCCACGGTTTGGCCAGCGCCTTATCGATGACCCGGCCATCCTTTGCCAACCACACGACGCCGATCGAAAAGCGCATGAAGAACATGTGGATGGTCGTCGCTGCCTTGCTCTCGCGACCGGTGACGAAGAGCAGCCCTTCACCTTCCGGCAGACCCGCGCGACCCATCAAGCCGAAGAAGTGGCACAGGAAGCTCGCGCACCAGCGCGCGCGCCCAAGTACCACTTCTCCGGTGCGGGTGTTGTGAAGCACCCGATAGTCGCTCATCTCGGGATGAGCAGCAGCTGCCCATAGAAGATCCGGTTCGGATTTTCGAGGTTATTGGCCTCGATAATCGCCTGCGCCGTAACACCGTACCGCGCAGCAATCCGATAGACCGAGTCGCCGAACTGCACGAAATGACGGATCGGGGACGGTGTGTTGGTCGGTACCGGGGTCGTCTCCGCGGTCTCCTGTTCAACCGGGATGATCAACACCTGCCCCACCGAGATCAAGTTGTAGTTCAGAATGCGGTTGGCCTGACCCAGTCGTACAACGTCCACGCCATACTGCTTGGCAATCTCCATAAGCGAGTCGCCGGGCTGTACGCGGTAGGTGACCGGCTCAGCGGTCGCTGGCGCCGCCTCGGTCGCGGAGGCATCCGGTTCGTCGGTTTCAGCCGGCGTAGCCTCTTCGGTTTCCGCTGGCGTGACTTCTTCGGTCTCCGCCGGTGTCGGTTCTGCCGTGGCTTCCATACCCTCGAGCGTCGGTACAACAGGCGTACTGACCGGGACAATCAGGCGGTTTCCGGGGTAGATGATCGCAGTTTCATTCAGTCCGTTAGCCGCGCGAATCGCCTCGATCGAGCTGCCGTAGACTACGGCAATCGAGTACAGCGAGTCGCCGGGCTGCACAACGTGTTCGATCGAACCGGGCGGGACGACGACCTCTTCCGGTGTAGCGGGAGCCTCGTCAACCTGTTCGGTCGGTGCTGGGACATCGGTCGGCTCTGGTGCCGGCGTGGACGAATCGACCGGCTCGTCCGTCGGCTGGGCATCGTCGGCGGCGGACTGGACCGATAATGATGCATCGTCCACGTAAACATCCGTGACCAAGCGCGCCTCGGCCACCGTCGTACGAACGAACACTGTCGCAAACTCGCCGCTGGGCGCGGCTGACACTGACGCAGGCACGAATGTGTCGTATTGGCTGATCGGCTGTGACCAGATGATCGTCGTCGCTTCGGGGTCGATGCTTCCGGTCGGGTCGATTCCGACCTCGATCGTCACACCGCCGGGGTCGACGCTCGCTGCAGGGTCGCTGTCGTCCCGTGTCGACCATACCCACACGTTGGCCGTGAAGTTCAGCGGTACGCCCGGTGTGAGGCCGGTCACCGTCTGAAAAATGCCGGCGCGGTGCGTTGCCAAGAACGACGAGTACATCTGCGCACTGCCTTCGATCGCTCGATTGGCTGGCGCCTCCAAGAAGTCCGGGCGCTCGGTCAGCGGGCCAACAAACCACGGCAGCCAGCCATCTGCGACCGAACCGCCGCCCGTGTCGACGTATGGCCCGTCAAACCCCGGGTTACGCAGGAGTTCTTCGCCCTGCGCGCCTGCAAATCCCACCGCTAGACTAAACAACGCCACTATCGCGATGAATGCGAGTCTTCGCATTGTTGTGTCCCCCTAGCAAAGCATTACTCGTCTTGCCTCAGTGTAAATCATTCGTGCGACTTCAGCCAATAACGTTTGGGCAACCTTCTCGGCTGAGCTATAATCACGATTTCCCTACAATGGCGAGGCTGGCGTTGGAACAATCGACGGAACAGGTGTTTGACCTTCTGCGACGGTATGGCGCCGCCGCGATGTCTGCCACCGAACTGCAAGACCGCCGCATCGTAACGGCCCGCGACGTGCCCGCCCTCAGCATTGACCTGTCGATTGATCAGGAGCGTGCGCTTACGGTACTGCGAGTCGCAGTACCCGGCGAGGATATCTCCGTCGCCGTAGAAGCCGACCCCCTCTACGGTCTGCACACCTATCAGGTAACCGCAGTCGCCAACGAACTCGAGATTCCGCGCAGTTCGTGGCAGCCTCTAGCCACCTTGATGCAAGCAGTCTACCGCGCATTCGTCACGGCCGACCTGCTCTCGCTACATCTTCAGCCGGTCATGTACACAGAGTCGGGCGTGTGGTACGTCGGCGGCGCGCGCTCGGTCTTCGACAGCGCAGCGCTGTTTCGCCATCCCGAAGTCGCCAACGCGACGTCAGAAACGCTCGTCGGCCCGCGCTCCGCGAAGGCGGCAGGCATCACGTATATCAAGCTTGGCGGTCAGATTGCCTGCATTGCAAATGGCGCAGGCCTCGCCATGGCCACAATGGACGCCGTGGCGCGCCTTGGCGAACCGTATAAGCTATCGCCGGCCAGCTTCGTGGATATCGGCGGCAGCGCGCGTTCGGAGACGGTACGCACGGCGCTCGGCACTGTGCTCGAGGACGCCGCTGTACTCAGCATCATCCTGAACGTCTTTGGCGGCCTGACACGCGCCGACGACGTCGCACAGGGGTTGATCGGGGCGCATTCGGCCTCGATCCGTACGGTCCCGATCGTGGTTCGGCTCCACGGAAGCACAGCGCAGGCTGGCCGGAGCCTCATTCAATCGGCCGGGCTGGTCTCGGTTACGTTCGCTGACTCGTTGGACGATGCGGCATCGCAAGCGCTCTCTGCTGCACGAGGCGGATAATGGGACTCTTCACGCGGTCTGACCTGCGCGTTGTGGTACAAGGTATCACAGGGCGAGAAGGGGCATTCCACACGCAGGCGATGCTTGCCTACGGGACGAACATCGTGGCCGGCGTCACCCCCGGAAAAGGCGGCGAATGGGCTTTTGGCGTTCAGGTGCTCGACAGCATGGCCGAGGCGGTGAGCATGTCCGGCGCCAACACTTCGATCATCTTTGTGCCGGCCGCACAGGCGGCAGACGCGATCTTCGAGTCGATCGACTCTGGCATCGAGCTTATTGTGTGCGTGACCGAAGGCATTCCGGTGCACGACATGCTGCGAGTATGCGCACGCCTGCGTGCAAGCAGTGCGCGGCTGATCGGACCGAACTGCCCCGGCATCCTCGAGCCCGGCCGCGTCTCAATCGGCACAATCCCAACCGAAGCCGCTGCGCCCGGCCGCGTCGGCATCGTATCGCGCTCCGGTACGCTGTCGTACGAGGTGGTCGCCGCCCTGACAGCCGCAGGGATGGGGCAATCGTGTGTTGTCGGAGTCGGCAGCGATCCGATCGTCGGAACCACGCTGACCGATGTATTGACCGCTTTCGAATCCGATCCGAATACCGATGCGGTCGTGCTGATCGGCGAGATCGGCGGGACGGCGGAACTCAACGCGGCGGAGTATGTCGGCGGCAACATGACGAAGCGGGTCGTCGCCTATATCGCAGGTGTGAGCGCCCCGGACGGCATGCGAATGGGTCATGCTGGCGCCGTTATTCGCAGTCCCGAGGAGCGCGCCGAGTTCAAACGAACCGCGCTGCGTGCGGCCGGCGCGCAAATCGCGCAAAGCATCAGCCAGATTCCCTCACTGCTCAGGCCGGCGCAGTAATCACAGGCTGGTACGCGTCGCGATCGACCCAACCCTGTCGCCCATCCGGAAACGTCAAGAGCGCACGTGCCCCGTCGATCGCTTCGATTCGCGCCTCGGCGCCCGCGTAAGCCCTCCCCAGTTCGAACCCAGCGGCATCGCTTCTGCTGTACAGCACGGTCTCGAGTGCCGTAACGACTGCAGGTGGCGCAAGCCGAACGGACTCGGCACGGGCCAGCATCAGCACAACCAGTAGGCACGCAACAACCGTGAGCGCGATAGCAAGGGCCCAGCGTGGCCGGCGCGTGACATGAATCAACCACGCCACACCTGCTCCGGTCAACGCGATCACGGCGAGCCACTGCAGCTCGGCTGACGAGACCAATTCGGCTGTCATGCGTTCCAGCGTCGGAAGGATGCGCTGGTCTTCCTGATACACGTCGACTCGCAGCGAACGAACCAGCGCGATCCCGAGCTGAACTTCCGGCGCGCGCGGCATCTCAAGCTGCGCCCGCTTGAAGTAAAGCATCGCCCGCCCGAGGTCGTCGCTCATCAGCAGGGCTTGCCCGGCATTGATGTACGTAGCCGGGCGAGCCTCTTCCTCTGCGGCCAGCACCCACAGGTCTGCGGCTCGCGCGTAATCGCCAGCCTCGTACGCGGCTTCGGCCCGGTCTGCGGTAGATTGGCCGCCCGCCGAAAACGCAAGCAATAGCAGCGCGACGACACTAACCAGCCACCGCATTACGCCGCTCCTCAACCGCCTTGACAAAACTGTGCGCCCGGTCGATCGCGTGCGGCATTACAGCCTGCGTATCCGGGGCATACGCGAGGCCCTCAAGCTCAGTCAGGACGGACGCGGCCGCCGAGTTGGTCGATACATCTCGCATGCCGACGTCGGCAAGGTAGCGTCGCACAAGGTCGCCAAGCGCAGCAATCCGGTAGGCATCTGATGCACGCCGCAGTCCGGTCTGGAACCGCACGAATGCCTGCCGCGCGCGCCGTTTCCGGCGCCATGCCTCGAACTCGGAACGGGCCGTTGGCAGCATGAGCGCTGCGACCGCGAGGACAGGGCCGAACACCCAAAGCAGCCACGCAGGTGCCGGTACGCCGCCGACATCATCGACCAACGGCAGCGCGTCGCTGGGGACAATCGCTGTGGTGTCGCGCCGAATACTGCCGTCTGCCGCCGGGAGTACGTCCACACGCACAGCCGGCACGGTCACATCGACAAACCCTGTTCGCGGGTCAAAGACCTTGAACGGTGCGACTCCGACTTGAACTGTCCCTGCCTCGTCCGGTACGGCCATCCAGCGCAGTGTGATCTCCTGCGTGGCCAGCGCTCCGCCAAACGATGCTTCCGTTTGCGTGACATCGTCGTACAGGCGCCACGCCTGCGGCAGGACGAGTTCAGGCGCAGGATTTGCCGCAAGGTTAGCGCTCCCCGACAATCGCAGCGAAATGCGAACCGCTTCGCCAAGCCGAATCGTCGTCGGTTCGACCGTGAGCTGCGGAATCACTGCACCGACCAACCCGGCGAATCCATCGGGTGCTGGCGGAACCGGCACGGCTTCGACCGTAAGCGGCTCGCCTGACACGATCACGGACTCCTCAGTACCTGTATCGATAAACTGCGCACGAGGCCGTCCAATCGAGAGGGTGCCGTCCCGCAGCGGATACAGGCTAATTTGGAAAATTGCCGCGTTGTACTGCTTTCCGTTGAGAGTTGCTGCCCCGGAGAAAGGATCACGCATCTCACCGTGCCAGAATCCTTCGAAGTCGGGTGGATAGAACACGATCTCTCGCTCGGCGTCCGTGTAGGCCGTTACGGTGTAGATGAGCTGTTCCCCGACGAACACGCGTGCCCGATCCAGTTCGGCGGTCACAAACACCGGTTCGTCCTGAGCGGCGACAGTCCCCGTCAAAACGCACAGCGCACCGAGAAGCATGAGCCACCTCACCACTTGCGCCCTCCAGGCTCGCCACTGTCGACTGAAGTCTCGTCGAACGGCAGGATCATGTCGGCGTCTCGCGCGGCCGCGTCGAGAAGCCTCAGCGCGTCCTCGATCGTCATGCTGCCGCTCTCGACCGGCACTGGCGTCGAATCCGCCTCTGCGCCGAAGTCGCCCGAGCCGGTTTCGGGGGTCGCGGTCGGATCGGGTTCCGTCTCTTCGCGCGGCGGTGTTGGTGTCGGGCCGTCGAAACCGCCCGGTTCGGGTGTAGGCGTCACGGTCGGGTCGGTGCTGCCATCGTCGGGTTCGGTGCGCTGCTGCTGCTCGTCCGGCAGCGGATCCTCGACAAACTTCAGCGAGAGTTCGTAGTTGTAGCGGGCATAGGCATCGGCAGGATCCCGCTCGAGGATCTCCCGGAACGCGCGTGCCGCATCCGCGTACTCACGGGAGTAGAATCGTGCGACGCCGAGATTGAACGTCGCGTCGCGCCACTCGCCTGACGCTTGGTCTTCCGCCGCCAGTTCGAGCCATTCCTCGGCACGAAGATCGTCAATCCCGATCCATGCGGTTCCCGCGCGGAACACGTCGAATAGGCTTGCTTGGGGCTGCACGGCGATCCGCTCGAACAGCTCGGCCCCTCGCTCCGTCCCCATTTCGCGACCGGCCCGCACGGCGTCCGGTACGGCGTGTGACAGCACAAACGCAACGATCAGCGTCGCAAGAACGGGCAGACCGAAGCGACGGATCGCTGCGCGCATCTAGCCCTCCCGCCGGCGCCATATATCGACGCCCAGCAGAATGAGCGCCGCGACGACGGCCCATCCATATCGAGACACACCAAGCGACTGCAACTGCGCGCCGACCGCGCCCAATTCCAACTCCTGCACCGAGTCGATCACCGCAACCGATTCGATGCCGGTGTCGGTGGCGCGCTGATACGTGCTGCCCGCTGCCTCGGCAATATCGAGCAGGCTGTCCTCGTCCAGCCGCGTCGTGACGATCTGTCCCGCATCGTTCGCCACGACGCCGATGCGATTGCCGGCCGCGTCATACACCGGGATCACGTCTCCTTCGGGCGTGCCGTAGCCGATCACATGCACGCGAATACCGAGGCTCCGCGCGCGTTCGGCCGCTTCAAGCGGGTCACCGACCTGATTCTCGCCGTCGGTCAACAACACGATCACGCTGCTGTCCGAGCCTCTCGATTCGAGTGGCTCGATTGCCCGATCTAGCGCGTCAGCGATGGCCGTGCCCTGTCGCGTAATCATACTGGTCGATGCGCTTTGTACGAACAGCCGTGCCGTTTCAGCGTCGAACGTCAGCGGCAGGTGTACGTAGGCTTCTTGCGCAAACACGATCAGGCCGAATTCGTTGCCTTCGGCCCGGTCGACGATGTCCAACGCCGTCAGCTTGGCGCGTTCAAGACGGCTTGGGGTCATGTCGATGGCGTCCATGCTCGCGCTGACATCAAGCACCAGCATGACGGCCCCGCCGCGCGCGTCGATCAAGTCGAGTTCGACGCCAAACACCGGGTTCGCCAACGCGATGATCACAGCCGCCAATCCGCCAAGCCAGAGCAGCCTTGGCCGCCACGTCGCCGGCGCTCCCACTGCCCCGCCACGTGAAGCGCGACGGCGAGCACGGGCGCGTTCGACTAACGGAACAGCAATTGCAACCGCAAGGAGGATCAACCACAGGGGCGACGTGAACATACCAGCGGCCTACGGTACCGAATCGAACGCGAACGTACGCAGCGCCCACTCGGCGAACAGGCACGCCAGCGCCATGCCCAGTATTGTCGGCGCCCAGTCGCGCCACGGGATGTACACCTGACGGCGAACCGGCGTGCGTTCGAGGCGGTCGATGGCCGAGGCCGCCGCTGCTAGGCCATCAGGATCGGCCGCGCTGAAGTAGCGCCCTCCCCCGACGTCGGCTGCTCGTTGTAGCGCCGCCTCGTCCAAATCGGACTCGATCAATACGATTTCGCCGTCTTCGTCGGGGATGGGCACCTGTCCTGGGCGACCGACTCCGATCGTGAAAACGCGAATACCCAGAGCGGCGGCCGCCTCTGCGGCCAGCCCCGGATCGATCCCCGAGTTCGTCGCGCCGTCTGTGAGCAGAATGATGACCTTGCTTCGGGCAGTGCTCTCGCGCATGAGCGCAGCCGACGTCAACAGCCCGACGCCCGAAGCTGTGCCGTCCAGCGCCGACTGATTACCGCCTGTCGTACGCAGTTCGGTAACCAACCGAATGCCGTCAAGCGCCGTGCGCACCGTCTGGTAATCGAGCGTCAGCGGGACCAACGTATAAGCAGAGCGAGCGTAGACTACCACGCCGATCCGGTCGAACTCGCGACCTGCCACGAAGTCGCCGATCACGACCTTCGCCGTCTCGAGGCGGTTCAACGGCTGAAAGTCCAAAGCCGCCATGCTGGTCGAAATGTCGAGCGCAAACACGATATCAATGCCTTCGCCACGGATGACTTCCTGCGCGGTTCCGGCCTGCGGCCGGGCCAGCGCGAGCACCAGCAGGCACCACGACGCAGCACGAAGCGCATCCGGCAGCGGATGCAGGCGCACCTTCCAGCTTCGGACACTAGTTCGCGTCAGGCGGACGTCACCGTACAAACGCGCAGGGATTCGCCTCCGCCAGCGGCCTTTCCAAATCACCCAACCAGCCAAGAGAAGTAGCGGAAGTGCCCACGCATGCGCGAACCGGAACTCATCCATCGCGAAGCTCGCTGAGCGCCCGCTGCGCCAACCGGCGCAAATCGTCGACTTCGGCGGCCGTCACGGGAGCCGTGCGATAGAGCAGCGCCTCGGCTGTCTCGCGCGCACGCTGCAGCACGTCCGACTCCGGCGCCAGCCTGCACGCCTGCTGTACAGCCCGCATCACGGCACGCGATGCGGCGCGTGGATCATCCGTCTTGACGCGTGAAAGCGCCCGGGCCAAGGCGTCTAGCGGGTCGGGAGGCGCCGACACTGCGGTGGCAGGACGTACCTGGGGGGCGGCATACAACACCGCGACAATACCCGCCCCGGCCAATATCGCGAGGGCCGGCCACGGCCATAATTCGCCCGCGAAGCCGACCGCGGGAATCGGATCTTCGGCGCCCAGCTCCAATACGGTCGGCACGCTGAAGAACGCCTCCGTCACAGGGACGCGTCGTATGTCGCCACCGCCAGCGCCGTAGCCGAGGAACGTCGGTGGCGTTACCGCGTCCTCGGGACGCCACAGCACAACGACGAACGACTGCGAAACGAGGTTTCCGTCTTGCTCAACCGGCTCGAACGAGCGCACCTCGAACGGCCCCCACGGGTCGGAGATCTGTGGCCACTCGACCAGCGAAGTATCCGGCGTCAACTCGACGCGCAGCGTGAGCACGAACGGCTCGCCGGTCAGGGGCGAATAGGTGCTCGCCTCGAACCGGGCGCTGACAATCGGCGAGTCGAAATCTGCGGCCAAGATTGGCCCGATCACACACAGCGCAATCGCAGCGATCAGCCAGCGTCTCACAGCCGCCGCCCTTCTGCAGCTCGACGGCGCATGAACCGCGCCAGTGCAGCGATCGGATCCTCGTCGGTCAGGACGGTCATGCGATGCGCACCGCTGCGGACGATCGCGCGCGTGCGCGCCGCGTCGAACTGTTGCGCGCGCTGGACAAAACGCACTCGCCATGCCGCATTTCCAGAGTCGACGACGATCCGACGCCCGGTCTCTGCATCTTCAAGTGAAACCAGCCCGGAATTCGGCCAAGCGTGTTCAAGCGGCTCAGTGACAACACACGCGACGACATCGTGCTTGGCCGCGGCCAGCGTGAGCGCCGTCTGATAGTCGCCAGCGGACGCCAAGAAGTCGGACAGGACGAAAATGATACCGCGCTGGCGCTGCGCCTGAACCGTCATCCGCAGCGCCGTGGTCAAGTCGGTGCCGCGTAGGCTGGCATCCTGCCCCAGCACCGCACGGATGACACGCAGCACATGGTTTCGGCCCCGGCGTGCGGGCACAAGCGTAGTCCCGCCGCTGTGGACGGTGAGTGCGCCGACCCGGTCGCCCGCGCGGCCCCCGATCCACGCGACCGCCGCCGCGAGTTCTGCGGCAACCTGACGCTTGGAGCGCGGCGCACCAGCACGCATCGAGCCGCTGTCGTCAATCACCAGCATGACCGAAAGATCGCGCTCGGCGGCGAACTGCTTGACGTGGGGTTCTCCGGTACGGGCGCTGACCTTCCAATCCATGTGGCGCACGTCATCGCCGGGCTCATACGGGCGCACGGCGTCAAACGTCACGCCTCGCCCGCGAAATGCAGCGCGATACGCCCCGATCAGACTGCTGTCGACCAGCTTGCGCGTTCGCAGCTCGATGCGCGCGACGCGGCGTATCAGGTCGGGGTCGATGGCGCTCATGCCGGTACCGCAACCCGTGCGATAAGCTGCTCGATGATCGAGTCGCTGGTCACGCCTTCCGCCTCGGCCTCGAAGCTCAAGCTGATCCGATGCCGCAGAACATCCGGCGCAACCTTCCGGATGTCGTCAGGCGTGACGTGGCCCGAGCCGCGCAAGTAGGCGTGCGCCTTGCCCGCACGCAGCAATCCCAGCGACGCACGCGGCGACGCCCCGAGGGCGATCAGGGCGGCAAGCGGCTTCAGGCCGTACTGATCGGGGTTGCGCGTCGCCTCCACCAACGAAAGCACGTACTCCTTGAGCCGGTCGTCGACGAAGATCTCGTTGTGAACGGCATGCTGCGCCGCCGTCAGATCGCGGGCTTCCATCACGGGCGCTGGTAGCGGAGGCGCCTCGCCGCCCATCCGCTCCATGACCTCTCGCTCCTGCGCACGCGTGGGATAGCCGATTACGACCTTGAGCAGAAAGCGGTCCAGTTGCGCTTCCGGCAGCGGATACGTCCCTTCCTGCTCGATCGGGTTTTGGGTCGCCAGCACCATAAACGGGGACGGAAGCAGTTCGGTCGCTTCGCCCAGCGTCACCTGACGCTCCTCCATCGCCTCAAGCAAGGCCGACTGCACTTTCGCCGGCGCGCGATTGATCTCGTCTGCCAGCAGCAGGTTGGCGAACACCGGGCCGCGCCGCGCCGTGAACTCGCCCGTGCGCGGGTTGAAGATCTGCGTGCCGATGATATCGCTGGGCAGCAGATCGGGCGTGAACTGCACCCGTTGGAACGACACGTGCAGTGCAGACGCCAGCGCGCGAACAGTCAGGGTCTTGGCAAGGCCGGGGACGCCTTCGATGAGGACATGCCCGCTGCACAGCAAGCCGATCAACAGGCGATTCACCAGCTTCTCTTGCCCGACGATCACGCTGTGTACCGCCGCTTCGACCTCTTGGATGCGCGTCTGAACGACCGTGTTTGCCATACCTAGTATCCGAAGAGCTGACAAAAGTTAACTTGCTGCGGTGTTCCGCACGTTTGCAGCACGCTGTTGACCGCCAGCGCAGTGATGACGCACAAGGCAATCACGCCGACCAGTACTACGCATCCGCACCCGGGGACCGGTCCGAAATTGAACAGGTTTGCCGCAAACTCGGCCAGCCCGCCGATCAACTCAAAAACGATCCCCAGCGCGTTCAGCAACGTGCCGATCACAAACAGGACGATACACAGAATACCGCACCCTGCCGCGATGAGAATAAGCGTTCCGCTGTCCATAGCTGATTACCCCGGGCAGTCCCCCGCCGCCGTCGACTGCAGCGCCCAGCGTTCGCCGCTGCGCGCGTAGCAGTCGCAGTAACTTGAAGGTTCGCCCTCACCCTGCCAAAGCATATAGCTCACGTACGTCTGTACGCAGACCGCGTCGCTACCCTCCCCTGACGCAATGAACGAGCGCGTGAGGTTCAGGCCGCGCGTATCGATGTCCATCAGCAGCTTGGCCTGAAGGAACGGATGCTCGTGACTGTCGGGAAAATCCGACCTGTGCCACAACGCGATCTCGCCCTGAACAGCGAGCGCAAGCAGTACGATCGGCAGCAGAATGAGCGGAAACCAAATGATCAGACAGCCCGCGCGCCACAGGCATCCGCGTACGGTCATCGGCGGCTTGACGACAATTGGTTCCGGCGTCGTTTCGGTCACTATAAAGCCTACCTACCCAGAGTTGTCCGGTCGGCAGTGTAGCAGATTGCGCGAACGATTACGCATACCGAATCACGATCCGGTCGTCGGCGTCATAGCTGACATGCGCGAAGTACGGCGCAGCTACACGCTCCATGGTGAGGATGCGATCGAGCGTATGCGGAAGATCTTCGACCAGATCGAGACCAAGCACACGATCCAGCGACACCCACTCCAGCACGCCTTCGTGACTATGCGAAAGCGGAGCCTGATCGTCGGCGTCTGCCGTGAACACGAACATCAGTATCCCGCTGTCCGCGCCGGCGTCGATGTGGTGGACGCCTCGCAGTTCGAGGTTGGTCGCCGTAAGCCCGCTTTCCTCATGCACCTCCCGCAGCGCTGACGAGTACGGGTCTTCGTCGCGCTCGATATGGCCGCCGAGGCCGTTGTACCGGTTCGGAAAGATACGCTTGTGCGGGCCGCGCTTCATCAACAGCACACGATCACCGCAGCGCACGAACACCAGCGTACGCGCGCTCACCATCCAGCGCCCGTCCACCTGCCCTGCCCCTTGATCCGCCGCGCCCATCCGGCCCTCCGTCATCGATTCCTCCAGCCGACGTCTGACGGTCGGCGGACTTAGTCTTCGGTGCAAGTGAGTTCAGACGAAGACGAATGTCGCGGTATCTCATCACTCGTCACTCATCACTTCAGACTTCCCACGAGGCCAATTAGACCACACGCTTAAAGTTGGATCGACCCACTTTAACAATCGCGTGTTAAACTTCCGCTCATCCGGCGCGCGCGTGTAATACCGTGTCGCGCATTCGTCCATTTACGATCGAGGTCCTTATGAAACACAGGGGTTCAGGGTTATGGTTGGTGGCCGCGCTGGCGGTCGTTGCGCTGGCGCTTGCGCCCGGCGCGCACGTCACACAGGCGTCCGCCAGCGGCGTTGTGATCAGTGCAGTCTATGGTGGCGGCGGCAACGCCGGCGCCGACTTCCAGAACGACTACATTGAGCTGTTCAACGCCGGCTCAGCGGCAGTTGACATTAGCAACTGGTCGCTTCAGTACACGTCCAGTACGGGCAATACGTGGAACAATCTGACTGAGATACCTGCAACCACAACGTTACAGGTCGGCCAGTACTACCTCGTTCAGGGCTCCGGTAGTACGGCGAATGGTATACCGCTTCCCACAACGCCGGATCTCACGGACGCAAGCCCCATCAATCTCGCTGGGGCTTCCGGAAAGATCGCGCTGTTCAACACCACGACGCAGTTTGTTGGCGGAACGGATCCTCAAGTCAGCCCAAACTATGTCGACTTCGTTGGCTATGGGGCCGCTAATCCGTATGAAGGAAGCGGTGCAGCCCCCACCTTGTCCAATGGAACGCATGGAGTCCGCGCCAACAACGGCTGTCAAGACACCGACGATAACAGCGCCGACTTCGCTGCCGTCGACGTCTTCACCCCGCGCAACACGTCATCGACGCTCAACCCGTGCCTCGCGCCAGACCTCGTTACAGACGTTTCCGGCGCGAGCAATGGCGTCACCGGCAGCCCTGTCACCTACACGGCAACGGTGACCAATCAGGGCACGGCGCAGGCCGACAACGTTGTGATGACCGTCGACCTGTCCGGCACGGCGTTCGCCGGTGCGACGGTCGACAACTTCAGCGAACCGCAGGCCTTCTGCTCCTACCTCAGCCCGACCATCACGTGCAACATCGGCACGCTGGCGGCGAGCGGCGGCAGCTACGCCGTGATGTTCGACGTCACGCCGGCGGTTGACGGTACGCTGACGATCGACAGCGATGCCACGTCCAACCCCGCCGACGCCGGCCCGAACACCGATCAGCTCACGACGACGTTCAGCCCGCCGGCCGGCGATCTCACCGTCAACATCATCGAGAGCGACGACCCAATACTGTCGACCGACACGCTGACACTGAGCTTCGAGATCAGCAACGTCGGCACGGCGAACGCCACCAACTACACGCTCTCGGCATCGCTTAGCGGCGGCATCGGCACGTTCGTCACGGCGCCGTCTGGCTGTTCGCTCTCGAACGGCGACACGACGCTGGATTGTTCGTTCGCCGGCCCGCTTGCCAACGACAGCGACCCAAACTACGTGGATGCTAACGTGGTGTTCTCGGGCGCTGGTACGCTGACGACCGACGCAGCGGTGCAGGTCGCGGGCGATCCGAATACCGGCAACGACACCGACAGCGAGACCACAACGGTCGATCAAGGCTGCGGCGTAGCGTGGGACAGCATCCACGACTATCAGGAAGGCGGCGTGAACGAGGCCGTCCGCGGAGTCGTCATCACGACCGAAGGCGTCGTCACGGCGGACTTCCAGCCCAGCAGCCCGAACGGCATCGGCGGCTTCTTCGTGCAAGAGAAGTTCCCCGACGGCGACGACACGACATCCGAGGGCATCTTCGTCTTCAACAACTCCTTCCCGGTCAACGCAGGCGACTACATCCGCATCACCGGCACGATCAGCGAGTTTGACCCGAGCGGCAGCACGCCGGGCGGCACGCTGACGCAACTTTCGTCGATCACGAAAGTGACACTGTGCGCCGTCGGCAATACGATAGCTCCGACCGAGGTCGAGCTTCCGATCGCCGACCTCGCCGACTGGGAAAACTACGAGAGCATGCTGGTGGAAATCGTCGGTTCGAGCGGCTCGCTCACCGTCGCCGACATGTTTGCGCTCGGCAGCTTCGGCGAGATGATCGTCAGCGACGGCAAGCTCTACCAGCCGACTCACCTGTACTATCCGAATACGCCCGACGTGGCGAACCATCTCGACCTCGTCGCCCGCGCGCGCATCGTCGTGGACGACCAGCGCAACGGAACCGGCCCGAACCCCGTCCCGCACTTCCCGGTGGATCCGAACGGATTGATCCGCATGGGAGATGAGACGGACTCGATCACCGGCGTAATCCTCTACACCGAGTTGTCCAGCACGCCGATGTTCCGGCTGCATTACACCGTCCCGCCGGTGTTCGCGGAGGTAAACCCGCGCCCGACATCGGTGCCGGCGGTTGGCACGACCACGCTCAAGGTCGCTAGCTTCAACGTGTTGAACTACTTCAACGGCAATGGCGCCGGCGGCGGATTCACGACATCCGATCAGCGCGGCGCTGGTAACCTGACCGAGTTCGTCCGCCAGACGGACAAGCTGGTGTCGGCCATCAATAAGCTCGACGCCGACGTTATCGGCCTGATGGAGATCGAAAACGACGGCGAAATTCCGCTTGAGAATCAGGCCATCTTCGACCTGATCGCCGCGTTGAACACGGCGGCCGGCGCGGGAACGTGGTCGTTCATCGACACCGGCCCGATCGGCACCGACGACATCCGCGTGGCGCTCATCTACAAGACGGCCACGGCGACGCCCGTAGGCCCGTTCGCCGTGCTCGACTACAGCGAGCCGTTCATCTCCTTCAGCCGCCCGCCGCTCGCGCAGACGTTCGAAGACATCAACGGCGGCAAGGTCACGGTCGTCGTCAACCACTTCAAGTCGAAGGGCTGCGGCGGCGCGTCGGGTGACGACCTCGATCAGGGCGACGGTCAGGGCTGCTTCAACGCAACCCGCGTGCTGTCATCGACGCTGCTGAACGACTGGATCAACACGGGGCCTACCGGTACCAACGATCCCGACTATCTGGTCATCGGCGACCTCAACAGCTACGCCAAGGAAGACCCGATCACATTACTTCTGGCCTTCGGCGGCTACACCGATCTCCTTGCCGATGCCTACGGTGAAGACGCCTACGGCTACTACTTCTCCGGTCAGGCGGGATACCTCGACTACGCGCTCGCCAATGACGAGCTGAACGCGCAGGTCACGGGTGTCGATGTGTGGCACATCAACTCGGACGAAGCGACGATCTTCGACTACAACGACTTCGCCAACACGGCACCGTACTACGCCGTGAACGAATTCCGCACGTCCGATCACGATCCGGTACTGGTCGGCCTGAACCTGGTCGGCACTACGGCGGAAATCGACAGCGACGACTTCATCCTCGCCGGCGACGACGTAACCGTCACGGTGCAGGATTTGGACGTCGACGCCGCATCCGTGCAGATAACGGTCACCAGCACCGAAGGCGAGAGTGAAACGTTGACGCTGTTTGCGACCGGCACCCCGGGCGAATTCAGCGACACCTTCAACGTCGCCGACGCGGCGCCGACGGCCTCCAACTCGATCCTTGAGGGGGTAAGCGGCACGCTGACCTTCTCGTACATCGACGGCCTCAACGCGCTCGGCCAGATCGACACGGTAGTTCAATCGGACACGATCGTCTATCAGCCGGGCAACGACGCTGTTCTGGTCGTGCCGGTCGAGATCGTGCCGGGAGAAGACGACTGGACGATCAACGTCACCGACGCCGACCTGACTGGCCCGACGGTCGATGTCACGGTTACCAGCGCCAGCGGTGACTCCGAAATCGTCACGCTGACGGACGTCGCTGGTACCTACACGGCCGCTGTCGAGACGGTCTTCGTACTGGGTACGCCGGTGGCAAGCAATTCGACCATCGAGGTTCAGGCCACCGACACGCTAACGGTAACCTACAACGACGTCAACACGGTGGCTGGCCCGCCCGCCCAACGCACAGAGAACATCGCGGTCAACTTCGACTGGGTGCCTGAAGCGTTCACACTCGTTGAGACACCGCCGACGCTCCGCGAGGCGAGCTTCGACCTAAGCTGGACCGAGCCAGACGGTTCATCGGTCTTCCGTATTGTCGTCACCCAAATCTCGACCAACACGCGCCTCGGCACGTTTGTGGACGAGATCGTCGAGGCCGACGATGTTTGTGCGGCAGGTACATGCACTTACAACGTGACCGGGTCGCCGGCGGGTCTGTTTAGTTGGACCGTTGTGGCATTCGGTACCTCCGATGTCGAGGCCAGCAACGCGCCGGGCTTCTACACGGTGATCTTGGACGCCATCGAACTGATATCCAACGGCGGCTTCGAGTTGGACACCAATGACGACGGCACGCCTGACGGCTGGACGGGCAAGAACCTGAGCGGCGACAAGCGTAAGTGCGGCGCCAAGGGTGACGGCTCGGACTGCGCACTGCAGTTCAAGGGCGGCGTCGGACCCGCCGGTCAGTTCAAGCAGGACTTGGCGGATGCGACGCTCATCCTCGGTACCGACGTGCTCGACATCAGCGCGGCGGCGTCGGTGAACCGTGACAACACAGGCGTGTTCGTCACCGTCAAGGTCAAGTACGCCAACCCGACCGCCGGCGCCAACGCTGACGGCAAGGACAAGGTCAAGCTCGCGCTGACTGGCGTTGCTCCGGTCGGCTACTCGACCATCGCTGGAACGTTGACCGCAGACGACGCCGTGACGTCGGCATCGGTCAAGGTCGCTTACAAGCTGACCAGCGGCAAGCTGTTCGTCGACGACGTGTCGGTAGTGCTGCAACCGATCGCACCGCGCACACGCCTCAGCGACGGTGCCGCGCTCGACATCCTGCCTGTCCCGGCAGTGCCGGACGGGTTCCGCGGCAACAACTAGGCGCACAGTCAGAAACGGGGGTGCCGGTCGGCACCCCCGTTTGCTTTACACCCCACAGACGATCGTGCATGCCCCAAGCAAGACGTTGGAAGTGATAAGTGATGAATGATGGGACACCGCCGCAGTAGGGCGGTCACCGACCGCTACCCAACTCGGCAGCCAGCCTAACGACATTCGGCTAGTGGCCGAGGTCGGTCATCTGTGAAAGCGGCCCCCTACGACATCGTACAGGGTGACCGGAATCAAAAGCGGCGGATCGCGTGTGCAATCCGCCGCCTGGATTCGGGTTCAGGAGACCCTAGCTGCCGGGTGTAGCCTCGGGTGTCGGCTCCGGCGTGACCTCACCCTGCGGGGTCAACGTCGCTATTGCGGTCTGCGTGGCCGCCACCTCGGCTGCGAACCGCTCGGCCTCCGCCGCGTCCGCCTCCGCAAACTGCTCCGCGAGCGCCGCGCGCACGCCGACGAGATCGGTGAAGCTAAGCCCGACCAATCCAGAGCTGACGAAATACTGGTAGCTCGTATCGGCAAACAGGGTGAACAGCGTGGCCTGAATGATGTCCCGCTCAAGCGACGCCTTCGTGACCGCCAGCGATATCGGGCGGGCAAGCGCATAGGTGCCGTCACTGGCCGTTTCGACCGACGGTTCAACGCAGCCCGCGCCGGCATCGACGGAAACCACTTGATAGCCTTCCTGCCCCGAGTCAGCGACATCCGCCAGCTCGGCCCAAGACAGAATGGCGACGGCGCCCGGCGTGTTCGCTACTGCGGCCGCGCGATATAGCGCATCTGCATTGACTTGAACATCCTCACGCACAACAGCGTTCGCCTCGCCCAAGCCACTCAGCGCGACCTCGACCGGTACGGCGCTCTTGCCCGCGACGAACACGTAGATCGGATCGGCGGCAAATGAGGGGTCAACCTGATCCCACGACGCGGGAAGCTCGGCCGACGCGGTCACTGCCGCGGCAAGCTGCGCGGTCGTGAGGCACGACAGATACTGAGAGCTGCCGTTGCCAATCAACACCGACGTTTGGCTGCCGAGAGGCTGGGTCACGACTTCGATCTCAGCCGCCTCACAGTTGGCGCGTTCTTCGTCGGTGAGATCGCGAGTCAGGGCAAGCAGTTCGCGGTTACCGTTGCAGAACTCGCGGATGCCTTCGGCCGCGCCGAGAATGGTCTCCTCGACGGTGATCGTGCTGTAGTTGCGCGACACGGCGGGCAAAGCCAAGGAAAGGTAGTCCGCCGCGGCCGAGTCTCCCCCAACACGAAGCGTGCCGGTGGTGTCCCCGAGGATCTGATAGGTCACGACATCGCCGCTGAAGACGCGGCCGCTGGTCCCGTTGGACAGCACGTCGGCGTTCTGCGCCGCAATCGCCTCGGTCGGCGCGACAAATCCCGCCGCGTCGAGGCTGGCCGCCGCGTCCGCTGCGATAACTGCGCTCAGCGCGTCCGCCACGCCCTCGGCTTCCAGCGCGCCGGTCGAAACGTACGCGAAGAGCCGCGTTCCACCCGAGTACTGCCGGTCGAACGCCTGCGCAACGCTTGGCGCATAGCAGCCCGTCAGGGTCGGGTTGTCGAGTTCCAACACACGAACACCCTCGGCGCTCAACGCAGCGTTGAGCGACACGAGTCCAAGCCGTCCGCTTCCGGACGAGACCAACGACACAACTTCGTCGCTGTCCGCTCCGGTCAGTGCATCGGCGCGGAATCCGTCTCCGACGACCAATGGGTCAAGCAGCGCCGCTGGCTGGCTAACACCCGCCGGCAGCACGAACTGGAACGCAAGATCGGGATATTCAGGGTTGGCGTCTCTCCACGAGGTCTCGTCACCTGCGGCGCTCGGCACGATCAGCGCAGACAACAACCCTGAACTCACGCAGTCAAGAAAGTCGACATCTTCCGAGGCGATCAGCGCGTAACCGTCATAGGCGAAGAGCAGTTCGCTGTACTCGACGCCATTCGCCGCGCAAGCGGTGTCCTCGGCCACCGAAAGCGGCCGGCTCGTCAGCACGATATCAGCGCCGCCGCCGCAAAACAGACCAATACCGGACTGGGTGCCACTGAACTCGTAGGCAAACGGAGCGTCGGTTACGATCGCTTGAAACGCACGGCCGGCAACACCTGACCCGACGACGTTGACCTCGTCTTGAGCAGCGCCTATCGCGGCGAACGCCGTTAGCATAAGCAGCGCGGCAATCGCGCGCCGCAGCATTTTCGTCATTGAAACCGACTCCTCACGAGAAAACTTACCGGCAAACAAACGTCTGGATTGTACTGGCCTGCCGTCAATTGTCCAGCCACGGTTTAGCCGCTATGATTGGACGGAGGAGGTCCCGGCGATGGACGGCGAGCACACAATCTACGAGTTGGCAGGTGGCGACGCCGCGTTTGAGGCGCTGGTCGAACGTTTCTACGCGTATGTCGAACAGGATGCCGCGCTTCGCCCGATGTTTCCCGACGACCTCGAACCCGGCAAACGGTACCAGTACTTGTTCCTGACGCAGTTCTTTGGCGGCCCCGCCCGTTATGGCGACGAGCGCGGCCACCCTCGCCTTCGTATGCGCCACTATCCGTTTCCAATCGACTCCGAGGCGCAGAAACGGTGGCTGAAGCACATGCTGCAAGCGATCGACGACGTGGGCATTCCTGAACCGGCACGTACGTCCATGCGCGAGTACTTCGAAAACGGTTCGCGCTTCCTGATCAACCGGACCAACCCGGAGCAGGCCGATGGCCAATAAGACGCACCGACCCGAGGACCGCCCTCGATTCTCGTTGACTGAACGCGTGATGGCGTGGCCCCGATACGGAAGAATGGGACTCGTGTTCGTCAGCGTGCTTGCTCTTGCGCTGGCATTGCAAACCGTTGCCGACGAAATCTACATTCGCCTGTTCTACACAGGGGAGCAGTCAACCGCGTCGACGTGGGTGGTCGCGATCATCTGTCTGTCGATGTATATGGCCGGCTACGTCTTCGTCATCGGCACGCCGGGCATCAAGCCGCAGGTCGGCCGAATTCAGAAGCTCTACATCGTGACGTCGTTTTCCGTGATTATTGTTTCGGTTTTGTGGCTGGTCCTGCGTACGGTGTCTGCCGTACTCCAGTGAAACAATCGTGCCCGATTACCTTGCATTCTTCATCACTTTCGCGACTGGGCTAGCCGGAGCGCTGCTGCTTACGCCGCTGTCAATCCGGCTCGGCGAGCGCTGGGGCTTCATGGCAGTGCCGGGTGGCCGGCGCAAGCATCGCGAACCAGTGTCCAAGCTGGGCATCCTCCCGGTGTTTGGCGCATTCATCGCGGCGATCCTCGTCGCCCAACTGCTGCCCATTCCGCGGTTCGATCCGCGCGAAGTGCTGCGGCTGGTCGGCCTCGTCGGTGGCGCGGTGGTGCTAGTCGTCGCCGGAATCCTCGACGACCGGTACGACCTCAGCCCGATCCAGCAGTTGATCGGTCAATTGATCGCGGCAGCCATCGCGATTCTGTTCCAGATCTTCATCGAGACCATCAACAATCCGCTGACCGGCCAACAGACCGAACCGTGGCCGTATCTCGTCACGGTGATCGTTACAATCCTCTGGCTCGAAGTGTCGATGAACACCGTCAACTTCCTCGACGGCCTTGACGGGTTGGCTGCTGGCATGGCGTTCATCGCCAGCGCGATGCTGTTCATACACAGCGCATTCGTGCTCGAGCCCGCGCAAACCAGCGTAAGCCTACTGCCGCTTGCGCTGATGGGCACGACGATCGGGTTCCTGTTGTTTAACTTCTATCCCGCACGCATCTTTCTCGGCAGCGGAGCGCCCCTGCTCGGGTACCTGCTCGGCACGCTGAGCATCATCGGCGGCGCCAAGATGGCGACGATCCTGATGGTCATGGGCCTGCCCCTGATGGACTTCGCGTGGCAGGTGTTTCGGCGTGCGCGTGAAGGCCGCAACCCGATGGCGGGCGACCGCGGCCATCTGCACTTCCGCCTGCACGACCACGGCGTCGACCAACGCATCATCGTCAGCCTGTATTACGTGTTCTGCGGGTTCTTCGGCGCGCTTACCCTGCTGCTCGAAAGCGCGGTGTTCAAGGCTATCGCACTGGGCGTTATGGTGGCGCTGCTGATCGCCAGCTTTGCGCTGGTGGCGCGCATGTCTCAGTCGACGATGTCTTCGTCTTCGGAATCCTCGTCGCCTTCCGCTTGACCGCGAACCGGCCCGCTGCTGCCAGCCCGGTCGAACTCGTCAGCGCTATCGTCGTCCCCATCGACTTCTTCGCTAAGTGCAGCTTCACCGGAACTGCTGCCGTATGGCAGGCCGAGGGGCTGAGGCCGCGGTGGTGGCGGCAGTGACGGCGCGTCTCGCTCTCCTTCAATGACGCTCGGGCCGCGCGGTACGCTCGACCTCGGTTCCAGTGACGGGGGTTCGTTCGGCGCCACGATCACCGGGCGTTTCGCGGCGGACGCATCCGGCAGTGGAAACGACATGCGGTAGATTGACGGGATGCCTTCCAGCGGCGACGGACCATGTTCCTTGGCCTCCTGCCTGGCGCGTTCGGCGCGCTGTCGCTCCTGTTCGCGCTCGGCAAGGATTTCGGACCGCTTGCGCGCGACGAGCCGGCCATTTCGGATCGACGCGCTGTTCCCGGTGATGCGTTCAATGCTGTTCTCGATGATCGCCAGTACGAAGATCGCGATCGCGTCAATCACGACGACGACCCCGATCGCTGCGGCCACCGTATTGATCGCCGCCGTCACGGTGCTCGCGGCAGATGCGGCGGACGGATCGCCGGCCCCGGCCAGCACCAGAACGGCCACCAGAACAACGATCAACGCAGTCACGACACGCTGGTCCGGAGGTGCGCTCAGGCGGGGCGTCAGCGTATTGCCAATCGTGAAGATGACGTACATCCACAGCCAGAAGTTCGGCCGGGAGGTGAGGATTTGCAGGCCCGCGCTTACATCGTTGACCGTTCCTGTTCGCATCACCTGCAACGCCGGTTCGATGTTGAGAACGGTGCCGGCGAGGATTTCGATGACGATGACGCCCGCCAATGCCGGCGAGAACTGGATGAGCGTAAGCTTCCAGCTTGGCGCGCGAGGATGCACACGCACGAAGTTCATGCGCAGTTCAGGCGTCTCCTGTGGCTGCGGGAACTGCGTCTGCCGGTCGGCCCGGACGTTGAAGATGCCGGCAACCAGCCACAACGTGAACTCGTGGAGGATCACACCGGGCAGGAAGAACACATAGTAGAAGACGGTGGTAAGCCGGAAGTCGCGGGTCACCAGCCACCCGACCTTGAACAGATGCTGCTGAAGCCATCGCTCCATCCATCGCAGCATCCAGAACAAGAAGGCGGCGGTGACCGCGACTCCCAGCACGTCGAATCGTTATCCCTTTGCCGCGGCCGCAGCGGCTACCAGCGCGGTAAAGTCGTCGACCTTGAGCGAAGCGCCGCCGACCAACGCGCCGTCGATCTCGGGCTGCGCCATGTAGTCCGCCATGTTGTTCGGCTTGACACTGCCGCCGTACTGAATACGGACTGCGTCAGCAGTGGAATTGCCATACAGCTCGCGGACGACACTTCGGATCAGGCCGATGGTGCGGTTGGCGTAGTCGGGGTCGGCGTTCAGGCCAGTGCCAATCGCCCATACCGGCTCGTACGCGATCACCATGCCGGCCATTTGCTCGACCGTCACGCCTGCGAGGCCGCCTTTGACTTGACGGGTCACGACCTCCGCCGTTGCGCCGGCGCGATACTCGGCCTCGACCTCGCCCACCGCGAAGATCGGCTTGAGTCCCGCCGCGATCGCCGCGTGGAGCTTCTTGTTGATGCGCTCGTCCGTATCCCCCAGATAGGCGCGGACTTCGCTGTGCCCGATGATGACGTACTCAGCGAGGCCAACCAACATCCCCGGCGCGATTTCGGACGTGTACGCGCCTTTCTCGGCGAAGTGAACGTCCTGCGCGCCGACCTTGATCGGAGAGCCCTTCAGCGCGTCTGCCACTGCGGCGAGCGCCACGAAGGTCGGGCAGACGACCCGCTCGACGGTCGGGTAAGCGCTCAACGGTTCGACCAACTGCGTAACGAAGTCGACCGACTCCGCCACCGTGTAGTGCATCTTCCAGTTGCCAGCGAGGATTGGTGTTCGCGCCATCATGCCCTGTCCTTCAGTGCTACAACGCCCGGCAGAGCTTGACCTTCAAGCATTTCGAGGCTCGCCCCGCCGCCGGTGCTGATATGCGTGATCTTATCGGCTAAGCCGCTTTGCTCCACAGCGGCAGCGCTGTCGCCTCCGCCAACGATCGAGACCGCGCCTGCCTCGGTCGCCTTCGCCAACGCCTTTGCGACGGCGAACGTGCCCTGAGCGAACTTCTCGATCTCGAACACGCCCATCGGGCCGTTCCACACGACCGTCTTGGCGCCGGCCAGTCGCTCTGCGAATAGTGCCTGAGTCTTGGGTCCGATGTCGTACATCGCCCAGCCCTCGCGAACGCCCGCCGAAATGTCGATGGCCTGCACCGCCGAGTCTTCGGCAAACTTGTCGCCAAGCACGGCGTCGACAGGCAGCACGAGCTTTCCACCGCCGCGTGCCAACAGCGCCTTCGCTGTATCGACCGCATCCGGCTCAACAAGCGACTTGCCGAGCGCAACGCCTTGCGCGAGGAAGAAGGTGTTCGCCATACCGCCACCTATGATGAGCGCGTCGCACTTGTCGATCAACGCGTCGATCACGGCGATCTTGTCACTGACCTTCGCGCCACCGAGGATCGCGACAAACGGCCGCGCCGGGCTTTCCAGCGCGGTCGCCAGATAGTCGATTTCCTTCTCCATGAGGAGTCCAGCCACGGCGGGCAGATGCGAACTCACGCCGACGTTGCTGGCGTGCGCGCGGTGCGCCGTGCCGAACGCGTCGTTGACGAATACGTCCCCGAATGCAGCCATTTTCGCGGCCAACTCGGGGTCGTTCTTCTCTTCACCTTTGTAGAAACGCGTGTTCTCAAGCAGGAGAACCGCGCCCGGAGCAGCGGAGGCCACCGCCGCCTCGACCTTCGGCCCCACGCAGTCTTCTACGAAAGTCACCGGCGCGCCGAGAAGACTCTGAAGCACCGGGGCGACTGGCGCCATTGAATACTTCGGATCCGGGCCGTCTTTGGGCCGCCCGAGGTGGCTCATCAGCAGCACGACCTTCGGCCCCTGATCGAGAATGTACTTGATCGTCGGTACCGCGGCACGCACACGCGTGTCGTCGGTCACGGTCTTGCCGTCCAGTGGGACGTTGAAGTCAACCCGGACGAGCACCCGTTTGTCAGCAAAGCTGACGTCACGAACTGTCTGCTTGTTCATCGCTCACTCCTGAGTTACGAGACAGAAAGCGAGGCCGTTGCCTGCATCGATTGGCACCAGAAATTCGTGCATGCGAGGCCCCGCAGATGGCTAGAGACGATCGCCCATGTACTTGGCGAGTTCCGCGCAGCGCACCGAGTAGCCCCACTCGTTGTCGTACCACGTGATGACCTTGACGAGGTTGCCGGCGGCGTCGGACGCGAGTCCGTCAACAATCGAGCTGCGCGGGTCGCCCTTGAAGTCCATGCTGACCAGTGGCTCATGCGTCACGCCGAGGATGCCCTTCATGGGGCCGTTGGCGGCGGCTTCAAGTGCGGCGATCAGAGACTCTTTGGTGACTTCCTTGTCGACAGTCGCCACGAAGTCGACCAGCGATACAGTCGGCGTCGGCACGCGTACCGCCAAGCCGTCGAACTTGCCCTTGAGTTCCGGCACCACCAGCGCGACCGCCTTGGCCGCCCCGGTGGTCGTCGGGATGATATTGAGCGCCGCTGCGCGCGCACGGCGCAGGTCCTTGTGCGGCAGATCGAGAATCTGCTGATCGTTGGTGTAGCTGTGAATGGTCGTCATGAATGCCTTCTGGATACCGAACGTCTCATGGACAACCTTCGCCGCGGGCGCGAGGCAGTTGGTGGTGCAGCTCGCATTGCTGACGATATGATGATTCGCAGGATCATACTTCTCGTGGTTCACGCCCAAGCACAGCGTGATGTCTTCGCCCTTAGCCGGCGCGCTGATAATGACCTTCTTTGCACCCGCTTCGAGGTGCTTACCAGCCCCTTCGCGAGAGGTGAAGATGCCGGTTGACTCGATGACGATGTCGACTCCGAGGTCTTTCCACGGCAGAAGCGCCGGATCCTTCTCCTTGAGCGCCTTGATCTCGTCACCGTCGACGACGAGCGCGCCTTCTTTCACCTCGACTGTGCCGTGGTAGCGTCCGTAGTTCGAGTCGTAGCGGAACAGGTGCGCCATCGTATTCAAGTCCCCAAGATCGTTGAATGCGACCACGTCGATCTCGGACGCGAAGTTCTCCTTCAGCGCCTTGAGCACCTGCCGGCCGATACGCCCAAACCCGTTGATACCTACCCGAATTGCCATGTCGTGAAGCTCCTTTTGTGTTTTCTCGAAAGGCGGGAGGGCCGCCTGTATCACGCGGATTGCAGTCCGCAGCTAGCTCGCTGCGTCACCCGAACGATCGGCATCGACCAGTTCGCGGATAACATTCGATAATTTTAGCGCATCGTGGCGCCACGGTCGCTGATTATCGGTCAAATCATACGAACGAATGTCATATCTTTGACGAACTTCATGATGTGGCTGTGGCGGCTTCACGTAGACCGTGTTAGGACCAGCATTCTCTATCGGAAAGTGCCCGTTTGAGACGACAACCTGAAAGACGCCCCGTCCAATATGCCGTTCTAGCGCGAGGATGTGATCGGCGACGGTGTAGCCGACGGTCTCGCCGGGCTGTTCAGCGACGTTGCACACGTAGACCTTGATCGCCGCGCTGGCGCGCAGCGCGTCCAATATTCCGGGAATCAGCAGCGATGGCAGGATGCTGGTGTACAGGCTGCCGGGGCCGACGAGGATGACTTGAGCGTTCATGATCGCCGCAACGCTGTCGGGAAACGCACGCACGGTCTCCGGTTCTATCGAAACGCTCTGGATGCGTCCGCCCGCCTCGGGGATCTGCGACTCGCCTTCAACGCGGAGGGTCACGCCGCTGTCGGGCTGAAGGACAGTCGCGACAAGCTTCACGTCATCGAGAGTCGTCGGCAGCACCCGGCCACGTAGGTTGAGTACGCGTGCCACCTCGGTCAGCGCCTGATCGAGGCTGCCGGTTACGTCTGCCAAGGCTGCGATGAACAAGTTTCCGAAGGCATGTCCGCTCAACGCGCCGTTGGAGAATCGATATTGCAGGAGCTGCGTCATCAGGCTTTCGTCGTCGGCAAGCGCGGCAATGTTGTTACGAAGGTCGCCCGGCGGCGCAACGTGCATCTCGCGCCGCAGCCTGCCCGAACTCCCACCGTCGTCCGCCACGGTAACAATCGCCGTGAGGTTGCCGGTGTGCATCTTGGCCGCCCGCAGCGTCACCGGCAGCCCGGTTCCGCCACCAATCGCTACGATGCGCAGGCCGCGCCCGGGCCTGACGCCTCCCCGCCACTCGCCGCGAAACCGCCTGATGTCGTTGGCAATGGCGACCAACAGCGCGGCCAGCGCGATGGCGGCCGCTGCCGCCTGCCCCGCCGCAGACCGTGCGATGCCATCGACCAACAGCACCAAGCACGATACGACACCGACGATCAACAGCCCGACAGTTCCGGCCATACTACTTCACCTGTTCCACTGCTACAGCCTCCGATTGGTTCTTACTGTCGCCCCCGTCTATGAATTCACGGCGAGTACGCGCAAATCGCCAATTCGCCGCGATGAGCAGCAGCGCACCGCCAATCGTAATTGCGCCGACGACGAGGGCACAGTCGAACCAGAACTGTTCCGGGTACAGCCGGATCAGCGTATCGGATGTCAGAAAGATCCACGTGCCATCGGCGAAAAAGGCCCGGTGAAACAGCGTGAAGAACGAATCCCACGCCACAACCGCGCCGACGACGACCGCGCCGATCAGGCCGAGAACCAGCAGGCCGCCGCGCGCCATCGACGCCAACACGGTGTCCAGCCTCCGACGCGCGAGAAGAATTGCGCCGGCGGCGAACGCGGCGATCGACACGCCACCGAGGACACCAAACGCCGCCTGCGTGACAACTTTGACGTCTTCCATGTGCTTCAACTCGCGCGGCGTGAAGAGGGCGGCCCCGTTTTCGAACCGCAGGTCGGCCAGCAGGTCGATGCCGGCATCCGTCAGCAGATACTCGATTCCCAGCGGTCCCCAGCGAAGGCGGTCCTCGGTCGTGAAGCCATAGACATCGGCCGGAAACCCGGGACGTTGGTACTCGAACGCCAGAAACCCCGGCGACATCATCAGCCGAACACTTCCGAGCACGAGCATCACCGGAACAGCCAGCGTCAGGACGAAACCGAGAACTCCTTCAAACCCGCGTTTCATCACCGGAGGTCGTCCATATCATCCGACAGCAGGAAGTTGAGCACTAGCGAGTCGAACAGCGCCTCGACCGGGGCGCGGTCGTCCGTGAACACGACGTCGGATGGCGTGACCGGCACCAACGCACCGAGGCTAGCATCGAGCACGTCACGGAGCAGGCCGGGAGCCTCGGCGGGCAAGCTCGCCACGTTGGCGCGTAAATCGGCCTCGGTTGTCGGCATCACCGTCGCATAAAGGATCGTATTGAACGAGCGCGGCACGTCGATGGCGTGCACGCTCGGAAACACCTGCGCCAAGACGTTGCTGAACGCATCGACAAGCCGCCGGTCGGTCGAGGTCCGCCCGACGTTGAGCGCTACAACCCCACGGTCGGTCAGCTTGGACCGTATTTCGCGGAAGAACTCGACCGTCGTCAACTGCCACGGGATATACGGCGGTCGATACGCATCCAGTGCGATCACGTCGTAGGTCCCGGGCTGTGCGTTCAGGCCGGGCCGACCGTCCTCGGCGATCGATTCGAGCGTCGGCAGGTCGTCGGCAGACATGCCGAAGTACGCCTCGCCCACCGCGATGATCTCCGGGTCGATCTCGAAACCGACCATACGGATGTCACCGAACGCGTGCTGGTACTGCCGAGGGATCGTGCCTGCCGCAAGCCCGACGACCGCCAGCGACTGCACGTCTGACGGCTGGGTACCCGGCACAAAGAACGGCGCGGTCAAGAAGAAGTCCCACGTCCCGTTGTAGCGCAGGATCGTCGGATGATAGATGCTGTGGACTCCCTGCCCTTCGTTAAGCGCCAGCGACCGGTAGCCAGCCGGGTTTTCAAGCACCTGAATGTAGTTGTATGCGCTTTCGCGCTCGTCAAGCAGCGTGAAGCCCTCGGGCGCAGCGCGCAGCGGACCAGTCACCAACAGCAGCAGCGCAATAACCGGGAGCGGCATCCACAGCCATCGCAGCGCGCGACGCCCGGTTATGCGCAGCAGCATGACGAATGCCGTCATCCATAACCCGCCGGACAGCACGAGGAACGTCGCCGTCGTACCGATGGACCCAAGCAGCACCAGCGTCGGGAGAAACGTGCCGATCAAGCTGCCGAGCGTGCTGACCGCGTAGATCGTTCCGCTGACGCGACCTGCATCGTTCGGGTCGGTCACCGCGAGGCGAATCGCGAATGGCGAAACGCAGCCGAGCAGCGTGATTGGCACGGAGAACAACGCCAACGTGACCACGAACGATCCGATCGCCGTGCCAGCCTGCGCGGCCACGACGGCTTGCGCTGCAGCCTGCAGGACGGGACGCGAAACGAGTGGAATAATCGCGCAGAGGAAGCTGGCCCACAGCAGAATGCGAAATAGCGTCGCGGGGTACGGCGACCGGTCGGCCCAGCGGCCGCCGATGAAGTAGCCTGCCGTGAGATACAGCAATATGAGGCCGATGATGTTGGCCCAGATCAAGTTGCTCGTCCCGAAGACGCTGCCGAGCAAGCGGGCCGCGCTCAGTTCAATCGCGAGTGTCACCAGGCCGCTGGCGAACACGGTGACGTACAACGAAAAACGGTCGATTCGTGGCGAAGCGTGTGTCAAGACCACCTCGTATCCAGCGCAAACTCGGCGGCTAGTGTATCATGACTGTTAGGCAGCGATACTACGCTGATTCTGCTTGTGCGTGATGGCTGAGAGCGAAACCATCCGAAGCCAGGTCGTTTGCCCAGTCGTCATCACCACTAGCCCTCCCATCCGCCGTGCCGTATGCGCCGGCCAACATCGCCCCTTACCTTGAGACCGAGCGAGGAGGTAACGATGTCACGTTTTATCCGTCTAGTTCTCGTCATGGCACTGCTACTACCGCTTCCTACGTCGGCGCAGAATGAGTCACACACCTGCGCTCCGGGCCCGTGGATACTGTACTATGCTATCGGATTCCGCTACGGAAGTACGATATTGCCGGGTTGGGCCGATTGGACCGAGTACGCTAAGTTCGACGTTGAAGTCACATGCAGCGGTACAAACGGCACGTTCACCGGCAGTGGCACCGGCAAGCTCGAAATCGAGAACAGCCTGTCAGCATATTGTGAGAGCGACTTCAATGCGGATGTATCTGGACCGGTCGACTATTCGACCGGATTTCCGGTGTACACGGCTAATATCGCGCTTCAGTACACCAGCGGCGGATGCGGCGGCGGCAGCCCGGGCGGCGCGATCGTACGCAGGCTCTTCACCAATGAGCTGTTCAAGTCAACCCAGTTCGAAGAATTCCAGGGAAACTATCTTGACGGGTTCTTGCTGGCGGAGACGTTTTCCGACGAGGAGATAATCGTTGAGGCCTACGTGGTGGCCGCCCAGCGCAATTATGATCCCAAACTCGTGTCAACCATGCCGCAGTTGATCCGCTACTTCATCCGCGATGTGCCGCTTACAAACACGTTCACGTTCAACTTTGACTGGGACGGCGCTCCCGAGCCTACCGCGGAACTGTCGGTGCTGGGTGGAGACTGGCAGCCACTCAACATATCCGGAGATACCGCCAGCCACCTTTTGTCAGTCACAGGCCTACCCCTGACGGCAGCAGACTTTGCAGGCAGCGAATCCATTGAAGTCACCATGGACATGCGATTCCCATTCATGAACGGAGATCCTTTCCCCGTCTCACCCGATCAGATACGCACGACAATCGTTGATGTTCCGTCATGGGCGGTGGCGAGCGACTTCGCCCACATCGGCGCCCCTGGAAGTCCGATGCACATCATCTACCAGACGTACAAAGATGTCCCGGCGCAGGCGATTCAGACGCCGATCATTCCTGTTCCGGAGTTTGTCCCGGTCGTTGGCGGGTCCTGGGGTCTTGAGCCGGTGCAGATGCGCGTCAACGTTGGCGTCCACTCGGCAGGAATCATGCATGAGGAGGATATCCAGGGGTCGGGCACGCTGCATTTCGCTGGAAAGCTGCACAACTTTCAATATGAAGGCAAGGTTCGCTCAAGTGTGACAGCTAGCGATGGAATAGTCGTCCTTGATAGCCCGTTCACATTTAGCCTCGAACCGATCGTCATAGAAGACGTGATTCCCCTCAGCGAGTTCATACCGGTCGTCAACTTCCTATTCGAGATTCCCGTCATAGGCGGACTGCTTGAAGACCTGTTCTCGCCTGTATTCATTCAGGTCAAAGTGACGGGCACGGCAAACGGATCGGGCGTAATTGGCGTTCTACCGACTGGCGAACTGGGAATCAAAGAGGGAACGGTAACGCTGACAGTGACAGGACAGGCCGCCGGAGGTGCCAATTTGCTGAACCTCTTCTGGTTCGGGCTCGGAAGCACAATCGCAGGCAATCTCGAGTTGGACCTCGCGCCCGTCCTTGAGACGAAACAATGCAACTTGCAGATGGGTGTGTTCATCGTGGGCGGCACGCCGTTCGGTACTTTGGACGTCCCGCAGGCATTCGTCCAGATTCCCATATGCAATCCCTGAGTGATTCGAGACTGCGGCCCCGTGGTTGACAGGGCTGCCGATTTCAACCACCGTAGATCGGAGCAACACTGTGGCGACTTCGCTCTTAAGGCGTCAGCTGAACGCACGGGACAGCGTGAGTCTTGCGGAATGCGTGAGAGAGAGTTTTCGACATGAAGATACAGTCGTCGAGGCGTCTCGCGTCGAGCGTGTCCTTCACAGCGGCGAACACCATGTCGTTGGAACTGTTGAGCAGGATAGCGACCGACTAGTCGGGTTCTGCGCCAGTTTCGCAACCCGCTCCGGCACTTCATTGCATTGGGAGATCGACCTGCTTGGCGTGATTTCGGCCGCGCGCGGCAACGGCATTGCGCCATGGCTGGTCCAGGACTCCGTCTCCGAAGGGTTGAGGCGTGGCGCCACCGTGGCGCGCGCGCTCGTACGCCGCGACAATCACGCGGCCCGAGCGGTGTTCTCAGGGCTGCAATTCGCAGAAAGCAAACCGCAAACCCTTTGGGTCGCAGAGCCGAACGGCGTTTCGATGACGATCGAAGCCGTAAGAGCCGACTGTATTCCGGTGTCGACCTTGACCTACGATGGGATTTGGGTCGAAGATCCGCGAGATGCCTCGGCGCTTGAGCAGGCCCGTGGGCTTACACAGAACCTCTCGCAAGTGATCGGCGCCGTGCTGCCCGTCAAGTCGGAAGCCGAAACGTGGGCCGAACACGCGGGGTATCACCGCGTCGGCGCTTACAACTGGTGGACTCGAGACCTCTGACCCCGCCCTTGTGACGCCGGTATTTGTTCCCGTATAATTTGCGTGCCGTGGGGGAGTGGCGGAACTGGCAGACGCGCATGACTTAGGATCATGTCTCTCACGAGGTGAGGGTTCGAGTCCCTCCTTCCCCACAAGTCGGTACCTCGGGCGTCTGAATTCGAGACGCCTTTGTTGTGTTTTCTGATGAAAGATTTACGCCCTGCCCTCTCGGCCGGGTGCTATAATCGCGCTACACGTGAGGGTAAAGCAGTGAACGTCCAGACTGAACGGCTCGAAAACCATACCGTCCGCTTGACCGTCGAGGTTCCCAAGGAACGATTCGATCAGGCACGCGCTTCCGTAATCCGGAAGGTCAGCGGCAGGATCAACATTCCCGGCTTCCGCAAGGGCAAGGTTCCGCCCAGCATGGTCGTCAAGTACGTCGGCGAAGCGTACATCCTCGAAGAGGTGATGGAAAGCCTCGGACAGGACGTCTACAAAGAGGCGCTTGAATCGGCTGGTATCGAACCTGCTGCGCCGGGTTCGATGGACGACTTCGCGCCCGAGCCTGAGGTCAAGTTCACCTACACTGTTCCGCTGGCTCCCGAGGTCACCCTCGGTGACTACCGCTCGTTCCGGCTCGAATTCAATGAGCCGGAGACGACCGAAAACGATGTCGATGTCGAACTCCGTATGCTTCAGCGCGAGTTCGCAGAGACCACCGAGTCCGAGGGCGCAGTTGAAGCCGGCGACCGCATCACATGCGATCTGCACAGCTTCTTCGTCGCCGAAGATGCCGAGGCGGCCGAAGGTGAGATCGACGTACACGACCGCGAGGAAGAACCCTACGTCCATCGCCACGGCGCGGTGATCGATCTGCGCGAAGGCGACGATGAACCGCTTGCGCCCGGGTTCACGGCGCAGATGGTCGGTGCTGCTACGGGAGAAACGCGTACCTTCCGCATCACGCTCCCTTCCGGCGACCCCAAGATCAACGAAGACGCGGCGGGCCGCACTGTCGAATTTGTGGTGACGGTGCAGAAGATCGAAAAGGTCACGCTGCCTGAATTGAACGACGAACTCGCCGCTCAGATCAGCGAACGGTACGGGTGGGACACGGTCGACGAATCGGCTACGGCCACAGAAGCCGAAAATGCGGCTTCGGACGAAAGCGAAGCGGTCGAAGAGGCAGAGGTCGCAGACGAAGCGGCCGATGCAGAGGTCGCGGCTGAAGAGTCGTCGGACGAGTCCGAACCTGAGGAAGACTCTGAGTCGCTGCCGCCGGCGACGCGGCCGCTCAACCTCGCTGAGCTGCGTGAGCGCATCCGCGATGTCATCGAGTCGCGCAGCAAGGACGAAGCGCGCCAAACCTATGCCAACAGCGTCCTCGAGCACGTGATCGAGACCTCAACCGTGGCCTATCATGAGGCCTCCGTCGAACAGCAGATCGACGACATGATCGAGGACTTCAAGGAGCGTCTTCAACAGAACCGGCTCTCGCTCGACCTGTACCTCAAGTCAACCGGTCGTACGATGGACGATGTTCGCGCGGACTATCGACCCTCTGCCGAGAACCAACTGCGCCGGTCGCTAGCCGTGCGCGAATTCGCGCAGGCCGAGCGGTTATCGGTCTCGCAGGAAGACCTCAACGCCCGCCTGCAGACTGTGTTCGCGGACATCGGCGCGGAAGCAGTCGGCCAGCTCGGCCTGCTGAACAACCCGCAGTTCGCGTCGAACCTGATCAATAACCTCATGTCGCAGAAGATCGAGGAGCGCGCGGTCGCGATCGGACGCGGCGAGGCACCGGAACTGGGGCAAGCCGAGGAAGCCCCCGAGCAGGAACCATCGCCCGAAGCAACTGAATCCTCTACCGAACAGTGACCTGAAAGGAGCGGCGCGCAGCACGCGCCAATACGCATGGACGTCTCCAACATCGTTCCAATGGTGATCGAGCAGGGAAACCGCGGCGAACGGGCCTACGACATCTATTCGCTTCTGCTCAAGGAGCGCATCGTCTTCATGGGCATGCCGGTCAACGATCAGGTCGCTAACCTGATTGTCGCCCAGCTGTTGTTCCTTGACCGAGAGGATGCCGAAAAACCCATCCAGATGTACATCAATTCGCCCGGTGGCGTGGTGTATGCTGGCATGGCTATTTACGACACGATGCAGGCGATCCACCCGCCCGTGAGCACCACTGCCGTGGGTTGGACGGCCAGCTTCGGCACCGTCCTGTTGACCGCCGGAACGACCGGGTATCGCATGGCGCTCCCGAATGCCACCATTCACATGCATCAGCCGTTGGGTGGCGCGCAGGGTCAGGCCACCGACATCGTGATCCAAGCCAACGAAATCGTTCGACTCAAGACGCGTCTGAACCAGATCTTTGTCCACCATACGGGGAAAGCTTTGGAGCAGATCGAACGTGATACCGATCGGGACATTTACTTTAGTGCCGAACAGGCGGTAGAGTATGGATTGATCGACTCGGTGCTAAACCCGAACGTCAAGAGTGCGAACGGAAAGGGCTAGTCTGTGGCACAGAAAACCCAGAGCCATCGGTGCTCGTTCTGCGGTCGGCATCAAGAAGAGGTCGAACGCCTGATCGCCGGGCCGGAAGACATCTTCATCTGCAACTTCTGCGTTGAGCTTTGCCACAATCTGCTCATCGACGAAGTTGACAGCGCGGAACGCAAGGCGCTCGATGACCTGGATGTGCTCTCCCCGCGCGAGATCGTCGCACTGCTGGACGAGTACGTCGTCGGGCAAGACAAGGCCAAGCGCGTCTTGAGCGTGGCGGTGTACAACCACTACAAGCGCCTCAAGAACCGCGGCGGTGGAAGCACCGACGGAATCGAGATCGAGAAATCGAACATCCTCTTGCTCGGCCCGACGGGCAGTGGAAAGACGCTGCTCGCCCGTACGCTCGCGCGCATCCTCGACGTGCCGTTCTGCATCGTCGACGCGACCGCACTGACGGAAGCCGGCTATGTCGGCGAAGATGTCGAGAACATCCTACTGCGCCTGATCCAAGCGGCTGACGGCGACATCGCGTCCGCTCAGCGTGGGATTATCTACATCGACGAGATCGACAAGATCGCGCGCAAGTCCAACGACAATCCGTCGATCACGCGCGACGTGTCCGGCGAAGGCGTACAGCAAGCGCTGCTCAAGATCATCGAGGGCACGGTTGCGAACGTGCCGCCGCAGGGCGGGCGCAAGCATCCGCATCAGGAATTCCTGCAGATCGACACGACGAACATCCTGTTCATCTGCGGTGGGACGTTCGAAGGTATCGAGGACGTGATCGCCAAACGCATCGGCGCACGCGGAACCCTCGGTTTCGGCAGCAAGGCACGCTCCGACGACGATCGCGCTCAACTGCTGCGGCACGTCTCGCCGGAGGATATGATCCACCGCGGCCTGATTCCCGAGCTGGTCGGCCGTCTGCCGGTGCTCGTCACCATCGACCCGCTTGACCGTGACGCGTTGGTGCACATTTTGACCGAGCCGCGCAACGCGCTGGTTAAGCAGTATCAGCAGCTCTTGGCGATGGATTCCGTCAACCTCGAGTTCGGGCAGGACGCGCTCGTTGCAGCCGCAGAAATGACGATCAAACGCGAGACTGGCGCACGCGGCCTCCGCTCGATCATCGAGGCGTGCTTGCTGGATGTGATGTACGACGTGCCCGGGCGCGGCGACGTTCACACCGTGCTGATCACGCCGGACGCAATCACCGGCACAGCTAAGCCAAAGCTCTTGGACGCGCGCGGCATCGAAGTCCCGTGGGACGCTCACCGGGCAGCCCAACCCCAGCCAGCCAACGACGCACCCAATAAGGCCAAGAGCGCCAAGCCCGCGGCCTAGCGCATCACCAACCGCAGTCTACAACCGCCCCTGCTCTTCTGTTCGAAGCGCGGGGGCGTTCTATTTTGGCTGAGGCGGGATGTGAACCACGGCGCGGTCGCCGACCAACTGCTTGAATCGCTCGACGTCGGCGCCGGTAATCCCACCCGCGCCCCAGTTGCACGGAATGACGTAGCGCGGGCGTGTTTCAACAACGTACTGAGCCGCAACCTCGACCGACATGGTACCGTTGCCGTCAATGGGTACGATCGCGATATCCGGCGAAATACGCTGCATCTCAGGCGTCACTTCCGTATCGCCCGTGTAGAAGATATCAAACAGGTTCACCGAAATCAGAAAGCCCAGCCCGCCGTTCTCGCGCGCGTGCAGTGAACTCGTCGTCGAGTACGCCGGAAGCGCGGTGATCCGTGCGCGATCCACGACCCGGCTTTGGAATTCGCGGAGCACTTGAGCCTCCGGAAGCTGACGCGCGACATCCTCGTTGGTGAGTACAAGTGTGTCTGGACCGCGTACTTTCTCGATATCGCTAGGCGAGAAGTGCTCATAATGGGCATGGCCAACCAGAATAACGTCCGCTGTAAACGTGACGCGGCCAAGGCGCCACGGATTGATGTAGATAAGCGGCGGTCCATGGATGATGAACCCGCCATAACCGAGCCACTGGATCTGGTCGATCATCGGCTACCGGCAGGCGTTGATAGCGTCACGAAGCTGGCGAGCAGCGTTTGCCGGATCGTCAGCATAAAGGATTCCCCGGCTCGCGTTGATGATCAGCCCACGCCCGTTCCGCGCCCGGCCGAGCTGTACCGTCTGCTCCACGCTGCCGCCCTGTGTCCCGATCCCCGGCACGAGCAGAGTCATGTCGCCGACCATGCTGCGCACGTCGCGCAGTTCATCCGGGTACGTCGCGCCCATGACCAGCATGCAGTTGTTATTGGCGTTCCAGCGATCGCGGACTTTCTCGGCCACGATCTGCCAGAAAGGCTTGCCTTCGACCTTGAGCGTCTGAAGCTCGCCACTGCCGGGATTCGACGTGCGGCAAAGGATAATGCACGTCTTGTCTTTCCGTTCAAGAAACGGCTTGAGCGCCTCTCCACCCAGATACGGATTGAGCGTGACCGCGTCGAAACCGAGAATGTCGAAGATCGCGCGCACGTAGCCATCGTTTGTCGTGCTGATGTCGCCCCGCTTGGCATCGCAGATCGTCAACGCATCCGGGCACGCCTCGCGCAGATAGTCGACCGTCATCTTCAACGAGCGCATCCCGTTCTCGCCTTGCCCCTCGTAAAAGGCGATGTTCGGCTTGTAAGCGGCGGCAAACGGCATGGTGAGGTCGATGATGTGCTTGTTGAATGCGAACTGCGGGTAAGGATCCGACTGAAATTCGGCCGGAATACGCGCCGGATCGGTGTCAAGGCCGACACACAACAGCGAGTCTATTGCGATTGCACGCGCGTCGAATTTACCTACTGTCATGCGATACCGCCTGTCATCCAACCCGCCGGATCGGCAAGCCACCGCTCGACCGATTCCTGTTCGGCACCGGTGAGCGTCTCTCGCACGTGTTCGAACAACAGGGCGAAAGGCGCGAGTACGTGGAGTGCAACGTTCGCTTGCTCAAACCGGATCTGGGCCGCTGAGAACCCGTAGCTGGTCAGGGCGAGGCATGCTGGAACTTCGGCGCCTTCGCTGCGCAGTGCGGAGACGGCGCTCAGACTGCTGCCACCGGTCGTAATCTGATCTTCAAGCAGCACAACGCGCCGCCCAGCCACGCTGCCGCCTTCGACGCGCTGCTGAAGTCCGTGGCCTTTCGCTTCTTTGCGCACGAACACAGCAGGGAGCCCCATGGCATACGCCAGTGCCGAACTGTGGGGTATTCCGGCGGTCTCGACCCCAGCTACGACCACGTCGCCATCAGGATAGAGTCCGCGCAGCACCCCGGCAAGGCTGTCGATGACCGCGTGCCACGCCTGCGGATGAAACATTAGCTTGCGATTATCGAGGTAGACCGGTGCAATCAGGCCGGATTTGAACGTACGCGGCGAATCGAACGCGAATCCGACGACCCCGGCTTCGATCATGGCCTTGGCGGCGGCGGACGGGGGCGTCACGGTTGTCCTTCCTTCAGCATAGCCAAGTACTCCCGGGTCATGTCTTCGGGCGCGAACGGCCCGCGAAACACCAGCGCCGACCAGACCTGCACGGCCAGTGCACCTGCGTCAAGATACGCGCGCAAGTCCGCGCCGTCCATTGCGCCGCCACAGCCGACGATGTCGACGTTGTAGCTTCGCCGCTCTCGCATGGCATACAGCCGCAGCACGACCGAGAGCGCACGATCGAATAGGCGTTTGCCGCCTGCTCCCGCACGGATATCCGAGTTTGGTACAATGCCCGGCAGCGTATTGGTCGCCACGACGGCGCGCACCCCGGTCTCCTCAAAGACCTCCAGCAGCGAGTCATACTGCGTATCGCCGAGATCGGGACCGACTTTCACCCACACTGGTACCGTACCGGCGCGTTCCACCGCTGCAGCGCACACGGCCGACGCCAGCGCGGCCGTCTGGTTTGCAGTCGGATCCTGCTCGGTGTTCGGGCAGCTCAGGTTGACGGTGAACCAGTCGGGCCGCACGCCTTCCTCGACGAAGCGACCGAGAGCCTGCGCCACGTGGGCCGCCTGTACCTCGGCAGCGTCCACTTCGGGCGTCGTAGCAACGCTGATCCCGTACGTCCCGCCGATTGGGTTCCGCGAGAGGAACTTCGCGGCCGCCGCTGCCCCTGGATTCCTCAAGCCGATCCGGTTCATGGTCGTTCGGCTGTTGACGTCGCGCCAAAGCACGGTGCCGCTGTTTCCCTTGCGCGGCATCAGCGTGAACGAGCCGACCTCGACTGGCCCGCACATCAGCGGAATCGAACGCCAACCGGGGATCAGACCGGAACGGCCCACGGCAGACAGCGCTTCTTCCTCGGTATCGAATCCTTGACCCTTCACCAGTCCCGCCGCGACGATCACCGGCTGTGGCAGCGTTACGCCCCCCACGGTTGTCGGTCGCAGCGGCTGCTCGCCTTGCGCAAATAGCCGCGCCAGCCACGGAAGTCGATCCATCAGGCTCGCCGCACGCAGTGTCAGCCGGTGCGCGTCGTCGGGATATGCCGCAAATAGCAGCGGCTTAGCGACGGTGCTGTAGAGTGCACGCGCTACGCGTCGGCTAGCTGCGGCCACACGCCCCTCCCCGCTCCCGGCAGCGCGACGACACGCCCGCCCTCATAGACCGTATTGCCACGGATGAACGTCTCCTTCACCCGGGCGGTCACGCGCATTCCGTCGTATGGCGACCACCCGCACCGTCCCGGCAGGCGGGTCCCGTCGATCACCCACGGCGCGTCTAAATCGACCACACAGCCCGAGTCTTGTGGACGCTCGACTCCCAGCACGCGTGCCGGACCCTCCGACATCAGGTCAATCGCACGTTCGAGGGACAATCTGCCCTCACCCACCGCCGTCAGCATGAGCGGCACGGTTGTCGGCAGACCGGGGACGCCATACGGGGGCCGATCGCTCCGCTTCTCCGCCACGGTGTGCGGCGCGTGATCGCTTTCGACGACATCGACCGTTCCATCAGCGATCGCGTCCCACAGCGCCTCACGATCGGCAGGCGATTTCAGGCCGGGTTTCATGCGTCCGAATGCCCCGAGGCGCGGCAGGTCGTCAGTTGTCAACCACAGGTGATGCGGGCACACGCCAAGCGTAACCGGCAGCCCTTCTGCTTTGGCCGCGCGCAGCAGGTCGATCTCGAACGCCGTCGAAATATGCACAAAGTGCGTGCGCCGGCGATATCTGCGCATCAGCGCCAAGATTTCGGCAACCGTCTCCCCCTCAGCATGAACAAGGATCGGCTTGTCGAAGTCCCACGCCGCAAAGTGGCGCTCGCGCACGGCTTGATCGGCGATCAGCAGGTCGCCAGTCGTCTCGTTGCAATACATCTTCAGGCCGGCCACTTCAACACCGACCATGGAATACGCCGCTGTGTTGTCGACAGACGACGCACCGAAGTAGATCCCGTAGTCGCACACGGCCTGCGCGGCCATGTCGGCCTGTTTCACAGCCAGTGCATCCGGCGAGATCGTCTCCGGCGGCGTGTTCGGCATATCGCACACGAGCCAGTATCCACCTGCCACTGCAGCCTGCGTCTCGGACAGGAAATCGCCTTTGTGAGACCAGTGCATCCCGCGCAGGTGCACGTGCAGGTCGATCAACGCTGGCAGTTCAACCCGTTGACCCATCAGTCCACATCCGCCCCGAGGACGAGCGCCAAGAGCGCCATGCGGACGAACATACCGTTCTCCATCTCCTGAAAATACACCGCGCGCGGGTTCTGATCCAGGAGATCGTGATCGGCGAGCGAGCCCATTTCGTGCTTCCGTGGAAGTGGATGCATCAGAATCACGTCCCGCCGAAACTGGTTGAGCAGCGCCGGAGTCATGATGAACCGGTCGCGAACGGCCTCGTAGTCGGCAGGGCGCTCGAAACGCTCGTGCTGAACACGCGTCCAGTAGATGACGTCCGTCTCGCTCACGACTTCTCGCAGGTCTTCGGTCTCGTGTACTTGGATCCCGCGTGCCGTGACATAGTCGAGCACGGCATCCGGCATGCGTAGAACCGATGGCGCGACAAAGTTCAAACGCGTCGCCCCCTTATGATAAAGCGCAATCAGTTTCGCCAATGAGTGCACCGTGCGTCCGTACAGCAAGTCGCCGACGAGGGTAATGGTCAGGCCGTCCAGCGACTTCTTCTGGTCGAGGATCGTGAACAGATCGAGCAGGCCTTGGGTCGGGTGTTCGCCGATCCCGTCGCCGCCGCTGACGACCGAGCACGGATTGAGGATGCGCTCGTTCAGCCGGTCGATGTAATAGGCTGCCTGAAACGACGATCCTTCCATCGGGTGCCGGAGGGTAATGACATCGGCGTAACATCCCGCGGCACGCACCGTGTCTGCCAGATTCTCGCCTTTGTACACCGACGAAAACTGCACGCCGTTGCTTGCTACCACGACCGAACCGCCAAGCCGCCGCATGGCCGCCTGAAACGACATGTCCGTACGTGTACTGGCCTCAAAAAACAGGGAGGCCATGATTCGCCCCTCGCAAAGCTGCACCACGCTCTTGTCCCGGGCGAGGACACGGTCGCGCAGGTTGCCGGCAACGCGGATGACGCGTTCGAGATCATGGGCGCCAAACTGCTCTACGGTGATGATGTGCTTGCCTGCGAAATCACCCGCAATCGGCTTCGGCGCGTAGATATGGCGAAACTGCGCGCTCGTTCGCGGATCCGCAACGTCTTCGGTCATTCAGCCTGCTCCTCAGGAGGGCAAATCCGCCGCAAGTACTCCCACGTGTAGATCCCGGTCGAATGGCCGTCGTCCCAAATGGGCTGCAGCGCATAGTTCCCGACCAGTTCGATCGACTTGATCTGATATGACCGCTTCGGCACGAGCTTGAGGATATTGTCCGGGTCGAACTCGCGGCCCATTCGGCTGTGCCCGCCGCGACACTCGACGCACGGGCACGCCTCGCGCAGATGGCTTAGCGGATAGGCGCAGTCGCGCCCGTCGTGCCAACTGATGCGTAGTTCGCCTTGCTGCTTGTCCAACGTGATGCCGGTCGGCCGAAGCATCGTGCTCATTCGTGCCGTGTCCCTTCGTTTCGAGAGATTGTAACTTGCGTGGTGTCCCCGCACACGCGGTCCGTATCGCAGGCAGAATCCGCGGGGGATGTCATCGTTAGTCGCCCATCCACCACGGCACGTCGGTCGAGATCACCGAGTCCAGCAATCGGGTCAAGTCGTCGACCTTCTCCGAGCTGGCCGTTCCCTCGGTACGCCACAAGACGACCCCGGCATTGTCGACCAAGAACACGTATAGATTGTCTTCGTGCGGGATGTCGAGCATCGTGCAGAACTGCTGCTTTCGTACGTAGATGGTGACGACCGTTTCGAGGGAGAGTTGATCTTCTAGCACGAACGAATCGCGGAGGTTCTGATCTTGGCGCTGCTGATCGTGCGCGGGCAGCACTTCTAGCGTGGGTATCTCGTAGAACTTGACGCGCTCGTACTGCTGGCGGATGCGTTTCAAAGGTCGCAGCCACGTCTGCACGGCAAACTGGTGGCTAGGCTCGAATACCACAAGCAGAACGTTGAACTCCCCTTCCAAGGTGAACGGTATGGTCATGTGGCGACCATCCAGGCTGTAACCGCGAACCGTCGGAAAATACACGGGGGCTTGCTCCAGCGCACCAACTGCGCCGGATTATAATCGAAAGGCCGGGGTCGTTTGAACCCCGGCCTTCGCTCACTACCACAACATTGCGACCCTATGCGTTTGGCCCGAGCGCGCTTTGTGCTTCGGCAATCAGCGTGTAAAGCCGCTCCGACAAATCGCCACGGCCCTCGTCGTCAAGCTGCTCGGCAATGCTCGCCATCACGTCGATCAACGTTTCGCCGTACTGCGCCATGCCGTCCATCACCATGACGCGTGCATCTTCGATCGTCGGTGCCTGCAGGAGCTTGTCGACCAGCACGACTTCTTCGGGCATGGACTGCTGGATAAGCGCGACAACGCGCTCGTAGATCGCCTTCAACTTGGCAGACATCTGTACGTCACGCCGGCGCTGCGCCTCCTGCAGGTTGGCGTTGAGCACGGCGATCAAAGTCTCGTCGATGGCATGTGCGTTGCGCGCAATCGCAGCGTCGATGTCCTGCTCCTCGAGCAGGGCCTGCAGCACAGCGACAGCGGCCGACACGCGCATCTGCGCCTGCTGGTCGATCGCCATGATGTACTGCGGGAGACGCTCGTTAAGCAGAGCAAATTTCGGCTTGTCGGCCTCCGCTGCGCTGCCTTCCATCTGATTCAACAGCTCGAAGAACGGCGCATCAAGCGCCGGCCGCGCCAGCCCGACAAGCGCCTGCAGGCGCATCTCGTCGTCGGCGTACGACAGCGCCAACGCTGCGAGATCCTCCCGCTGAGAGTCCGCGCCAAGCGCCTGAAGCTGGTCGGCAACCTCTTGGACGACCGCCTCTTGATCGGCTTGCTGCTGCTGCAGTTCCTTACCATAGGACGACTTCTGCACGACAACAGCCTGCGTCGCCAACACCGCCTGCGCCATGTCCGGTCGCCCACCTTGGGCGAGCCGCTGCGCCAAAGACGTAAACGTCTGGATGAACGTCATATCGATCTCGGCGTCGTGCGCAGCGATCAGCGAATCAAGTTCGGCGTCGCTGGCCTCGACAAATTTCTGAACGCGGGCGGTCCGTTTCTTGGCCTGATCGATCATCTCAGGCGTGATTCCGTCGGCACCCAGCACCATCTCGATCAACCCGTTCATGGTTAGCGCCCGCTTCGGGTTGAACATGTATGACCTGAAGCCTTCTTTCGGCAGCTGCTTCATCAGATCGCCAATGACCCGCTCCTGCTGATCCTTGCTGAAGTTCAACTCCATCGGCACGCAAGTGATCAGGAGTTCCTTCGTTGCATCGTGGTACAACAGCGGCGCAAGCACGACATTCACATTGCCGCAGTGTGGGCACGGGAAACGGTTGATCTGCTGATTGACCAGCAGCCCTTTCGCCTGCGGGTCCTTCTGAACGTCGATATACGAGTGTACACGTGCGTTGAACGGCTGCCCGCAGTTCGAGCAGCGGATTGCGGAGCCTTGTTGCATTGCGGGTTGCCTCCTCAGTCGGGGCTAAAGCGTCATGTTACGCGGAAGGCGGACGAAGAATGTCGACCCTTCCCCGAGTTTGCTCTCCACGTCGATCACCCCATGATGCGCGTCGACGATGGCTTTTGCCAGATACAATCCAAGCCCGGTCCCTTGGGTCGATCGGCGCAGGCTGCCCTCGGCCCGATAGAAGCGTTCGAAGATGCGGGCCTGATCGGTCTGTGATATCCCGATACCCTCGTCGCGAATCACGATCTCGACCCAATCGTCGTCGAACGATCCCTCGATTTCTACCGTCCCGCTGGCTGGCGAGTACTTGATCGCATTGCCGATCAGATTCTCGACCAACTGGCGCAGCCGCATCTCGTCCCCTTGAATGGACGGAAACCCGGGGTCGAAGCGGACTGCGAAATGATGCTGCTCAGTCTGGGTCTTGAACCGTTCGACCACCCTGTTCACCAATTCGGGCAGCCACACGTCACCGATATCGAGAGAGAGCTGCCGTTCGACGTGCAGTTTGCTGGTCGTCAGCAAATCCTGAATCAACAGCCCGAGCCGGTCGGCCTCGTCCTCGATGATCGTCAACGTGTCGCGCACGGTCGCCTCGTCCCACTGCGCGTCTTCGCGCCGGAGCGTCGCCGCATAGCCTTTGATGATGGCGACCGGCGTCTTGAGCTCGTGTGAGATCACCGAGATGAACGTATTCTGGGCCTCTTGCGCCTGCCGGAACGCCGTGATGTCGCGCACGTTAGCGATGACGTTTGCCAGTGCGCCTTCTGCGGTCAGCATCGGCGCATACGTAATGCCAACACTCAGCGACTGCCCGTTCTTGCAGATCAAGTCGCCTTCGACGTACAGCGTATTGTGCGCCGGATCCACCGGGCTGTTGAATGGATATCCGTCGTCGACCACCTCGCGCAGGTCGGCGTGTTCGTCATGCATCCAGCGGATGATCGCGTCGTGCTCGGCGCCGACGGCGTCGCGTTGGCTCCAGCCCGTCATGCGCACCAACGCCTCGTTGAACTGCTGTATCGTCAGGTCGCGGTCAAGGATCATCACGCCATCTGCGCTGTGATCGAGAATGGCTTGAAGCTGTTGGCGTTCCTGCGACACCGCCGCGTACAACTGTGCGTTCTTGACGGCAATCGCCGCCTGATCCGCGAAGCTCTGCAGGATTTGCACATCGTTCGGGCTGATTGGCGTGCTGTACGTACGAAACACGATCAGCAATCCGAGTGGGGCGCCGGCAAAGATCAGCGGAAGCGCGAGAGCCTGTCTCAGTGCGGGGTCGATCGCAACGGCGAGCGCCTTGAGCTCACGATCCAACAGGGACGGGTCGCCGTGCCGGCTGATGCTCTCGACGAGGCTTTCGAGGTGCGCATTTGCTGTCGCGACCTGCTCGTCATCCAGCCCGCTGTACGCGCGAACGACGAAACGCTGTTCGACGTTCAGCGCTACCAAGCCGACCTTCGCCGCCGTCATCACGACAGAGGCTTGCAGCACGCGCCGCAGCACCTCGTCAAGCTCAAGCTGCGCGGTGATCGCGCGCGAAATCTGCAGCAGAAAATCGCGCTGGCGTATCTGGACGTCGGGAAGGGTCAACATAGCGCTATTGTAGCATCGGGTCGACCGGCGGCGTGTCGTCAGCCGAGATTTCTATGACACTTCTTACGGCGACCGCCCCAGCAGCGCGGCGACTTCGCTCAGCCGTGTCTTGCCGCCGTTGGTGAGCACCAGCATACCCGCTCCGATCAAGCCGACATCGGCGCCGCACTCCGCCGCGACCATGTCCACGCCGTCGTAGAACGCCGGATCGGCGCAGTACTGCCGGATCGCGTCCCATGCGGGGCCGAAATATAACTCGGCCAACTGGCTTGCGCCGCCGCCAACGACAATGCGCTGCGGGTTGAACAATTGCAGCAGCGTTATCACGCCGAGTCCAAACACGCGCCCCGCCTTTGCGATCACGTCGATCGAGAGGGCGTCCCCGTTCCGTGCAGCCATCCCGATCGCCTCGGTCGTGATGTCTACCTCACCTGCGGCGAGATCCGACGTCTCACCTGCGGCGACACGTGCCTGAAACGCGCGCACCATGTCCGGACCCGCGGCGAGGTCTTCCAACGTCAGTACCGGCCCGTCAGGTCCTACCAGCATCGGGATCAGCCCGGCCTCGGTCGCCAGCCCTCGCGCGCCCGTGTGGAGACGTCCATCAAGGATCACGCCGCTGCCGATCCCGGTACTGACCGTCAAGTACACGAAGTGGTCGAACCCCCGCCCGGCGCCAACGCCCCCTTCTGCCAGCGCGGCGGCGTCTGCGTCGTTACCCAGCCACACGGAAACGCCAAGCCGTGCCTCGAGCTGTGCCTTCAGCGGCACGTTGTGCCACTTCAAGTTGGGCGGCGACAGCAGCACGCCGCTGTGCGGGTCGAGCGGCCCCGGCGCGGCAATGCCTACATCGACGCCGGCGTGACTCTGTGGCCACAACGACTGCAACATTTCGACCATCCGGTCAATTGCGTCGTCCGGACCGCGCTCGGGCCGCGTCCAGTCCTCGACGCGGGCCTCTACGTCGAGCGCGCGGTTCAGCCGCGCCACGCGGATCCGCGTTCCGCCCAGATCGACCGCCAGTATCGAACCGTTCTGTGTCATGGATTGTACGTCTCTGTGTCTGGCACACCGCTGATCACACGACTGCAACGGTGCGCCAAGGCGAAGCCGAATAGAGGCATAGTGTACCCCGCACGCCGGGAATGTCATATCCGCCCAACCGCAAAGTCCGCGGTGAGCAGTCCCTTCCCGTTACGCCGGAACCACTGGCCTACGTTCCCCGACACCGGTGTCCTAATGCGCTAGAGCACGAACCCGTGGTACTATCGTCTCGAACTAATTCCCGAGACCGATTCCGAATTGGAGCAGGTGCAATGACCACACCACTGCGGCCACGCTCGTTGCAGAGCCTCAGCGATCAGCAGCGCTACGCCCAGTCAGGCGGACGCTGGTCGCCGCCGCCTCTGGCCTCCCTCGAAGACACCGGCCTGACAAAACTCAGTGTTGCCGACCATGTCCTCAAAATCCTTTACTTCGGTGGCGACCTGACCGGTTCGGAAGTCGCGGATCGCATTCGGCTGCCGTTCTCCGGCGTGCTGGACAGCGTGTTTGAGTTCCTTAAGCGCGAAAAGTTCATCGAGGTGCGCGGCGCAACGCAGGGTTACAGCGAAGCCACCTATCGCTACCTGATCTCTATGAAAGGTACCGAGAAGGCACAGGAAGTCCTGCTGCGTTCGCAGTATGCTGGCCCTGCCCCGGTCCCTCTCGATCAGTACATCACCTCGGTCAACGAGCAGAACCGCGAGCGCAAGCTGGTCACGCAGGACGTACTGCGCGGCGTCATGGATCAGCTCGTCATCAGTGACGAAATGCTCAATCGCGTCGGCCCGGCGGTCAACGGCGGGCGCTCGATCTTCCTCTACGGCCCGCCCGGCAACGGCAAGACCACGATTGCGGAGCGTGTCGGCCGCATGGTGCTCGGCGAGGACCTCTGGATTCCATATTCGATCGACGTCGATGGACAGGTCATCCAGATGTACGATTCGCTCAACCACGAGCTGTCCGACGCGCAGGAGCGCGTGCGGTATGCCACCGGCCTCGTGGCCGATCAGCGCTGGGTGTGCATCAAACGGCCGATGATTATGGTCGGCGGCGAACTTACGCTGCAGGGACTCGACCTCACCTACGACGAGTCGAACCGGTTTTACGAGGCGCCGTTCCAGATGAAGGCCAATGGCGGCCTGTTCCTGATTGACGACTTCGGCCGGCAGCAGGTGCGCGCCGTCGACCTGCTCAACCGGTGGATCGTTCCGCTTGAGAAGCGCGTCGACTTCCTCACGTTGAACAACGGCCGCAAGATCGAGATTCCCTTCAACGTACTGGTCGTATTCTCGACCAACCTCGACCCGAAAGATCTGGTGGACGAGGCGTTCCTGCGCCGTATTCGCCACAAGATCGAAGTCGGCAACCCGAACATGAACCAGTTCCGCGAAATCTTTCAGGTTATGTGCAAGGTGATGAAAGTTCCGTACGACGAAGGCGGCCTGAAGTACCTGCTGCGCAAGTGGTACATCGAGAAGGGCCGCGACCTGCGGGCCGTGCATCCGCGCGATATCCTGTCGCAGCTGCTCGATATCGCGAATTACCAGCAGCGGCCGCCCGAACTCACGCCGGAACTGCTCGATCAGGCGGCAACGTCGTACTTCGTCGAGTTGTAGTCGGTTACGCGCACCTATTCGCGCCTCACAGCTTGCGGGTACAATGAGCGCCGTTCTGATCAGATACGGGGCTGTACCCGCGCATGTTCTTTGATGAAGTGAAGATATTCGTACGCAGCGGAGACGGGGGCGATGGCACCGTCTCGTTTCTGCGTGAGAAGTTCATGCCGATGGGCGGTCCTGCCGGCGGCGACGGTGGACGCGGCGGAGATGTCGTGTTTCGTGTCAATCATCGCACAAATACGCTAAGTGCATTCGGCCAGAAGGCGCACTTCAAGGCGGAGAACGGCAAGCGCGGCGGTGGCAAGAATATGACCGGCGCATCTGGCAAGGATGTCGTCATCAAGGTTCCGCCCGGCACCGTCGTGAAGGACGCCAACACCGGTACCGTACTCGCCGATCTGGTCGATCGCGACGCAGAAGTTGTGCTATTTACCGGCGGGCGCGGCGGGCGCGGCAACGCGCGCTTTGTCAACAGCCGCAATCAGGCGCCGCGCTACGCCGAACGGGGCGAACCCGGCCACGAACGCTGGCTCATTCTCGAGCTGAAGCTGATCGCCGATGTCGGCATCGTCGGCGTGCCTAACGCCGGAAAATCAACGCTGTTGTCAGTGGTGAGCAACGCCCGCCCCAAGATTGCCAACTATCCGTTTACGACGCTCGAGCCGAATCTCGGGGTCGTGCTCAAGGACGACCGCGACCTCGTCTTCGCAGATATTCCGGGCCTGATTGAAGGGGCGCATGCCGGCGTAGGACTCGGACACAGCTTTCTGCGCCACGTGCAGCGAACCCGCATGCTGATCCACCTCATCAACGGTGAATCCGAAGACCCGATGGCCGACTTCAGTCAGATCAACAGTGAATTGGCGCTTTACGACGAACGGATGGCCTCGAAGCCGCAGATCGTCGCCTTCAATAAGGTCGACCTGCCTGACGTTCAGATGAAGTGGGAAGCACTCAAGCCGGAGTTTGAACGCCTTGGCGTCGATGTCCTCCCGATCAGCGCTGCCACGCAGACCAACGTGCGGCAGCTAGTCGACGCGGTGTTCGCCAAAGTCGATACGCTGCCTGACGAAGAACCGCTTCACGTCATCTCGCCGGCGGTTCCCGAGCCGGACACCACCGCCGTGCCGTTTACGATCACGGTCGACGATCACGGCGCCTATCGCGTGTCGGGTCACCGCATAGAACGCGCTGCAGCGATGACCCATTGGGACAACGAAGAAGCAATCATGCGCTTTCAAGAGATCCTCGAAGTTCTCGGCGTGAGCCAAGCGCTCGAGGAGCACGGCGTTCGAGTGGGAGACACCGTCATTATCGGCGATTACGAATTGGAGTGGTCCGAGTGACCGACTATCGGCGTATCGGCATCGTAGGCGGCACGTTCGATCCTCCGCACATCGCACACATGATTCTGGGCGAGCACGGCTACGAAGAGCTTCGCCTCGACAAAGTGCTGTACATTCCAGCGGGTACGCCGCCCCACAAGGAAAGCACGCGCACGCCGGCGAAGCATCGCGCGGCTATGACCGAGATCGCGATTTCGGACAACGATCACTTCACAATGAGCCGTGTCGACCTCGACCGGCCCGGCCCACACTACACGGTGGATACCATCGCTATCCTGCGTGAGACGTATCCGGGCGCAGAGTTCACGTTCATCATGGGCGAGGACATGTTCAAGGAACTGCCGCAGTGGGAGCGCGCCGAAGGGTTGTTCACTGCAGGCGCCCTGAGAGTGGCGGTCATGCGCCGCCTCGGTGTCCACGGTGTGCTGCGTGCCGACGAGCACGAAGCGAAGCTGCCCGGGCTTGCCCGCAATGTAACCATGCTCAAGTCGCCGCTAGTCGAGATTTCGTCCACGGACGTCGTGCGGCGACTCCGGAACGGCGACAGCGTGCGATACCTCGTGCAGGATCGCGTGCTCGCCTATATCAAGGACAACAGACTGTATCAGGAGGTCTAGTTGACTCGCTCGATATTCTTTGCTGCAGCGCTGCTCTGCCTCGCTTTCGGCATCGCTACCGCACAACCCGGACCCGTGGCGACGCTTGTGCCACCCACTCCGGTCCCCTACAACACTACGGCCACAAGCGAGACCGCGCTGTCTGAAAGCGGGATCAAGCGCATCGTGGATACTGGTCGCGTTCGCGTGGGAATCCTGTACACCGAGCCGCCATTTGGCACGTTCACCGAGCGCGGCGAGCTGCTGGGGCTCGATGCCGTACTGGCACAGTCGTTTGCCGACCTCTGGGGCGTAGAGCTTCGCCTGAGGCAAGTCACACGGCAGACCGCATTCGAGCTGCTTCAGGACAACGACGTCGACATGCTCATCGCCGCGCAGGTCCACCGTCGCGAACTGGACCGCGCGGTAGACTACAGTCAGGCCTACTACGTCGGCAGCCAATCGCTGATGGTGCGCGTTGACGACGGCGCGCAAGCCCCCTCCGATCTCGCGTCGCGCCGTATCGGCGTCGTACTGGGGTCCGAGGCAGAAATCGCGATACGCGCGTGGGCAGCCGAAACCGGATTTGCCGGCGCGATAGAGACCTATCTCACTGTCGACCGGGTGTACGGCGCGCTCGGCGCAGCCGCGGTTGATGCGATAGTCGCGCCACGCCATCAGCTCGAACAGCTCGCCCTGCTAGCGCCCGATACGATTCGCATCCTTGACGAGCCGATTCAGTCCGAGCCGTATGCCGTTGTCGTACCCCGCCAGGATCTGCCGCTTCGGCGTTTGATCGACCAGTCGCTGCAACATCTGCAGCGCGAGAGCTCACTCGATCAAATCCGACGGGATCACTTCAATCAAGGTACGTTCAGCGTTGTGCCGGTCTGGGCGAACCTTCCCGAATCGCCTTCTCCCGAGGCGTTTTCGGCCGACATCCCCTACCCGACCACCTACACGATCCCGCGCCTGCAGACAAACGGCGTAGTTCGGGTCGCTGGGCCGTTTCTCGACAACAATGCCTTGGCCGCCGCGCAGCAATCGGAGCGCAGGCTCGACCGCTTTAATCGCGACTTCGTCGCGCAGCTTACACGCAGTTGGAACGTGACCGTCGAGCTGATCACAGCGGACCCGGCCGACGCAGCGCGTCTGGTTGCGGAAGGTGGGGCCGACATGGCCGTCGGTCTTGAGCCGGACTGGAACCTCGCCGCACAGGTCGACTTCAGCGAGCCCTACTTGCTGCGCGGGACACGGCTGATGGTCAAGGCGAACAGCCAGATTTTCGGTTTCGAGGAACTCCGTGGTGGAGGGACGGTCGCGACCGTGTTCTCCGAGCCGGGGGCAGCGGCAGACGCCGTGCGCCAAGCAGAGCGCGCCACAGCCCGCATCGAAGGCTTCCAGACCGACGAATCCAGCCTTGCCCTGCAGATCCTCGACGACCTGAATGCAGACGTGGCCTATGCGGACATCTTCAAGCTGATGGCGCACCTCGAGGCGTATCCGAACGACCTGCGCTTGACTGACGACTGGTACAGCCGGTCATACTACGCCGTCGCCTTGCCGCTGAATGATGCGGACTTCCGCCTACTGGTCGACTACTCGATCCAGGCGCTTGCCGAAGACGGCACGCTGCGTCAGCTCTGGAATGGTCTGCTGCCGGCCGACGAGCCGATCCCGGTCGAGATCGTCCCCGGTCCAGACGCGTTCCTCGGCTACGTGATCGACTAGTCGGACCTTGCGTGTGGGCCGAATTTGCGCGTCATCGACTTGATGTCGCCGACGGGCTTGAAGCGCAGCGCCGACCACGTTTCGTCAATCGAGATTTGCGTGACCGGCGCCCAGTCCAGCGCCTCGACCGGTCCCCAGCCGCTGTCCCGGCTGATGTCGGTCTTGATCGGGCCGGACTTCTTCGGATAGGCAAACCATACGACCGCGCCGACTTTCGCGTTCTTGACAGCCGCGGGGCCGTGCTTGGCGATTGCCGCCGCATCCTTGACGAATGCCAGCCACACATCTGCGGACTTGTCCGCCTTGATCGATACGTTGGCGGTGTCTGGTAGGCCGTCAAGCGACGCGACAAATCCGTCCGGCGCATTCAGTATGCACGCGCTCACGTCTGGCTTGATCTGCAGCCGTCTTGCGAGGGTCTGGGGCATCTCTCTCACTCCTGACTGGGACAACAACTATGTCGGACGGCACTAAAGCCAGAACAGACGCCGCAACACGCGTTTGAGGCGGTCGCTGCGTATGCGATCGACCGCCCGCGCCACGTTGCCGTAGATCGTATTCGACCGCTGAAATGCGGCGAGGTCGCGTTCAAGATCGGGACCGTATGACGCGCAGGCCGCGTCGAATAGAGCGCGCCCAGCCTCGACGATCGCACCGTCTACGGCCAGATGCCCGCGCAGCTCGGCTTTGAGATCGGCGCTGATCTCGCTGCGCTCATGCACCTGCTTGGTCGTGTTGCGGCGCACATAGTACAGCCGCTTCCAGCCGAACGCCCGCCGAAGCAGGAGCAGCGAGGTGTCAAACTCGGACGTCAACCCAACCACCGCATGGCGCTTCAGGTTCGCGACGGCTAGATCGATCATCTCGCTCGCGCTCAACTCGCCCGGCTTGAACGGCACGTGATTCACCGGATCGGCATAGCCTGCGAGGCGGCGCGCAACATATGAGCCATGGCGCTCCTCCAACGCGAACTCGCTGAACGTGACGGCGCTTCGCTTCTCGTAGTTGCGGTGGTCGCGCGACGTCGTGACGTAGTAGTACTGCGAGATCAGCCTGTCGACCGGATCGCGCAGCATCGTGAAATACGCGGCGGGCTCGGACCAGATCGCGTGTATTCCATAGTGTACGTGCCCGGCAACGTAGGCCAGTGAGTCGCGCTCATGTTGCGGCCTCTCGAACAGCGCATGTTCGCCAGCGCTTCGCGTCTCGAACTGCACGTAAGCCGGCAGTCCCGCGTAGTTTCGCCGCAGCACGTCGTACAGGCTCATCCCGCCGGTTTTCGGGATGTGCAGAAAGACGACGCGCTGACGGTCGCTGGACATGGCTACAGGGCGTTGACGACCGCTTGCGTGAACTCGTCGGTGCTGACGAATGCACTGCCCTTCGGCGCAATGTCGGCAGTGCGTGCTCCGTCTGCCAGCACGCGCTCGACAGCCGCTTCGATGGCCGCCGCTTCGGCTTCCAGTCCAAGGCTGTACCGGAGCAGCATCGCCGCGCTGAGCAACTGGCCGATCGGGTTGGCCTTGCCCTGCCCCGCGATGTCCGGCGCGCTGCCATGGACCGGCTCGTACAGCCCAAACGTTCCCGTTCCGAGCGACGCCGATGGCAGCATCCCCAGCGATCCGGCCAGCACCGACGCCTCGTCACTGAGGATATCGCCGAACATGTTTTCTGCTAGGATGACGTCGTACGACGCGGGCCGCGTCATCAGGTACATGGCCGCCGCGTCGACGTACTCGTGATTGAGTGCGACATCCGCATAGTCCTCGGCGACCTTCATGACGGTCCGTCGCCAGAGTCGCATCGACGCCAGCACGTTGGCCTTGTCTATGGACGTCAGCTTTCCACTACGCTGCTGCGCCGCGCGGAAGGCGACATGCGCCACGCGCTCGATCTCGCCGATAGTGTAGTTCATCGTGTCGAAGCTGTAGTCGTCCCCGTCCTGTTCTTTGCGCGCGCCGAAATACAGGCCGCCGGTCAGCTCGCGGACAATCAGCATATCGACACCGTCCAGCAGCTCCGCCCGCAGTGGCGCATGACCGAACAAGGCTGGATAAGTCTTGACCGGGCGCAAGTTGGCAAACAAGCCGAAATGCGAACGGATCTTGAGCAGCCCCTGCTCCGGGCGCACCGGCGCGGTCGGGTCGGCATACTTGGGCAATCCGACTGCGGCGAGTAGGATAGCGTCTGCCTGTTCGCCTGCGCGCAGCGTCGCGTCGGGAAGCGGCGAACCGGTCGTCTCGATCGCGATACCTCCAATCAACTGCTCGTCATACGCGAACTGATGGCCGAATTTGGACGCGACAGCATCCAGCGCCGCAACAGCCGATTTGATCACCTCCGGCCCGATGCCGTCTCCCGGCAGCAGAACGATATTCGCCTTCATGTAAGGCCGCTCCCTTCAGCGTGAATCAGATTTCGACTTGATCTGTTACCGTTCGATCCGACACGGTTGAGCCAGTGTGAGCAGTTGTCGCCCGCTCGAAAAGGACGACGCGGGTTTCGACTGGCGCAAACGGGTTGTGCTCGGTGCCTGCCGGCACGACGATGAACTCACCGGGCAGTACGGTCACCGTTCGATCGCGGAACTGCATGTGCAGCTCGCCGCTGATGACCAGAAAAAGCTCGTCCTCGGCCTCGTGCGCGTGCCAGACGAACTCGCCTTCGAGCTTTGCCAGCTTGACCAGATAGTCGTCCACACGGCCGACGATCTTCGGCGACCACGTCTCGCTGAACAGCGCGAACTTCTCGGCCAGATTGACTTTGTCGGTCATTGAGGCTGCCGCTCTCTGCGGGCGTCGTTGGCAAGCAGGACACCGTATTCGATGCTGTCGACCAGCGCCAACCAGCTTGCGATGATGATATTTGTGCCTGCGCCGACCGTGCTCCAGCGCCGGTTGTGGTTCTGAGTATCGATCAAGACCCGTGTCATTGCGCCGGTGCCGTTGGCCCCGTCAAGGATTCGCACCTTGTAGTCGGCGAGCTGGAAGTCGCGCACCTGCGGATAGCGTGGAATGAGCGCCTTGCGCAGCGCCAGATCGAGCGCATTGACCGGTCCGTTCCCTTCTGCTGCGGTGTGGACGATGTCGCCATCCAACTCGATCTTGACCATCGCTTCGGCCAGATCGCCCCGCCCGCGCCGGTTTTCGACGATGCACGTGAAGTCCACCAGCGAGAACACAGGTACGTAATCCTGTGAGGCGCGCCACACTCGAATGGCGACGGACGCCTCGGCGCCTTCGAACACGTAACCGGTGTGTTCCAGCGACTTGATCTCGTCGAGCACCTTCGCCGCGGCCGCGCTGGAGATATCGAGGCCGAACTCCTCCGCCTTGCTCATCACGTTGCCGCGCCCGCTCAGGTCACTCACCAGCACGCGCATCTCGTTGCCGACCAGTGCAGGGTCGATATGCTGGTAGCTGTCGACGTTGCGCCGGATCGCCGCAACGTGGATGCCGCCTTTGTGCGCGAACGCCGACCGGCCGACATACGCCAGATGATGGTCCGGCGCGAGGTTGCAGACTTCGGCGACCGTCCAACTCAAACGCGCCAGCGTGCGCAAGTTCTCGGCTGGAACGCAGTCGTAACCCATCTTGAGCATTAGATCGGGGATGATGCTGCACAAGTTTGCGTTGCCGCAGCGTTCGCCGTACCCGTTGATGGTGCCTTGCACGTGGATGACCCCGGCTTGTACGGCAGCCAGTGTATTCGCAACCGCGAGTTCGCCGTCGTTGTGCGTGTGGATGCCGAAGTCGACGTTCGGAAATGCGTCGCGCGCCTTGATGACGAAGTCCGCTACTTCCCACGGCAGCGACCCGCCGTTGGTGTCACACAATACGACCGCGTCTGCCCCGCCATCCGTCGCCGCACGCAGCGTCTCGAAAGCGTACTCGAAGTCAAGCTTCGCACCGTCGAAGAAGTGCTCGGCGTCGTATATCACTTCTTTGCCGAGCGACTTGAGATAGGCGACGCTCTCGCGGATCATGCGCAGGTTTTCTTCGGCGGTCGTCTGCAGCACATCGACCACGTGCAGCATCGATGTCTTTCCCACCACCGTGCAGACCGGTGTTTGCGCGTCGACCATCGCCTTGAGGTTTTCGTCGTCCTCGGGCCGCGCGCCCTTGCGACACGTCGCTCCGAACGCCGCGATCTTCGCATGTTTCAACTGCAGGGCGCGTACCTGCTCGAAATAAGCGGCGTCCTTCGGGTTGCTGCCGGGCCAACCGCCTTCGATGTAGGCGACGCCAAGATCATCCAGCATGCGCGTGATTTTGAGCTTGTCCGCGACGGAGAGCGAAATGCCCTCGCGCTGAGTGCCGTCCCGAAGGGTTGTGTCGTAGATGGCGATGCGGGTCATGCGAATCCTAGATCGTGGTGACTGGTGCAGGATGTGCGGCTTCGTATGCGGCGGCTTCGCCTTCAAGGCGGAGCAGGAAGCCAAGCTGATCGACTCCGTTGAGCAGGCAGTAGCGCGAGAAGCCATCGACCGGGAACGTCACTGCGCGACCATCAGGCAGCGTGAGCGTCTGTGCCTCGAGGTCGACGCGTACCTGCGCGGTCGGGTCTTCCTGTGCTAACGAGATCAACTGCTTCTGCGTGTCTTCGTCTACCGTGATCGGAAGCAGGCCGTTCTTGAGCGAATTGTTCTTGAAGATGTCGGCGAAGTCGGTGCTGACGACTGCCCTAATCCCGGCGCCGAGCAGCGCCCACGGTGCGTGCTCGCGGCTTGAACCACAGCCGAAATTGTGGCCGGCGACCAATACCTGCGCGTCCTGATACTGCGGTTGGTTCAGCGGAAAGTCCGGCTTAGGCGAACCGTCGGTGTTATAGCGCCAGTCGCTGAACGCCGCCTGCCCCAGACCGGCCTTGTCGGTCACCTTGAGGTAGCGTGCCGGAATGATCTGGTCGGTGTCAATGTCGTTGATCGGCAGCGCCACCATGCTGCCAGCAAATGCTTTGAAGGGTTCCATTGTCCTCTTATTCCCTCGTCATGAACCGTTCCAGCGCATCGAGCAGCGTCGAAATCGCGGCCACCGACGCGCGCACGTCGCCCGGTCGTTCCAGGCTGTGATTGGCGCCATCGAGCACGAGCCTGCTCCCGCCAGTCGCGGAGATCGCGCGCTCCATTCTGGTGCTGTCGAACGTCGCGTCCGACGTGCCGCCAACGAATAACGAGCGCGGTTTGTGCTCCTCGATCGACTCCATCACGGCGTTATCGGCGAAGATTGGCGTCAGCCATACACAGCGCGCCAACCCAAGATCGGAAGTATGGTCGATTAACCGCGCCATGGCTTGTGTCCCGAGCGATTTGCCGACCAGCGCGATGCGCGAGTAGCGATGATTGAGCGTGGCGGTCGACCAGACTGCAGCGGCGCACGCAACCGCGTGCGCGACCATTTCCGGATAGCTCATCTCGCCAAACTCGTAGTCCACCGAGATAAGATCGTAGCCGTGTTGGATGAACCAGAGGCCGGGATAGTGCAGTACCGGCCCCTGCGCGGTATAGCCACGTCCCGGCAGGATCAGCGCAACGCTCGACCCATCGCCACGGATCCACGTGCTGGGAACGGGTCGCCCATCGGGAAGTCTCGCGTGAAGCCGGTCGGTTGGCATGGCGTCTCCTAGTTCGTCACCAGCGTGCGCGGGTCGGTGACGACACCGGTCAGCGCCGTTGCCGCTGCAGTCAACGGGCTGGCGAGAAACGTGCGTCCACCCTTGCCCTGCCGGCCTTCGAAGTTGCGGTTGCTGGTGCTGACGGCATATTCGCCCGGCGCGAGCTGATCGCCGTTCATGGCAATGCACATCGAGCAGCCCGCCTCGCGCCACTCTGCGCCCGCCGCCTTAAAGACCTCGTCCAAACCCTCGGCCTCGGCCTGCTTCTTTACCTGCTGCGACCCGGGCACGACCATCACGCGGACGTTGTCTGCTACCTTGCGGCCGTTCAGGTACTTGGCAGCCTCGCGCAAATCGGTGATGCGCGAGTTGGTGCAGCTTCCGATGAACACGACGTTGACCGGCTTGCCCAGCAGGCTTTGCCCCGGCTGAAGGTCCATGTAGCGCAGCGCCTTGTCGAGCGCCATCTTCGCGCTGACGTCACCTATCTGATCGGGGTCGGGCACGCGATCCGTGATGCGCATGCCCATACCCGGGTTGGTACCATAGGTGATCATTGGGGTGAGCGCGTCGCCGTCTAGCTCAACCGTCGCGTCGAACTCGGCGCCGTCGTCGCTGGGCAGCGATCGCCAGCGCGCTACCGCCGCGTCCCATTCGGCGCCCTTCGGCGCACGGGGCCGGCCCGCAATGTAGTTGAACGTCGTTTCGTCAGGCGCGACCATCCCGGCGCGCGCGCCACCCTCGATCGACATATTGCAGATCGTCATGCGCCCTTCCATCGACAAGCCGCGGATGGCGCTGCCCATGTACTCGACGACGTAGCCTGTGCCGCCCCCAACGCCGATCTTGGCGATGATGGCGAGGATAATGTCTTTCGCCGTGACGCCCGGCGAAAGCGTGCCGTCCACCTTGATCGCCATGGTCTTGGGCTTGTTCTGAAGCAGGGTCTGAGTCGCCAGCACGTGCCCGACCTCGCTGGTGCCGATGCCGAATGCCAGCGCCCCGAACGCGCCGTGCGTGCTGGTGTGGCTGTCGCCGCACACGATCGTCATGCCGGGCTGTGTTAGCCCCTGCTCCGGCCCGATCACGTGCACGATGCCTTGATTCTCGGTACCGAGCGCGAAGAGCGGGATGCCGAATTCCTGACAATTGCGCGTCAGATAGTCGAGCTGAAACGCCGCCTGCGAGTCGGTCACGGGAATGATCCCGTCCAGCCCGCGCGGCGTCGTCGGCGTGCTGTGATCCATCGTCGCCAGCGTTTTGTCCGGCCGGCGGACCTTCAGTCCACGCTCGCGCAGCAGGGTGAACGCCTGCGGCGACGTGACCTCATGCACCAGATGCAGGTCGATGTACAGGACGGCCGGTGTGTCGGCCGTCTGCGGCCGAACCAAATGCGCGTCCCATACCTTTTCGAAGAGCGTCTTTCCTGCCATGCGTCCTCTGTTCCTCTATCCCTCGATCGGCTTTTTGAACCACAGCCGGCGAAAATCGGTGTACGTTGCTTCGGTCAGGACGCGCGTCCGCACCTGCTGCTCGGCGCCCGTCATTTCCCATCCCTCACTGCCCATCTGCGCGATGACGGTGAAGGCCTCTTCTTCAGACCCGACAGCGGTCACGCGGTGGTCGCCATTAGGCATCAGCACGGTAACCTGCGCCTTGCCGCGAATGAAGTCCACCACCGCGTAGAGCCACCGCCGTTCCGTCATGGCTAGGCGCCTCGAATGCCTACGGCGGCGGCTTCGCCTTCCGGCTTGATGTCGCCGTGGCCGAGCGCAACCAGCATGCGGTTGAGCGCCGCCATGTACGCCTTGATGCTGGCAACCACAATATCCGGTTCGGCGCCGTAACCGCCAAACGTCCGGTTGTCGCCGGACGGTGATATGCGCACGGTCACTTCGCCCAACGCGTCGATCCCTTCCGTCACGGCATGAACCGCGTACTCGATCAACGTGTTGGGCGCCTGTACGATCGCGTCCACGGCACGGAATGCCGCATCCACCGGCCCGGTGCCGACCGAAGCATGCACAAACTCGTCGCCAACCTCGCTGCGGATCTTGAGCGTCGCTGTCGGCATGCCCATCGTCCCACACGTGATCTGACAGTCGACCAGCGAGTAGATCTCCTGCGGCTTATGCGTTTCATCGGCGACCAGCGCTTCGAGATCGGCGTCGGTGACATGCTTCTTGGCGTCGGCTAGCGCCTTAAAGCGCGCAAACACACGGTTCAGCTCGTCGCCTTCGAAGGTGTAGCCCAACTCCTGCAAGCGGACCTTGAGCGCGTGGCGGCCGCTGTGCTTGCCGAGAACCAGCCGCGACTCGTGCAGCCCGACCGTCTCTGGAGTCATGATCTCGAACGTCTGCGCATTCTTGAGCATGCCGTCCTGATGGATGCCGGATTCATGTGCGAACGCATTCGCCCCGACGATGGCCTTGTTGGGCTGGACTGGCATGCCGGTGTAGTTGCTCACCATCCGGCTCGTCTTCACGATCTCTCGCGTGTTGATACTGGTCGATAGATGGTAGTACTGCGGCCGCGTGTGCAGCGCCATCACGACTTCTTCGAGGCTGGTGTTGCCTGCGCGTTCGCCAATGCCGTTGACGGTCACCTCGACCTGCCGCGCACCGGCCTGTACGCCAGCCAGTGTGTTCGCAGTCGCCATGCCAAGGTCGTTGTGGCAGTGTACCGACCAGATGATGCCTGAGCCGGGGCCGGCACCGGGCGTTTCGTGGATCAGGTTGTGGATCAGCTCGTACCACTCTTGCGGCGCAACGTAGCCGACCGTATCGGGGATGTTGAGGGTCGTTGCGCCACACTGCACGGCCAGCGCGCACACCTCGACCAGAAATGCCGGATCGGCGCGGCCTGCATCCATCGGGCTGAACTCGACGTCGTCGCAGAGGCTCTTGGCGAGCGTGACGCCTTTGCGGATGATCTCCAGCGCCTCGGCTTTCGTGGTCTTCGTGATGTAGTTGAGATGATATTCAGACACACCGAGGAACGTGTGAATGCGCGGCTTGGCCGCGTCCTTCACACCCTCCCAGCACGTGCGAATATCGCTCTCGATCGCCCGGGCCAGACCCGTGATGACGGGGCCGTCTGGCATGCCGACCTCGCGGGCGATACGCTGAACGGCCGCCAAGTCGTCCGGCGACGCAGCAGGGAAGCCGGCCTCGATGATGTCGACGCCCAGCTTTGCGAGCTGACGGGCGATCTCCAACTTTTCCGCGCTGGTCAGCGTTGCGCCGGGGCTTTGTTCGCCGTCGCGCAGCGTCGTATCGAAGATGACGACATGGTTCTCAGGGTACTTGGGCATCACAGGTCTCCTCTGCTCGGTATTGAAAGGACGTCGGTTTGCTGGCTAAGGTCGCTAAGGCCATCCTCTGCCATGCTCACCTCCTTCCCTCCGGTCGCGTCAGAGCGCGATACGCCACTCCCGTCAGACATCGTCGCTAGTCCTGCTTGACCCGCTTGGCGTTCAAGAACGGCATCATGTCGCGCAGTTCCGCGCCGACCTTCTCCAGTAGCAGGTCATGCTCGGTCTTGCGGCGCGGGCCGAAGTTCGGACGGCCGTCCTTGTTCTCATGAATCCACGCGCGCGCGAATTCGCCGCTCTGAATTCGTGAGAGCACGCCCGACATCTCTTCCTTGACCATGTGCTCGAACGAGTCGCCGACGACGTAGCCGCCGTATTCTGCCGTATCGCTCACGCTGTACCACATGTAGCTCAGGCCGCCTTGATACAGCAGATCCACGATCAGCTTGAGTTCGTGCAAGCACTCGAAATACGCGATCTCGGGCTGATATCCGGCCTTCACCAACGTCTCGAAGCTCGCGCGGATCAGCGCAGTGACGCCGCCGCACAATACGACCTGCTCGCCGAACAAGTCGGTCTCGGTCTCTTCCTTGAACGTCGTCTCGATCACGCCGGCGCGCGTGCAGCCGATCGCCTTGGCGTAGGCCAACGCCTTCGCCTTGGCCTGCCCGGTTGCGTCCTGATGGACTGCCACCAGACCCGGTACGCCGCCGCCGTCGAGGTAGACCTCGCGCACGCGGTGCCCGGGTGATTTGGGCGCGACCATCGTCACGTCGACATTGGCCGGCGGCACGATCGTTCCGAAGTGGATATTGAACCCGTGGGCGAACATCAGCATCGCGCCCGGCTTCAGGTTCGGGCCGATCTCGTCGTTGTAGACGTCTGCCTGCACCGTGTCCGGCGTGACGATCATGATGACGTCTGCGACCTGTGTCGCTTCGCCCGGCGTCAGGACGGTCAGTCCATCTGCTTCGGCCTTTGCGCGGCTCTTGCTGCCCGCGTGAAGGCCGACCACAACGTTCAGTCCGCTGTCTTTGCAGTTCAGCGCGTGTGCGTGCCCCTGACTGCCATACCCGATCACCGCAATCGTCTTGCCGGCCAGCAGGCTCAGGTCGGCGTGGTTCTCGTAATACATCGTTGCCATAGGTGCGACATTCCCTCCGTACGTCGGGGCCGATTCCCCGGATGTCCCAGTAACTAAACGCTGTAACGCTCGAGTTCGCCGTCTTGCAGCGTCATCGACGCCGGCTCGTACTCGGTATCCTGTGTGCGCACGCCGCGTCCCATCGCCACCACACCGGTGCGGACCAGTTCAATGATGCCGATCGGCTTGAGCTGGCCGATAAACTCCTCGACCAACTCGGTGCGCGCGGTGATCTCGACGATCGCGACCTGCATGCCCATGTCGATGATGCGGGCCGGGAACCGCTCGCACAGTTCGGTCACGGCGTTGAAGCTCTCGGTGTCGTCGGTGCGTACCTTGACGAGCGCCATGTCGCGCTCGACGTGCAAGTCTTCGCTGATCAGGCGGGCGTCGATGACGTTGACCAGCTTGTAGAGGTTGGCGACCATCTGGCGTGGGTTCAGCCGGTGGCCATCAATCACAATCGTCATTCGGCTGACGTGCTGCTTGTGGGTACGTCCGACCGTCAAGCTGTCGATGTTGAAGTTGCGCCGGCGAAACAGGCTTACGAGCCGATTGAGCACGCCGGGCTTGTTCTCAACCAGTGCCGAGATGATGTGTTTCTTGGGCGTGTTCGTGCTCATGGCTGCTTTTCTCCCAGTTTCGGGCGGCGGATCATCTTGTCCAGATCAGCCCCGGCAGGCACCATCGGATACACCATTTCCTCCTTGAGGATGACGTACTCGATCAGCACCGGGCCTTTGATACTGCGCGCGAACTCGACCGAGTCTTTAATCTGGTCGCGGCTGGTCACGCGCATCGACGGAATGCCGTAGGCTTCGGCCAGCTTGCAGAAGTCCGGGTTGACCATCGGGGTGGCGTGGTAGCGCTGTTCGTAGAAGATCTCCTGCCACTGGCGTACCATGCCGAGGAATCCGTTGTTGAGAATCGCGATCTTGACATCGACGTTCTCCTGCCGCGCAGTCGCCAGTTCGGCCAGCGTCATCTGAAAGCCGCCGTCTCCGACAATCGCCCACACTTCCTCGTCCGGCTTGGCGAACTTCGCGCCGATGGCCGCCGGAAAGCCAAACCCCATCGTCCCCAGACCGCCGCTGGTCAACATCGATGCCGGACGTTGATGCGGGTAATACTGGGCCTCAAGCATCTGGTGCTGGCCAACGTCGGTGACGGTCACAGCGTTACCGTCGGTGAACTTCCACAGGTCGTTGATGACCTGCGCGCCGAGCAGTGCGGTGCCGTCGTAATGCGTCAAGATGTCGCGCTCGCTGCCGTCCTCTTGCCAATCGCGAATACGGCGCACCCACTCCGGGTGCTGTTTGCGCGGGACGAGCGGAAGCATCTGCGTAAGGACGGTGCGCAGGTCGCCTACGATACCGATGTCGACCTTCACGTTCTTGTTAATCTCGGACGGATCGATATCGACGTGGATCTTGCGCGAATTCGGTGAGTACGTCTTTATGTTTCCGGTTACGCGGTCGTCGAACCGCATGCCGAGGGCGATCAGCAGATCCGCTTCCTGAATGGCGTGGTTGCTGGCCGCGTTGCCGTGCATGCCCATCATGCCGATGCACAGCGGGTGATGTTCCGACATCGCGCCCTTGCCGAGCAGCGTGAGCGTCACCGGAATGCCTGCCAGCTCGGCCAGTTCCTGAAGCTGCTGGGTGGCGTGGCTCATGATGAGTCCGTGGCCGGCGAGGATCAGCGGGCGCTCGGCCTCCTGAATGAGCCGGATCGCCTCCACGATGTCGTTATCTTCGGCGCTGTCAGGAACCTTGTACCCGGGCAGGCGAAGCTTCCCGGTCGGATAGCCGAGAAATTCGGCCTTCTCAATCTGCACGTCCTTGGGGATGTCGATCAGCACAGGGCCGGGCCGGCCCGACCGAGCGATGTGGAATGCCTCTTCGACGACGAGCGGGATCTCGGCCGCGGACATGACGAGATAGTTGTGTTTGGTCACAGGCAGCGTTACGCCGGTGACGTCGGTCTCTTGGAACGCGTCGGTTCCGATTGAGCCGCGCGCCACCTGCCCGGTGATCGCGACGATGCCAACCGAGTCCATCATGGCGGTGGCTAGCCCGGTAACGAGGTTGGTCGCGCCCGGGCCGCTGGTGGCGATGCACACGCCGACCTTGCCCGAGGCACGGGCGAACCCGTCCGCCATGTGGCTTGCGCCCTGTTCGTGTCGAACGAGCACGTGGCGAATCTGCGGGTATTTGGTCATCGCGTCATACGTCGGGAGGATTGCGCCGCCCGGGTAGCCGAAAACGACTTCGACCCCTTCTTTGATGAGACACTCCAGTAAGATTTCGGCGCCGGTCAGCAGCATTGTCGGTCCTTCTCCCCGCTCACTACCCGTCCGTACACTAACAAGCGGGCACGATGCCCGCCTTCGATCACTTGTTCACGTAACTCAACCAGCCGTGCTTGTCCTCGGACGAGCCTGACGTTATCCCAAAGAACCGCTCTTGCAGCGCCTTGGTGATCGGGCCGCGCGTGCCGCTGCCCACCGGCATGCGGTCGATCGAGCGCACCGGTGTGATCTCCGCCGCGGTGCCGGTGAAGAAGACTTCGTCGGCCAAGTACAGCATGTCGCGCGGGATCGGCTCGAAGCGCACTTCCACGCCCATGTCCTTCAGCAGCGTGATCGCGCTGTCCCGCGTAACGCCTAGCAAGATCGAGGCCCAGCTTCCCGGCGTGATGACTACACCGTCCACGACGACAAACACGTTCTCGCCTGCGCCTTCGCTTACATAGCCGTTGATGTCGAGCGCAAGTCCCTCGTGGAAACCGTTGTCATGCGCTTCCATGCTGATGAACTGGCTGTTGACGTATTGCCCGCCAATCTTGCCCCAGCTCGACGACGTGCCGGGGGCCATGCGCCGCCACGAGCTGATCTGCACGTCCACGCCGTTCTCGATGGCGTCCGAGCCGAGATACCGCCCCCACTCCATCGTGAAAATCACGAGGTCGGTGGCGTTTTTGCGGCCTTCTAGGCCCATCGCACCCCGCCCGCGGAAGGCAAGTGGCCGGATGTAGCACGCGTCATGCCCGTTGCGGCGGATTGTCTCGAGGATCGCGCTGTTGATTTCGTCCGCGGAGTACGGCAGATCGATCTTTGCCAACTTGCAGGAGTTCACCATACGCTTGGTGTGGGGCTGAAGGCGAAACACGGCCGGCCCCGACGGCGTGCTATACGCCCGAATGCCCTCGAATACGCTTGATCCGTAGTGCAGCGCGTGGGCTGTAACGTGGACGGTGCAGTCCTCAAACGCTACCCATTCGCCGTTGCGCCATGCATAGGTTCCAAAGTTCATGCGGTGTCCTCTCTATCCCAATAAACGCCGAAAGCCCCCGGGCTTGGGGGCTTTCGTGTGCAGGTTCTGCTCACTTGCGGGGTCTGTCCGCGTCCCAAGCCACTAAAGCCCGTTCCCAATAATAAGGACGAGTACGAGGGCAAGGCTAATGACTACGGAACGCGCGGCTTCGCGCATGATCTAGATCCCTGTGGATTTGTTCACAAGTTGGGACAAGGCTAACCATATTTTTGGCACCTGTCAACAAATCTGTCGTACACGCGGCAAATTCGTCTAACCTGACCAAGCCTTGTGCTGCAGGTTGCCCAAGTCGAGGCGCCAATTGAGGATGGCTGGTGGGACCTTCCCGCGCTTCACCTGCTATAATCGGGCGTCCAACCTACAGAGGCAGCTAGGGTTCCGCCGGGATGGCACCGGGATTGGTTCGAGCGCTGCGGAATACCACGTGTCGTGGTCTGCATCTCAAAGGCTAGAAACCTGGAGGAGTGCGGTTGGAGACGATTTCGCGTCTCTATCCGTGATCGCCCGAAAGGAACGGCTATGCCATCGCACGTCCACAGTGTGCTGCAAGCGCTCTTCGTCACGTTTCTGTGGTCCACCTCCGTCATTCTCATCAAGACCGGCCTCGAAACACTGCCCTCATTGACGTTCGCCGGTCTGCGTTACGGGTTGGCGTTCGTGATTCTTCTCCCGCTGGCGCTGCACGCGAATCACCGGAGCGCGAGCACGCGCCTGACACGCGCGGACTGGCGTCGGCTGATCCTGCTCGGCTTGATCGCGTATACCTTCACACAAGGCGCGCAGTTCGTCGCGCTCGACTATCTACCACCTGCCACCCACAGCATGATGATGAACAGCACATCCGCCGTCGTGCTGGTGATCGGCGCAGTCTGGCTTTCCGAGCACCCGACACGCCTACAAATCGCCGGTCTCACGGTGTTCTTCGCCGGCATTGTGCTGTATTTCGCCGGATCGGACTTCTCCGGTACGCAGGGGACCGGCCTTGCCGTTGCGGCGTTCCAAGTGTTTGCGAATGCCGGTGCTGCCGTGCTGGGTCGCTTTGTCAACCGGTCAGCGACACTCTCTCCCCTGCTCATCACCACGATCAGCATGGGAGTCGGCGCGGTCGTGCTGATCGCTGCCGGACTTCTCACGCAAGGTCTACCGGCGCTCGATGTTGGAGAAATCGCGATCGTCGTCTGGCTTGCAGGCATCAACACGGCCTTCGCGTTCACGCTCTGGAATCACACCCAGCGCACGCTTTCCGCTATGGAATCGAGCATGATCAACAGCACCATGCTGATCCAGGTTGGCGTGCTTGCGTGGGTCTTCCTCGGCGATGCGCTGTCGGTTCGCGAAGTCGCCGGCATGCTGCTTGCCGCCTTCGGCGTCCTGCTGGTGCAGGTTCGTCGGCTGCACCGCACGCGACGCTCGTCTCAACTCGAGTCCGCGGACAACGTGGCATGATGGTCTCGTCGTGAGATGCGCTAAAATCGGCATCCGACGTCAAAAACAACCGTTGTCTCAGTTCCGTAAGGAGATTATTGTGACGCCGATCCGCTGGGGCATTCTGGCAACCGGAAAGATCGCCCGAAAGCTAGCCCATGACATTGGCACTATGGAGGACGCGGAGGTCGTTGCCGTCGGCAGCAGATCGCAGGCCAACGCAAGCACGTTCGCGAAGGAATTCAACGTGCCGAACGCATACGGCAGCTACGACGATCTGGTCCGCGACCCGAATGTCGACGTGATCTACGTCGCAACGCCCAACCACATGCACTACCAGAACACCATGGCTTGCCTGCGGGCAGGGAAACCGGTACTGTGCGAGAAACCGTTTGCGCTGAACACCCGTCAGGCGCAGGAGATGATCGACTATGCCGAGCGCCACAACCTCTTCGTGATGGAAGCGATCTGGTCGCGCTTTATTCCAGCCCACCGCAAGCTGTACGATCTGGCGTGGACGGGGGCGCTTGGCGAGATTCGCGCGATCAGCGCCGAGTTCGGCTTCCGCGCGCAATTCGATCCTGCCAGTCGCCTATTCGATCCAGCACAAGGCGGCGGCGCGCTGCTCGATCTCGGGGTCTATGCGCTGGCCCTCGTGGTCAAGCTGTTGGGCACGCCGGATCGGGTGACCGGCTTCGCTCAGCTTAGCGCAACCAACGTGGACGAGCAGTCGGCCATCGTACTGGGTTTCCCGTCGGGAGCAGTCGCGAACATCACCTGCGCGCTCCGCACACAGCTATCCAACGCTGCACGAATCTACGGGACCAAGGGCCGAGCTCGTCTGCACGAGCCGTTTTGGCGTCCGGACGAGCTGACGACGGTGATTGACGACAACGAGCAACACTACGCAATCCCGCGGCAGAATTGGGGCTACCAGCATGAACTCGAAGAGGTGCACCGCTGCTTGCGCGAAGGTCACGTCGAGTCGCCCCTGATGTCGCACGACGATACGCTTACAATCGCCCGCATCATGGACGACTTGCGCAGACAGTGGGGCGTAACGTATCCGGGCGACTGATCGTTCAGGCGAAACAGACTGCCGCGCAAACCACGCTCGCTGCACCCGCTGCGCGCAGCGTATCGGCGCACGCGATCATCGTGGCTCCTGTCGTGACGACATCATCGACGAGGATCGCCGCGGCCGGCACGGGGTCTGCGGAGCACACGAACGCCCCCTGAACAGCCCGATGCCGCTCTGCTGCATCCCGTCCGACTTGCGGCCCGTGCCAAACGCTTCGCTCAAGCGCGTGTACGTAGGGTAGACCGGTATGGTCAGCGAGCGCTTCGGCCAACAGCGCCGTATGATCATAGCCGCGCCAGCGCACGCGGGCGGTATGCGAGGGCACCGGCACGATCGCGCTGCGGCCTAACCCGGCTTTTTCGATCGCTACCGCGATATGCCCTGCCAGCGAGTCCGCAAGCTCCGTCGCCCGCTGAAACTTGAACGCAACCACGGCATCCCGCATTACGCCGTCGTATGCGTGCGCTGCCACTGCCCGCAGGTCCGGCGTTAGCCATCGGGTAAGGTTCTTGCCGGGCATGGAGTCGAGCATGCGCTGGCAGGTTTCGCACCATGCCGCGCCGACCCGGCGGCAATGCGCACAGGTCGGTGGATACAGCAGGTCGAGGATCCAACCAGCCGCATTCCGAAGCATCGTCTAGTCCGCGAGCAGCGCCAAACCCGCGGCTACCTGCGCCCGAACACTGTCGGGCGCCGTACCGCCGGGCGCGTTCCGAGATCGGGCCGAGGCGTCGTAGTCGAACACGTCCATGACGTCGTCGGCGATCAGGTCCGACAGCCCACGCAGGTCGCCGACCGACAACTGGTTGAGCGAAACGCCCCGTTCGCGCGACAGACGCACCGTCCGACCGGCAGCGTGATGGGCCTCGCGGAACGGCATGCCCTTGCGCACGAGATATTCGGCCAAATCGGTCGCGAGCATCTCGGCGACAAGGCCGGCGCGCATGCGGTCGGGATGGAACGTCAACGTTCGGACGACGCCGGTCACCACAGGCAGCAGTTGACCAAGCGTGTCTACCGTGTCGAACAACGGTTCCTTATCCTCTTGCAGGTCTTTGTTGTAGCCGGTGGGCAAGCCTTTGAGTGTCGTCAGCACGCCCGTCAGATTGCCGACAAGCCGGCCAACCTTGCCACGTGTCAGTTCCATCGGATCGGCGTTCCGTTTCTGCGGCATCAGGCTCGAACCCGTGCTGTACCGGTCGGCCAGCGTCACGTAGCCGAATGCCGGATTGCTGAACAGGATCACGTCTTCTGCAAGGCGGCTCAGGTGCGTACCTACCATCGCACACGCAAACAGTAGCTCTGCCACGAAGTCCCGGTCGCTGACCGCATCGAGGCTGTTCTGACTCACTGACGAGAAGCCAAGTTCCGCCGCAAGCGCACTGCGGTCAATCGGGAACGGGACGCCCGCCAGCGCCCCGCTTCCCAAAGGCAGCACGTCGATGCGCGAAATCGCGTCGTTCAGCCGCTGCGTGTCGCGTTCTAGCATCCAGAACAGGCTCATCAGCCAGTGCCCCGCGGTAATTGGCTGCGCGGGCTGCAGGTGCGTGAAACCGGGCATCACGGTGTCGGCGTGTTCGCGGGCACGTTCCGCTAACGCGCGCATGAGCTGCCGAATGGCCCCAAGCAGCTCGGTCGCCGCGCCGCGCGCCCAAAGCCGGAAGTCGGTAGCGACCTGATCGTTGCGGCTGCGGCCTGTGTGCAGCTTGCCGCCCACCGGCCCGACAAGTTCGGTCAACCGGCGCTCGACTGCCGTGTGGATGTCCTCGTCACTGTCGGCGAAAACGAACGTGCTTGACGCGAACTCGCGCGCGACCTCGTTCAGCCCGCCGACGAGTGTTTCGGCCTCGGCGCTTGAGATGACGCCTGCGCGCGCCAGTCCATTCGCCCAGGCAATGCTGCCGCGGATATCCTCAGCTGCCATGCGTTGATCGAACGGCAGGCTATCGTTAAGCAGTCGAAGATCGCCGTCTGTCGGCTCGTTGAACGCGCCGCCCCACAGAGTCATAGGAACACCTCATTGAGTTACCAGTTGGCAGGAGCCAGTTCTCAGAATTCAGACTGCGGCGGACGACACAACGGTCGTCGCTCCAGAGGCTGACAACTGACTCCTGATACCTAATCCCGCTTGAACTTGCTGTAATCCGGCTTGCGATAGCGGCTCTGACCGCCGCCCTCCAGTGCCAGCATCGCCTCCACCTTCATCGGCAGGCCGAACAGTTGGATAAAGCCCTCGGCATCCTTCTGATCGTACACGTCTTCCTCGCCGAACGAGGCGTAATCCTCGCGATACAGGCTGTATTGGCTGCGGCGGCCAAGGACGATCACGTTGCCTTTGTACAGCTTGAGCCGAACGACCCCGGTCACGGGCTGCTGCGTGACGGCCACGAACGCATCGAGCGCCTCGCGCAAACGCGTGTACCACATGCCGTTGTACACCAGCTCCGCATATTTGACCGCGAGAAAGTCCTTGTAGTGCATGATGTGCTTGTCGAGGCAGATCGACTCGAGCGCCTGATGGGCCTTGTAGATCACGGTGCCGCCGGGCGTCTCGTACACGCCGCGCGATTTCATCCCCACCAACCGGTTCTCGACAATATCGATGCGCCCGACTCCGTGCGCGCCGGCCAAGCGGTTAAGCGCGACAAACAGGTCGACCGGGTTCATCTCCGCACCGTTGAAGCTGACCGGGTTGCCCTGCTCGAAGCCAATCTCGATCTCCACGCCTTCGTTCGGTGCGCTCTCAGGGGCAACCGACAGTTGAAACATGGACGTCTCAGGGCTGTTCCACGGATTCTCCAGCGGCCCGCCCTCGTGGCTGAGATGGAAGAGGTTGCGGTCGCGGCTGTAGATCGACTTGGTCGTCGCAGTGACCGGGATGTTGAACTCGGCCGCGTAGGCAATCGCGTCCTCGCGGCTGCGGATGTCCCACTCACGCCACGGGGCGATGACTTTAAGTTTCGGGTTGAGCGCCATCGCGGTCAGCTCGAACCGCACTTGATCATTGCCCTTGCCGGTGCAGCCGTGCGCAATGGCGTCGGCCCCTTCCAATTCGGCGATTTCGACGAGGTGCTTGGCGATCAGCGGGCGCGCGAAGGACGTCCCGAGCAAATACTCGCGTTCGTAGACGGCGCCAGCCTGCATCGTCGGGAACACGAAATCGCGCAAGAATTCTTCGCGCAGGTCGCGGATATACAGCTTGCTCGCGCCGCTGGCTACCGCCTTCGCCTCAAGGCCGTCGAGTTCTTCCTCTTGTCCGATGTCCGCGCAGAAGCACACGACCTCACAGCCGTAGTTCTGCTTGATCCAGTGGACGGCAACCGACGTATCCAAGCCGCCGCTGTACGCCAGTACCGCCTTCTTGATGCCGCTGTCCTTCATGCCCGTCTCTCCTGAGAACTAAAAAGACCCCGAACACCATGGTTCGGGGCCTGTGTGACCTGATCATGTGGTGCATCACCACGTGCCGGCAGCATCAAACGAACCGAACCCGGAAGGAATGGGATCGCAGGCCTCGCCGCACGCGGAAACGCATTTCGCTCAACATAACGCGCTAGGATAACGTGCCCAACGCATTTGTCAAGCGCATTGGACTTACTCCATTGGGCGAATGGACAGGTAGACCGTCATGCTGTCGCCTTCGTAGTACGAGTTGTTGTTGATCCGGACAAACGTCGTTCCCGTTCCGCCGGCCGTAAAGATGATGCTGCCGCCCTCTGCCCCGGACAGTGACAGGCTGGCATACGTGTCGATTTCGTACCCGTCGATCGATGCGCTAAGCGACACCGGATAGTCGGCAGACACGGTCAGCAGATAGCGTTCACCCTCGGTGACGTTGATGAGAACGGCGTCTTCGTACTGGTCGGCGAGGAACTCGATCGGCTGAGGTTCAGCGCTCAAGGTCAGAAACTCGGCCGGCGTTACCTCGAGAGTCAGCGACACGTCCTGCCCCGCGTACGGGACAACCACGAGATAGTAGAGCCGGTCGACTTCCAGCATCGTCTTGGGCAGCTGCAAGACCTGAACCTGGAATGATTCGGTCTGGTCGACGACGTAGCCGTCGGGATCGAACAGCGCCATCGCCGCGTCGAAAGCTTCGTCGCCGCTCAGGGCGATCGAATAGGCTTCACTGGTCGCGGTCAGCGCGCGCACCACCGGTGTGGAATCGCTCAGTTGGACAGAATCCGGTGCGCCCTCCGAAATCGCCGAGATGGTCTTGACCATGCTCAGCGAGAAGTCACCCGTCGCGCCCTCCGAGAACGGGCGCACGAGAACGGAGTACTCGCCGTTCTCTGGCGCGGTAAAGACCAGCAGGGAATTGGTGCTCGGCCCCGAGTCATCGTCGCTGGCAATTGAGTCGCCGTCCGCGTTGAGAATTTCGAGATACGGGTCGAACGCGTCCGAATTCAGGCTGAAGACGATCACCTCGCCGAGTTCTGCCGAGAACGGGAATGTCGAGGTCCCCTCAAGAAACGCGGTGATCGTGCCTTCAGTGAGTGCCGTGCGTTCGGCCTGAGCTTCTTTCGGCGGTTCTTCGGTAGCCTGCGCGGCGGCGATTCCCGCGACAGACATCAGTACGGCGATGAGCACACCAACCGTAACGATAAACTTGCGAGTCATAGTGTCACACTCCGTGATTGGGTAAGCAGCACATTCGTCTCTTCTGAGTTTACGACGAATCGCGAACCTCAGACGTTCCAAAATCAACGCGCCGGCACGCGTTGTTCTGCGTGCCGGCGCGCTTCAAACCCCTGGTTTAGCCAGTCACTGGCAGCGTGAAGAAGTTCACCGGTGTGGTCGCCGTGACGAACGCGAACGCGACCCAGCCGACCTGACCGGCGTACTCGACCTGCAGCCACGACGCATCCGCATTACGACCCAGTACCTTGAGTGTCGAGAACGGCGCGATCAGCCCGAGGCTGGCGGTATCCGTCGACGGACCGGTGCGGAAGTTCAGTCGCACGCCTGATGTCTCGACGAGGACAGCGCCGGTCGGGAGGCCGGTCTCGGTCGATTCAGAGAGCACGGGAACGCCGGACACGTTTGCGGTTGTCACCCACGCGGCGCTGACCCAGCCCTGCACCTCACCCGTGTCGATCTTGAACCACGAGCCTGCAGCGTTGCGCCCGAGAACTGGATAGGTCTCACCAAGCTCAATCTTTTGCAGCACGAGCGTATTGGCAGCCGACGGTGCGCTGCGCACGTTGAGCACGAATGCGCGCACGGTTGCGGTTGGCGAGCCTGCCGGGGGCTGTTGACCGCCAGTCGACGTCAACTGCGTGATCGAGAACTCGATGAACGCATTGTTGTACAGCTCGAGGTACTCCACAGTGATCACACGTGTTCCGGCAGCAATCGCGTAGTCCACGATGTACTCGGCGCCCGGAGACTCGACAAACCGGTCGATGATCGCCACGTTGTCGACGAAAACGCGCACACCGTCATCGACCTTAGCGCGGAAGCGGTAAGTGCCTTCCGCGAATACCTGCGAGGTGCGCCAACGCGCCGACCAGTACTCGGCGGGCATGTTCGGCACCGGGGCAGCGAAGCCCCAGTTGTGTGCCGGGCTTGCCTCATTGAAGATGGCCGCGGCCGGCTGCGCCAACGACGTATTCGGGAAGTATTCGGCCAGCCACGTGCCGGTTGGCACCGGCTGCTCGACGACGTTGAGGTCAGCCCACGTCAGTGAAATAGACGCGCCTCCGGTCCGTTCGCGATAGTCCACTTGCAGCTTGGTGGCGCCGCTGAGGTTGAGGTCAATCGTCAGAACGTTATTCGGTTGACCCGCATTCAGCGTCGTCAGCACGATGTTGTCGTTGACACGCAATTGGAACTCGTCGTCTGCGCGAATGCTGAACCGGTACGTACTCTGGTTGAAGAATACGTCGGTCGAGAACCGTGCAGAGAAGTTGTCGGCCTGAATGGACGCATCGGGCGATCCAGCGCCCCAATCGACACTCAGCCCGTTGGTATAGGTGGTCTCAAAGGCGGGATTGAAACCGGAAAGGAAGAGGTTGTTGTAGAACTGTGCTTTCCACGTGGCAGTGTTCTGAGCTGATGCGGTCGGCACCATCGCTGCGCTGAGCACGATCAATGCGACAGCGGCGAGGAAAAACTTGAAGCGGCGCATACGGCCTCCTAGCAAATTGTTGTCGTTGCTCACAACTAGCGTATCACACCGTCCCTGACGCTCGCTTGACGGGTGGAATACGATGGTCCGCTGGATTGGCCGCGGCCTCTCACTTGTCAGCGGCGCGCCAGCGAAGGTACAATCCCAGCCTTAGGTTGACGATTTATCGCACTGTGGGGAACGCTCATGGCGGCCGACCGGCTCTTCACCAAACGCGACGCGAAGGTTCGCGCGCACCTACTCCAGTATGCTCCGGTGTGGATCATCGACGAGAAGCTGGTTCCCTCCGATGAGTCCATCCAGTTCAACGTGCTGTTTCAGCACAACCTGTACGGTTGGGTCAATCGGCGTTATCTGTACGACGGCTTCAACGACGTGCTGTACCACAAAGGGCAGACCGTCGCGGACGACGACTTGGTCAGCGACGTGACAGCCCGCGAACCTTATATCGCCACGGTCGTTGCGGACATTCCAAACGCATACGGCGGCTGAACTTCCGCGAGATTGGCGTGTAGAATCAAGGGGCGCGGACATCATCCGCGCCTCTTTCGTGTTGTCGCACTATACGTTCAGATGCCTGCGTCCGCCGCGAGCGGCACGCTCGAAGACCTCGATAACCTGATCCACGACGAGCTTCCAGTCGTACTGCACGGCGCGGTCGGCCGCGGCGCGCGCGAGGGTATCGCGTAGGTTCGGGTCGATCAGCATTTGGCGAATGCGTTCGGCAAGCGACTCTGGATCGCGCACCGGAACGAGGAACCCTGTCTCGCCGTCACGTATCAGGTACTGCAGCCCGCCGACCGCCGATGCGATCACAGGCGTGCCGCTCGCCATCGCCTCCAGAGCCACCATACCGAAAGACTCGTAATCCGAAGGCATGATCAACGCTTCGGCAGCGGCGTAGAACACCGGCAGCGACGCATGTTCTTTGCTTCCGGCGAACTGAACGTAACCGTCCACGCCGAGCTGTTCGGCAAGGCTGCACAGCCGCGTGCGCTCCGGGTTGCCCGCCTCGCCACCCACGACCATAAGCCGTACTCCCGCGAGAACGCTAGGCTCCACTGTGTGCAATTCGTGCAACGCCCGCAGCAGAATGTCGACAGCCTTCAACGGCTCTAGACGTCCGACGAACAGCAGCATCTTCTCGCCGTCGCACAGCCCGACCGACGCACGCGCGACGTCCCGATTCATCGGCTTAAACTGCGACGTATCAACTCCCGGCGGCACAATCGACACTTTGCGCCGATCCACGCGATACAGCCACAGCAGTTGATGGTGTTCTGCCTGCGTCGCCGCGATGACCCGGTCGGCGTGGCGCACGATCTGCATCTCGGCCATCACACGTGGATCGATCATCGGCTGATTGGCGATACGATTCTTCATCGCGCCAAGGGTGTGGAACATCTGAACCCACGGGACGTCCCAACTGCGCCGCAGCACGTCGGCCACCAACCCGCTCAGCCAGTAGTGCGCATACATCACGTCGTACGTGCGGTTGTTGAGCGTGGCATACTTGTGGATGCCTGCCGCGAATTCCTGCGTCGCGCCGATCAAGCTGGACGGGTCGGCCGTGCCGTAGCCACCGGCGCGAAGCCGAATGACTCGAACGGTAGCCCCCAGACTCGTATCGACCTCGGGCTGACTGGCCGACTCACGACGCGTAAACACGTCAACCTGAACCCCACGCCTTCCCAACTCGCGCGAGAGTTCGCGCACGTAGACATTCATGCCACCCGTCTTGTACCCGCCGAGGACCGCGAGCGGGCTGGTGTGCATCGAGATAATGGCGACCGACTCAATCGGTTTCGCGGGGGTCATTTCGGCAGGACCGCCTTCAGCATGTACAACGTCTCGTCAACGCCGCCCATGCGATACTTGTAATCTTCATTACCGCGCAAAAAGTCAAACTCGGTATACCCCTGCTCGGTCGCATGCTGGATGAGATAGGCCAGCAGGACAATTCCGGGGCTGAGGTGGCCATGGCTCACCGAGATTCCCGAGTTGTAAACCATCACACGACCATTGTAGACGAAATTGACGTACGCGGCGGTCGGCTCTCCCGCAAGGGTGAGAAACGATAGCTGAAGCCAGCCGTTGCGCTGCATCGCCGGTAGTACTGAGCGGAAGAAGCGTACGTGATACGGGTTTTCGAGAAAGAGTGCCTTCTCCTGCGTGCTGTCCGCCATCAATGCAAGGAAGTTGTCGGTCGCACTGTCGAGATCGTCGTCTGGCGTGACGATGTGCCAATCGAGATCGGGGGATCCGTAGGCGATGCGCATCTTACGCCGAAGTTCGTGGCGATTCTTCTTGTCCAGCTTTTCGATGTAGTTCTCAAACGTACCGCTCAAGCGAATGACCGGACAGACTTCTTGAAACGTCTGCTCGACGTCGAACCCGCAGGAACGAAGCGCCGCACTCAGGCCGGCAATCGTCGCCGATCCTTCATGGATATTACAGATATTGATCCGGTCGAAACGTTCGGCATGTTCGCGCAGGACCTGTGCCCCGGCGTCAAAGACCCGTGAAGCGAACTCCGGTAGATAGATCATGTCGACGTAGTCGGTCACGTCAACGCAGCCAATGCCGCGGACGACACGTTCACCGCCCTCGCCCACCTCGATAAACCACGGTGCGATGCCCACCAGTCTGCCGCCGTCGTCACGCATGGTCGCGAGGAGCAGGTCCCCGGTTTGGTACGCGTCCCACCACAACGACTGCCATTCCCACGTCAGGAACACGGTATCGGTGGGGCTCTGCTTCAACAGCGTGTTCCATTCGGACTCAAGCTGCGTGAAAGCCTCGGCCGTCGTGTGCACTTCGATCTTCAAGCCGGTCTCCAATTGTGGTTCCAGGACGTTCATGCTCGATTCAAACATTGAGAGAAATTCAATTCATACTAGACGCGAGAACGATCGCAAATCTTACAATCATGGCTGCCTTAGCTCGGGGAAAACGGGCCGAGGTGGTCGTCCTGCGGCTCTGCCAACATCGCTTCGAGGAGAACGATCTCACGCCGGTACAGGCCGCGCAGGTCGTCCATCATCACCTGCAAATTGTCGGCTTCGAGCAGGGCCTGCCGCTGCGCGACGTTGATGTCGTGGAGCATGACGGCGGCCAAGCTGCACAGCGTCAACGGATCACTGGGGAGCTTGCGCGAGCCGGGCTGAATTCGGCCGGCATTCTCCAATACCTTGAGATAGCGGGCGATACAGCGGTGGAGGCCGTCGATTGAGTCCTGACGGACGTACTGCCCGGGGTTGAGCATCGGCGCGGACTCAACCGTACCCACCAAATATGACTGGTCGTACTTGAACTCGTTGACTCGAAACCGCTCGCGGCCTACGACGATGATGTTCATGCGGCCTTCAGGCAGCGACTGAACCTGCGTAATGGCAGCCGTTGTGCCCATGATCGTCGGCTTGGCTGCTGCACGGCTCCGTCCCTCCTCGGCCGCCCCCTGCTCGAGCAGGACGACGCCGAATGGCGAGTTCGTTGCGATGCAGTGATTGACCATTTCCTTGTAGCGTTCCTCAAAGATGTGCAGTGCCAACGACTGCAAGGGAAACAACACAAGGTTCAACGGAAACAACGGAAGGTCGAACATTGCCGCTCGTGACTGAAGTACGCCGCGATTATAGTCGTGATGCATGATCGTGGGTGAAATGTGCAGTGAACACTCATCTATTCACGCGGAAGAAATCGCTGAATTTCAATCAGGTAACCGCTTGGATCGCGCACGAACCCATTGTAGATGTGGTAGCGCTCATTCAGCTTCGGCCACTGCTCGACCTTTGCGCCACGCTCTGCAATTGTCGAAAAGAACGTATCGACGTCTTCGGTGACAAGCGTGAAGATCACGTTCGGTTGTTCGCTCACGCGCTGGGCTTCGATCGTTCCTGCGCGGCACACCCCAACATATGCCGCTTGGTTGATCTGATAGATCTTGCACCCACCTTGATCGAGCCACAAAGGAAGCTCGAGGATCGTGCCGTAGAAATGCGCGCTGGCATCGAGGTCGAGTGTATATAGGAACGTGATCTGCGAGTCGATCTTCGGCAGAGCCATAACTCCTCCAAATGTCATGCTCAACAATACAGGCTACAGTAACGATTGCGCGTTAGCCTTGCAAGGACGCCGACATGCGAATCACCATGTTCTCAGTCAATCCGCTCTACCCCAACGTGATCACGGGCGGGGCGTCGAAACATCTCCGGTCGGTAGCGATCCATCTGGGTGAACTGGGTCATCGCGTACGGATTATGTGTACGCGCATCGAAGGCAGCGACTCGCAGTTCTTGTGGCATCCCAACGTCGAGGTCCACCCGGTGCTGCCGTTCAAGCAGCCATTCCCGCAGCCCTACGCGATCAGCGGACATGACATGGCGCAGGTCGTCCAGCGCATGGGCGACGCCTTGCAGGACGCCGACCGGTTCTACGTCCACGACGGCGAACTGCTGTTTCCGTTTTTGAACGAGCGCGTCCCAACCGTCGTCAGCCTGCGCGACAACGTGTACCCCGAGACGCTCCACGGCGGCTTTCTATTTCGCGGCCACCGGCTCATCTTGATTAGCGAGTATTCGCGAAACTTCGTGCTGGCCACGATGGGCCGTTTCTTTCCCGAGCTGCACGAACGTATCGTCGTGATCCACAACGGGATCGACTGGAACACCTTCAAGCCAACGCCGCCGCACGGAATCTTGAACGTCATTCCGGTCGACCCTTCCAAGCACAAGATCGTCGTTCATCCGCACCGGCCAGAGGAGTCGAAGGGACTGCTGCAGACGATCGCCACTGCCGACCTACTCGTCCACAAGTACGGTCACACGACGCTACGCGTGCTGGCACCCAAATGGCTCGAATCGCAGAACACGCCGGAGTTGCTCGACTTCTACGCACGCGTACAGGTCGATATCGACCGCCGTGGCCTGAGCGAGCACGTGGTCTTTCACGACTGGGTTCCGTCCGCGCTGATGCCGGAGTATTACTCTCTGGGCGACGTATCGTTCTCGCTTGGCAGCTTTGCCGAAACGTTTGGTAACTCAGTATACGAGTCACTCGGGTGTGGGACGCCGGCGGTTGCCGCGCGCGTGACGACCCACCGCGAGCTGCTGCCGTCCGACCTGATCGACACGGTGGACTACGACGATCCCGAGGCCGCGGCCGCGATCACCGACGAGATTCTGCGTTCTGGTCGGCGCACATCGCAGGGTACGTTGGACTACCTCCGGTCTCACTACGGGGTGAAGCGCCAGCTCGACTCATACGTCGACGTCATCTTGAACGCCGAGCAAAGCACGCCTTTGACGTACCGGCACCCTGTCCTAGCCGACGACACGCCATTTCGCCTCGCGCCATGGTGCGTGCCGGCGCTGCGGGGCGTGTATCACGACTTCAACGCGACGTATGCCGACATGGGCGCGCTCGGCAACCTGCTGAGACAACACCCAACCGGCGTGAGCCGGCAGCAAGCGGCCCAGTCCGGTGTAACCACCGCAGAGTTCGACCGCTGGTTTGAGTCCGGTTACATCGTGCCTGTCAACAATACGACTCGTTGACGAATAGCACGCATGTTCGATATAATGGAGGTATGGAACTTACCAAGCCCACCCAAGTTCTGGAGTCGCTGGCAAGCCACGGCGACATGATGCGCCACGAGCATGACAGTTCGACGGCGCAGAGCAAGCGCGTGCCGCGTTATCAGTCGCATTCGCTTGAAGAGTGCATCACGAACTTGACGACGCCGCGCGGTCCGAAGCCAGTCCTCAAGTCGATGGTTACGACGGCCTGTGAACGGAACTGCTTTTACTGCCCGTTTCGCGCGGGGCGCGGCAAAACGGCGCGCGTGACGTTCACGCCGGACGCGGTGGCTGGCGCGTTCGATACCTTGGTGCGCGCCAAGAAGGTCGACGGGCTATTCCTGTCGTCCGGCATCATCAAGGGCAGCGTGACGACGCAGGACAAGCTCATCGACACCGTGCAGATTATCCGCCGAAAGTACAACTATCGCGGCTATGTTCACCTCAAGGTTATGCCCGGAATTGAGCGCGACCAGCTTGCGCACATGATGCGGATCGCCGACCGCGTTTCGGTCAATCTCGAAGCGCCAACTGAACAGCGCCTCGCGGATCTCGCGCCGAAGAAGGAATTCCTCGCCGAACTGCTGCAAATGCTGCGCTGGGCGCAGGACATCCGCGCCGCGAATCCTGACCGCAAGTTGGCGAGCACGGTCACGCAATTCGTCGTCGGCGCGGTGGGAGATACGGACCTCGAACTCCTCAGCCTCAGCGAGAACCTGTATCGGCAACTTGGACTGGCCCGCGTGTACTACTCGGCGTTCTCGCCGGTTTCGGATACGCCGCTCGAAAACGTGAGCGCGGCTAGCGAGACGCGCCAGCACCGGCTGTATCAAGCCAGCTTCCTGCTGCGCGATTACGGCTGGAGCGTCGAGGATCTCGGTTTCGCCAGCAGCGGATTCCTTCCCGAAAGCGTCGATCCAAAGCGCGCATACGCCGATGTCGTACTTCGCAACGCACCGATCGATCTTCAGACCGCCGACCGCGAACACCTCATGCGAGTCCCGCATATCGGGCCGAAGGCGGTGGATCGACTGATCAAGGCGCGCCAGCAGACGCGCATCATCGACCTCGCACAGCTCCGTGCGCTGGGTATTGCGCGTCCGGACGATCTCGCTCCATACGTGCTGTTGGACGGACGGCGGCCGCCTCAGCAGCTTACCCTGTTCCCCGGAGCGTAAGCGCGGGCGAATGGTCTACCCCCGGCACATGACCTAGCTGGTCGGATCAAGCAGCTTCTTGATAGCGGGAAGGGCGGACTCTGCGGCCTCGCGCCCGGCCTCCAGCGGCGACTCGAGATCGCGGAAGTTCAGCGACGCCGCATCGCCCAAGTCCGGACGGATCAAAACATCGGGCGGGAACTTGGCGAGCCGTGTCTCGTGCGTGTACCACACAAGTACGCGGAACGAGCGCCACAGCGACGCGCCGACACCGGGCTGCATATCTTTGCCCGACCGCAGCGTAGGCAGATTGAACGGCAGACCGATTCCCATGATCTGGCTCAGTGGGTCGCCCCAGGAGTGGTCGTTGTTCAGCGGCGGATACACATCGACGGCAACAATCCGCCCGCCGTCTTGCGACGAAAAGCCGCGCTCGTAGGCAACGCCCGTCGCCACGCTGTCGATCACGCCGCCGTCAGCCAACTGCATGCCGTTGCTGGGTACAGGCGGAAACGCGCCCGGTACTGCCGCCGAGGCTACGAGTGCCGGCACGACCTCGCCGGTGTCGATTACGACTTCTTGACCGGACACAAGGTCAACAGCAGTGACGACCATCGGGACTTTAAGCTGAGAGAACCTGATGCTTCCCAGTTGATGCCGCAGTACATCCGCAATGCGATTCTGCCGCGAACGCGCGCTGAACGGGTTCGAAAAGACTCGTGTGCCTTGAAACTCGCCGACGCGCTCGGCGAGATGTTCAGGCGGGTTGCCGGCCGCATATAACGCACCGATGATCGCGCCCATGCTGGTGCCGACGATGATGTCGATCGGGATGCTCTCCCGGGTGAGCACTTGCAGCACGCCGATATGCGCTACACCGCGGCTTCCTCCGCCCCCAAGCACAAGCGCGATTTTCGGCCGTGTCACACCGAGTCCCCCGTATCGTTCGGATCGACCAGCAGCCGGCGCAGCACTTTGCCTACGAACGACTTCGGCAGCGAGTCCCGGAATTCGATCTCAATCGGCACGGCATGGGGTTCAAGCCGACGCTGGCACAGCGCGATGAGTTCGTCTTCGGTGAGGCGTGTACCCGGACGAGGGACAACGTAGGCCTTGACGTGCTGACCGCCGTGACCGTCTCCTTCGACCGTCACCCCGACAACGGCCGCCTCCAGCACCTTGCTGTTCTCGTACAGAACCTCTTCGACGTCTCGCGGATATACGCTGTATGCGCCGCTGAAGATCGTATCCTTCTTCCGGCTTACGAGCTGAAAGTAGCCGTCGGCGTCCATCAGCGCGAGGTCGCCGGTATACAACCACCCGTCACGCAGCACCGACTCGTCGTCGTCGCCTTCGCCTTCTTCCTCGCCCCAATACCCGCGCATTACCTGCGGCCCGCGCACCCGCAGCTCGCCGATCTGGCCCGCCGGCAGCACGTCGCCGGTTCGCAAATCGACGATGTCGGCGTCGGTGTTGGGCAGCGGAACCCCGATGAATCCGACCTTGCGCGTGCCGTACAGCGGATTGGCGTGCGTGCTTGGCGAGGCTTCAGTCAGACCATACCCCTCGACCAGCCTGCCGCGGGTCAGCTTCTCGAATGCTTCTTGCACCTCAACCGGCAGCGGCGCCGCTCCACTGATACAGGCCTTGATGGTATTCAGGCCGTAACTGCGTACGTTCGGCGCGTGGTTAATAGCGGTGTACATGGCAGGCACGCCGGGAAACAACGTCGGTTTGTGCCGCTTGATCGCTTCCAGCACTTTGCCGACATCGAAGCGCGGGAGCATCACGATCGTCGCGCCGACCGCGATGGGCAGGTTCATCGCAGTGGTCATCCCGTAGCTGTGGCACAGCGGCAGCACCGCCAGCAGGATTTCCTTCCCGTACTGAAGATCGGGCACCCAGTGCCGAAGTTGCATCGTGTTCGCGACAAGGTTGCGATGAGTCAGGCAGACGCCTTTGGGCCGGTTGGTCGTCCCGCTCGTGAACACAATCGCGGCGAGGTCGTCCATAGCGACGTCGATTGCCGGCCCGCGCTCGACCGCATCCGCTTCGCGCAGGATATCGGCGAGAAACGCGCCGCTCTTGAGGATTTCGCGCCGCCGTTCAGCGGGAACCTCGTGCTTGACCAGTTCAGCCAACACAATCGTGACGCCGGGAATGGCCGGCCTAATCGCGTCGATCATCGGCAGAAACTCGTAAAGCGACACCAGCACCTTGGCTTGTGTCGACATGATCGCGTTCTGCACCTCCGGCCCGCCAGCGTCCGGATTCGGCACGACGACAACCCCGCCAGATTTCAGGATCGCATAGTACGCGACGATGAACTGCGTGCAGGTCGGCAGCACGACACACACCCGATCGCCGCTGCCCACGCCCATCCCGACCAATGCGTGCGCCAAGCGATTCGATTGGTCGTTGAGCGCCTCGTACGTCAGCGTCTCGCCCTGCGATATCGCGGCGATACGCTTGGGAAGCCACTTCGCGGCGCTTTCCAAGAACCGGTGCACCGGCTGCTTCGGGATCGGCACCGAATGCGGCGTGCCCGCGCTGTAGCTACTCAGCCACGGCCGTCGCGGCTGAAGCGGCGTCTCGCCAGTCGCCCGCCACGACGACCTACGCCCATCGTCTGAAATGAATCGGTCGATCGCACGGTTGACAGCGGTGTGGCGTTCGAGCTGCACGCGGTGCTTGGCCGTGCCAATGTCGACGACTTCCGAATTTGGAATCATGCGCCCAATGTCGTCAAACACAAAGCGCGGAAAGAAGTTGTCGCGCGCGCCGGTGATGACCAACGTTTCGCACGCCAGATTTCGTAGCAGCGGCCAACCGCGCCAGCGCCGCATATTGTTGAGGAACATGCGCTTCATGACGTGGATGTCCGCGTTCCAGCGCGGCCGCCAGCGCCATACCGGCCGATAAACCCAATTCGGCAGTCGAAACAACATCGCCGCGGCCCGTGGCAAAGGGTATTCCCCTGCCGTGGCGATCAGAACGAGCTTCGCGACGCGTTCGGGAAACGCATTCGCAAACTCGACGCAGATCGAGCCCCCAAACGAGTGCCCCACCACCACGAACCGCGGCGGCAGTCGAAGCTGGTCTACAACCGCCTTCAGGTCGCTGACCATTTCCGCCATCGTGTACTGCGTATACGGGGCATCGCTGTTGCCGTGCCCGCGCAAGTCGGGCGCGACGACGCGATACGACTTGGCGAAGTGGTTGATCTGGTACTCCCACGTATCGGCGCATCCCGCGTAGCCGTGGACGAACAGCAGCGTCGACTCGACCCCTTCGGGCTGAACGTCGATCACGCTCAACGAAGCACGGTTAATTTCGGGGATGTCCACCGACGACCGGTACAAATCGAAGTCCAGCTCGATGGCGGATCGGGTCATTCCGCGCAGTCTTCCGCTTAAGCTCATGGTCTCAACCCTCACCCCGGCATACGGCGGTGCGGCACGTTTACCTCACCGCCGCAGTAGTTGTAACACGGAACCGAGCAAATTGGCGCTCCACAAGGGCAGGTAGCGAGACGCCAGCACATACAGCCGCCGAGAGGTGGACGGGGCGAGGTCGTACGCACGCTCGAACGCGCCGCGCGCCGCTGTCCGGTCGCCGGCCTTCCAGTGCGCCAACCCGACTGTATGCCAACGTCCTGCTTCCATGTGATTAAGCGCGGTGTTTGAGAACAACCGTTGAACTTCGGGGAGCGCACGCGCGCGCTCGATCGTGCGCAGCCGCCCAAGCGCCACCGCCAGCTTGCGCGCGCTCAGGCCAGTGTCTAGTCGCCTGTAGCGTACGAGGACGTCCTTCAGCGCGCCGAAACGGGTGACCGCCGCGAGCCGTATCCACATATCCCAGTCTTCGGTCGGCGTCGGGATCGGCGAGAATAGCCCGACCGTGTCAAACAGCGACCGGCGCACCATCACGCTGGGAGTCACGCCGAACGTCCCATTCGCCATGACTCCCGCCAGCCATTCCTTGAGCACGTCGCCGCTGGGCAGCTCGGGATATGTCATCGGAATCGGCGTGCGCCCATCATCTTCGACCGGCTGACCCGGCCCATAGACCACGCCGACCGTTGGATCGCCGTCGACGATCGCAAGGCTGGCTTCGAGCTTCTGCGGGAGCAGGTTATCGTCTGCATCCAGGAAATGTATGAATTCGCCGCGCGCCGCCGCAATTCCGGCGTTGCGGGCAGCGGAAACGCCCGCGTTCTCCTGCCGGATGACCCGCAAGCGCGGCTCGTCGGCGTACCGCTCGGCCAGCAGGTCGGCGGTACCGTCGCTCGAGCCGTCGTCGACGACGATAATTTCGAAGTCGGGGAACGTTTGTGCAAGGCACGAATCGACCGCATCCGCGATCGTGCTGCGCGCGTTGTAAGCGGGGATGACGATCGAAATGCGAGGATCAGTCATCGTGGCACGTCCGGCGAACCGACCAGCCCTAGCGCTCGCAGCAGCCCACGAAGCCGCAGGCGGTCGATCGTGCGGCGGATCGGCGCTTTCCACGCTTCGGACCGTGCAACCGCATTGGCCTCCGCCGCTTTCTCAGCCACCCACACGACATACCGTTCGTGTGCGCCCTCGCCGATAAGCCCGGCCTCTAGGTCAGGTGCGAGGTGTAGGTCATCGGCCCATTCTGCGATTGCGCTGCGCATCGCGTCGGGCGGCGCGGGCGTAACGCTGTCGTGCAGTCCGTGTAGCAGACACACGACGTTCTGTTCGGCAAGCTGACGGGGGTTGCCGCTATCGCTCAAATTGCCGCCGTGCAGAACGAACATGCCGCCAAGTTCGTCGCTCAGGCACAGCTCCGTCTGCCGCATCGCCCGAACCACCCACTCCCAATCGCCGACTATGCGAAAGCGCGCGTCAAACGGGCCGACGCGTCGATACAGCGTCGGCGTGAACATGAAGAACGGTCCGGCGCTCATCCGCTGCCGGTGGCGTTCCTGCGTGATCTCCCCCGCAGGCGCGATCTTTCGCCGGCCGTCCCCGAAATCGATAACGAACCGAAAGTAGACGAAGTCATGCCCGTCACGTGCCTTGGCCGCGGCGTCCAACAGGGCGCCGCTGTAGCGCACATCGTCGGCGTTCCAGAACCCGATGACCGACCCTGCAGCGGCCTCGACACCGCGATTCCAACTCGCGTACAGGCTTTCACGGTCAACGTAGAGGATGCGCACGTTTGGCACAGTCCTCGCGAACGCTTCGATGTTCGCGCGCTCGTCGGGCTGCGCGTCGTTCGCCACGATCACGAATTCTACGGTTCGGGCCGCTGCACGCACGGCGGCGTCTAGTTTTGTGGCGGCAGCGAAGAACGCCGGCATGTGTTGTGCGGCGCGGTAAAATGACGTGACCAGCGAGATATCCATAGGTCAGCGCCTCATCACCGCGGCAAAATCGCCACCTGCAGCCAATTCAATGCGCGCGCCCGAGGTTGGATCGACCCACCCTACCCTAAGCTCCTCGCCCGGCCGGAGTTCGAGCGTGACTGTGTCGGCTACAATCTCCCCGGGCAACCAGCTCGTCACGGCGCGCGCGGGCGGGCCATCGACCACCACACGCGGCATGCCGGACTCGTCGATCGCCTGTGCGAAGCGCCGCAGTCCACTGCGGAGAATGGTACTGTTCGACCAGTAGAACGTGATCGTTCCGTCAGCGATCGCGTACGCCTCAAGCACGACCCCGTTTGCCCATGCAGCCCCGTCATCGATCGCCTGTGGTGGCGCGCTGTAGACTCGGGTCGGGGCTGCAACTTGCAGCGTGCCGATCTCGGTGCTGCTTCGATCGCCGGTCAGGATCATCGAGATGCGACCTGCCGCATGCGGCGGTACGACCAAGGCGTGCGATAGACGCCATCGGTCGCCGATCCGCCACTGCGTTACCGGGAAGGGACGATCCAGCGAGAGTGTACTGATCCCGAAGCTGTCGCCGGATTCGGCGCGCCACTCCACGCGAACATCCGACGGCACCGGCAGCACCTTGACCGTCCACACGACGTCAATCACGATTGTGTCACCGGATGTCGCAGCAGCAGGCAGATCGTTGACAAGCGCCGCGCTGACTGTGCTGAGGTCGTACTCGTCGGCCGACGCCGGCACGAGCGCCGGCTCTCCGCGAACAACCTCCAGCTCGCCAACGATGAATGTCACGCCGGCAGGGTTCCCTGCGACATCGACCACGTCGAGCGCACGGCTCATTGCTGGATCGTACACCTCGACCCCGATCGCATAGCGCCCGGGAGGCGTCCCGCCCGGCACGGTCAGCGAGGTCTGCTGCACGACGTACTGCTCCGGCCGCCAGTGCTGCGTCTCGAGTCCGCCCGGCCGATCGTCGGTAGTGCGTGCCACGTCGCGCCCGCTGGCGTCCTTGACGCGAACAACCGGTATCAGTTTGGGCGTGACCTCGTCAGCCGCCGTCCACGCAAAGGTCATGGCCGTGACCGAACCGGCAGGAACAGGCTTATCCGCGATCTCTGCATCGAGCAGTGTCAGACCACTGGCGAACTCGACGGGGCGTTCGAGCCTCGCGTCCGCGAGGACGCCACTCTCGAATCGGCTCGATCGCAACGGATTCGGCAGCAAGTCATACGCGAGCTTGATTCCGATGCCCAGTATCCCGGCGAGTACGGCGGCAATCACGGCACGCTGCACATCACGCGCTGCCTCGAACCGCGTCACGAATACGACTGTGCGCCGGCCGCGCAGGACAGGCCACAACCCCAGCACCCCGATCGTAGCAAGGATCGCGGCCGCGCTCGCAATCGTGGCGATTACCTGTGTGCGCGACGGCACGAGGCTGATCTCGACGGTCGATCGACCAGCCTCGACATCGACCTGAACCAACCCGACTTCCGGGCTCGGACGGACTTCGGCGGACTCGCCGTCGATCATCGCCTGCCAATACGGGAGATACAGCCAGTCGAACGTCAGGGTCGTGGGCCGTTCCGACTCGACCGTGACGCGCCCCCACGTATTGCGCCACTCCGCCGCTTCGATACTGTACGTGTCGCCATCCGCGATACGCGGGACGAACGTATCAGATGCGTACTTGTCACGCAGCGCAGTTTCATCAGGCATCTCCGAGGTCCAGATCGGGACGTATTCGCCAAACGAAGACGACCCGACAAACCCCGACCTCGCTTCAAAGTCGAGGGCATCAACCACCGACTCTGGCTGATGTTCAGGAAGCGGGGTGCGGGTCGTCATCGGCAGCGCCCACAGCACCATCGCTGCGACCGGTATCACGACCGCGACGGCCTTGCCGTTCCAGCGCACCGCACGAGAGGCGATGACAACGCCGCCGAGGCCGGCGACCATCGCGAGCAGCAGGCTCGCCAAGCCCAACAGCCGCGTCGGGTACTGGGTATATCCAATGAGCGGTAGTGTACGCCACAGCGCCTCAGATGCAGGGGTGGTCATGAACATCATCAGGGCGATGGCAGCAACCGACAGAATTACGAGCCATGCCAGCCGCGCTCCCAAGCGGCGTAAGCCGAAAACGCTGATGGCGGCCACCAGCAGTTGAGGCCAGCCAAGCGCGACCGCCGCCGGCGCTTGCTGACGCGACGGATCCGCGGGTGTGGGAACGGCAAACGACTCCCACGCGCTGCGCAAGTTCTGCGTGACGTCGATTTCGGACAACGCGCCGGTAATGGCATCGATCTTAATGTTCGGCGTCTCGCGGATAGCCGGGTACCAGTAGAACGAGGCAAGCAGCAGCCCCAACATCAAGGCGCCGACAACGCGCACCAGCTCCAACCCGCGCGATCGGCTGGCCGCTACGACGAACAGCCCGTATCCACCGATCAGCGCGCCGCCAATCACAGACGTGATGTTGTGCATCGGCACAAACAGCGCGGTCGACAGGACGACGGCGAGGAACGACCTACGCGACGGCGCGTCGGCCAGCAGCTTGATTGCCCACAACACCCACGGCAGGACCGCAAGCGCGGCGGTCTCGCTGGTCGTACCGCGCCACAGCGTATCGTAGACGATATACGGGGCGTAAACATAAGCTGCTGCCGCGACAACTCCGGCGAAACTGCCGGCCCAAGCCGTCATCAGCAGGTACATGCCCAGCCCCGCCACCGCAACATAGAACGCCATCCCGAACAGCCACGCTTGCGTGAAGCTCAGGCCGGCCAGATGGAGCGCATGCATGGGGTACAGCGACAGCGGTGAGTAGTAGTTGAACAGCGGCGATCCGTAACCGTACACTGTCGCGACCGGGAATCTCGGCCAGAGGCTGCCGTCCTGCATGGCGTGCTCAAGGATCGGGAGTCGATACAGGTGAATCGTGCCGTCGGCCGTCTCCGGCATCACGCCCTGCACGAACGGAATGATCGCCGCGCCGCACAGCAGCACGATCGCGGCGATCCCAGGCAGCACCCCAACGCGCGGGGATTGGAATCGAGACATTTAGCGGACCTCCGCCGCCGATTCTAACGACTCCTCCCGCGAACACATAGCGGGAAATCTTTGGCATTGCGACACAGTTTTCGGTTACTATAAGATACATTCAGCGTGTTTGCGCGAAATCCTAAGGAGCGTTTGGCCTTGACCAAATCTCGTACAGAACAACTGCTCGAACGGCTGCGCGAACTGCTTTCGTCAACGGGCGATATCGAGGGCGCCGTTGTCGTGAGCGTGGACGGACTGGCGATTGCATCCGCGCTGCAGGCCGGCGTCGAGGAAGACCGCATCAGTGCGATGTCGGCGGTGATGCTGTCGCTGGGCGAGCGGATTTCGGGCGAGCTGGGCCGCGGCGAACTTGAGCAGGTACAGGTGCGCGGCGTCAACGGGTTTGCGATCCTCAACGCTGTCGGCGAGGAGGCCGTGCTCACGGTCATGGCGCGCAAGGAAGCCCGCTTGGGCTTGATCCTGTTGGAAATCTCGCGCACCGTCAAAGACCTGCTCCCGCTGATATAACCCCTGCGAGGCCCGCGCATGGGCGGCTCTCACCTCCTAATTGTCGAAGACAATGTCGACCTCAACGAGATGGTCTGCGAGCTGTTCGAGCGCGAAGGCTACGTCGTCATGCCGGCCTTCACCGGAACAGAGGCGCTCGAAATCACGCGCAGCAAACGGGTCGACCTCGCGCTGCTCGACGTGAGATTGCCGGATATAGACGGCTTCGCCGTGTTTCGTCACCTGAGGGAAAACCCGGAAACACGCCGCATACCCGTGATCCTGTTGACCGAACGTCGCGAACGTTCCAACAGGCTTCATGGGCTTGAGCTGGGCGTGGTCGACTACATCACTAAACCATTCGACTCCTACGAACTGAAGCTGCGCGTGCGAAACGCGCTCAGCCGCTCGCAAATGCGCAAGTCGTCCAACCCGGTGACGGAGTTTCCGCTTGCACCGGAGACCGATCGCAAGCTGGCGCAGTTGTTCGCGTACGCGTCGGAGTGGACGGCGTTTCAGCTCAGCTTGGTAGACATCGACCGATTCAAGAACGAATACGGGTTCATCGCCGGCGCCGACCTGCTGCGCGCGGTTGCGCTCACCCTGCGCAGCGTTCTGCGCGATCTCGATCAGGAGAGCGCGTACGTCGGACATGTGACGACTGACGACATCGTGTTCCTCGTTCCGCCGAATGTGGCCGACAAGGTTGTGGAGTCGCTCAAGTCCCGGCTAGCCGACGTGTTCCCGCGGTTCCTCCCGCCGAAGGCCCGGCAAGAGGGCGCGCGTCCGGTCGACATTCGCCTCGCGCGCGTCAATCACGACAATCCCTCGGCAAAGAGTGTCGATGCCTTGCGAACGACGCTTAAGTCCTCGTTGAGTTCTATCGTGTACTAAAATGCAAAGTTGAGAGTGCTGAGTGATGAGAGACGCGTATGCGCCGCGCTCTGTCACCCGATCAATACTCCAAGATCGACAGCCGCGTCTAACAACAAACGAATACCGGCTTGAATCGAAAGCGGGGCCGCGAAGCCCCGCCTGCTTTTAACGTTCTGCTGCTAGAACTAGTTCTCGCTCACCTGCGAGCGGCGTGCGATACGGCGCAGGCCCTGATACGCGGGATTGCCCTGAATCTGCGCCCAGCGCCCCGCCCCGCCATCGGTGTGCCACTCGACAACGTACAATCCTTCGGGGTCTTCGTACTCCAGCACGGGCACTAGGCCGAACAGCATCTGGCGCACAACCCCGATCAGGTCCTTGCGCTTCTCGCCCATCCGAAGCACGAAGTACTTGCCCGGTTCCCACTCGAAACGCACCAGCATGCCGTTCCAGTTGCCTTCCATCTTGATCGGCACCGTCCACTGCGTGCAGATCATCGACAGACCCTGCAACCGGTTCTTCCACAGCGTGTGGTTGATGCGCTCTTCGATGTAATACGGGCGTGGTTCCGGTGTACTGTAGAACCACTTGCGGGCGTCCGTCGCCATTGCGCTTCCTCGCTCGTACTGCCGACTGTGCGTGACGGCGGCATTGTACCGCGCGCCTGCCCTACGCGCCAGTGCAGCATCCCCTACAGCGACTTGCCACGAACTGCGTTTTGGTCCAAGATGAACAAGGACATTCTGTATCTGGTCGTGGAGGGTTGTTATGCGAAAGCTTTCTCTGCTCGTCGTCGCGGCAGGGCTTGCGCTGTTGATGTTGTCGGCTGCCGCCGCGCCGTTTCAACAGCAGACCATTGAAGTTGGCGGCAGCGTGACCGTGATCGTGGACGACGAGGGGCCAGCCGCGGCAGCACCGGTCATCCTGACGATCAGTGAACCCAGCGTGGTGACATTGTTGGCGACCTCGGCAGACGAGACCGACCCGGTGATTCGTTTCGGCGACGCCTACGGACGGGAGATTATCACCATCGACAACAACCCGTCGTCAGAGGTTGCGGTCAAAGCGACCGACGCGGCCTTCGACAACACGCTTCTGATCGCCGGGCAGTACGTCGTGCTGGTCGGGCGCAGCGGGCTGGCTGGCTCGGGCGAAATCACGTTGAGCGTGCTTCCCGGCGACGCAGGCGCAATCGGGATCGGCAGCATTCAGGTCATAGAAGGCGAGCTTGCGCCATTCGAACGTTACCAGTTGGACATGAATCTCGAAGCCGGTGAGGTCATCTCGGTCGCTGCGATCGGCAAAGAGCCGGAGTACGACCTGCGCCTGAACCTGCGCGACCCGGCCGGCAGCGTCATTGCGCGCAATGACGACAACGACACGTTCGATTTGTTCTTGAGCGACCTCGATCCCCGCCTGTATCGCGTAACGATCGGCGAGGCCGGCGTCTATACACTCCAACTTCGTCCATTCAACGATCAGGAAACCGGCACGTTTGCGCTTGTCATCCAGCGGCACGGCAAGCTCAGCGGCGAACCACGCACCGAGACCCTGACCGGCTCGTCCGAAGTGCGCGCCCGGAACACGTTCTATGTCGACTTCGAGGCTGGCGAGATCGTCCGGCTGACCGCACGCGCGCTCAACGACAGCCTCGATCCCGAGATCGAAGTTCTGACGCCGGACGCGATCTACGTCGCATCCAATGACGATCACGGCACCGAAGCGACCGATCTTGGCCGCTTTGACGCACGGGTCGAGCGCCTGACTATCGAGGAAACCGGCGCGTACGAACTCAACGTCAACAGCGTCTCCGGCCGCGGCGAGTTCGAGGTCGTGATCGAGCGGTTCGGTGTCTTCAGCGCGGCAGACCTTCCGCCGATCGACACCAGCGCCGGGCAAGTGATCGTTGTGACACCGGCCCCAGCCGACAGCATTCCGCCTGAGGCCACTGCCGAGCCGTCGAGCTAGCGATGACGTACGAGATCGAACTGAAATCGCTGCTCGGCGGGCGTGACGCTGCGGACGCTCTGCGCGCGAAGCTGCTTGAACGTCAAGCGCAGCTCGTCGAGCAGAGCAAGCAGCTCAATCACTACTTCATGGGCAGCGCACTGCCATCGCTCGCGACCCGCATGACGAGTCACCTTTCGCCCCGTGACGCGGCGCTGCTCGACAGCATCACCGTCGCTGCACGTTCGGCATCGGTCCGTACCCGGTTGCTCAATGATGCGGTGCTGCTCATCGTCAAGGCGGCGGTGGACGACACGACCAGCGAAAACGGCATACAGCGCCGCGAGTTCGAGGCCTTAGTCACCACGCTAGACCTGAACGCGCTGGACAACGAAGTGGTGGCGGCTGGATATCAGGTTCAGGCGCGCTGGTCACGGGAACGCGATGCGTATCAGTTGGCGGACGGGACGGTCGTGTGCATCGACCGCAACGCGGGCTATGGTTATCTGGCGGAGTTCGAGCGCGTGGTTGACGACGCCGATCGTGCGGCAGAAGTGGAAGCCGAACTGCGCCGGCTGATGGCCGAACTCGACTGCGAGGAGTTAGCGCAGGATCGCCTTGAGCGCATGTTCGCCCACTACAACGCCAACTGGCCGGACTACTACGGCACGGACAGGACGTTCGTCATCGAATAAGTACCAACCGGCGCGCTGAAGGGTTTCAGCGCGCCGGCCTTCTCTTATGCCCCGCGGCTCTGAAATTCCTTGCGGTCTTCCTCGTTGAAGCCGCCGACCACGGTGATCTCGCCGCGAATGAGCGGGTGCGGGTCGTACCCTTCGAGCGCAAAGTCCTCGTAAACGAACGAGTCCAGCTCGGTCTTGGCCGGGTTGATGCGCATTGCCGGGAACGGACGCGGCTCGCGGCTCAACTGTTCCCGTACCTGCTCCAAATGATTGCTGTAGATGTGCGCGTCACCCAGTGAGTGGATGAACTCGCCCGGTGCGTAGCCACACACTTGCGCCATGATGAGTGTCAACAGCGCGTAACTGGCAATATTGAACGGAACGCCGAGGAAGAGGTCGGCGCTGCGCTGGAACAACATGCAGCTCAGGCGCCCTTCCTGCACGTTGAACTGAAATAGCGTGTGACAGGGCGGAATCGCCATCGACGTGCCGGGCGCGGCCATCTCGTAGATGTACTCCGGGTTCCAGGCGCTCACGACGACGTGCTTTCGATCCGGGTACTTCTTTAGTTTCTGCACTGCCCACGTCAACTGGTCGATCTCACGGCCATCCGAGGCGGGCCAGCGCCGCCACTGACGCCCGTACACCGGGCCAAGTTCGCCCCACCGGGCCGCAAAGTCGGCATCGTCGCGAATCTTGCCGATGAACGACTCCTCGGTCAACTCGGGCACGCTGCCGGCGGACGCGGCTTTCTTGTACTCCTTGTACGCCCAGTCGTCCCAGATGTGCACGTTGTTGTCGACCAGATACTTGATGTTGGCATCGCCGCGCAGAAACCACACCAGTTCGTGGATGATCGCCTTCGCATACACTTTCTTGGTGGTCAGCAGCGGGAAACCCTGAGACAAGTCGAAGCGCATCATGCGGCCGAACACGCTGCGCAAGCCGATACCCGTGTTGAACTCCTTCTTCTCGACGCCGTTGTCGAGCACGTCTTGAAGCAGGTCGAGGTACTGATGCTCCGGGTGTCGTGTCATGCGTCGCTCCTTTTCGTAGCAGGCTGATCGGGGTCGTCGCCGATCCTGCTGCCCTGCGCGCTGTCCTGATTCCGGTATTTCGCTTCCGCCTTCTTCCAGTACGGCGTGTCGACCGGTGTGCTCAGCGGTTCGAACGTCACCGAACACACGCGCATCCCCGGATAGAGCGCAACCGGCATCTGCCCGTGATTGGCGAGTTCGAGGACGATTCTTCCGCGCCAACCAGGGTCGATCACGCTTGCCGTGGCATGGACGATGATTCCGAGCCTGCCGAGGCTGCTTCGCCCTTCGAGCCGCCCGACGATGTCATCCGGCAGTTCAACGCGTTCGAGAGTGATACCAAGCACAAAGCTGCCCGGATGCAGCACGAAGGGTTGCTCCGGCCCTACCGTCAGCGACTTCATGATGCTTTGGCTGGCACTCGGGTCGCGCACGTCGATAAACGGGTGGCGGTTGTACTCGAACACGCTGAACTCGCCGCTCAGCCGTAGGTCAAGCGAGCATGAGCCAAGCTGTGTGGCAATGTCCGGCGCGGGGTCGACGATGATGCGGTTTTCCCCGAGCAGGCGCTTGATGTCGCGGTCGCTAAAGATCACCGCTCTTCCCCCAGCTGATGTCGATACGGATAGTTGGCAACCCAGTACGACTGCGCTTCAAGGACCCGGTCGCGCTTTACGTCGACCGAAATGCCGTACCCGTCCGGAACTTCGATGGTGCTGTTGATGCCCAACACGAACGGCGGTTCGGTCAAGTCGCGCTGATAGTACCGGTCGGTCGCGGAAATGTCACACGGCAGGTTGACTCCCGGAAGCGACGCGAATGCGAGATTGGCGGCGCGTCCAACACCGGTCTCCAGCAGCCCTCCGATCCACAGCGGAATCTCGTGCTCGGCGCACACCTTGTAGATCTCGAGGCTTTCGGTGTAACCGCCGACCCGCGCGGGCTTCAGGTTAATGATCTTGCACGCCCCGATTCCGATGGCCAGGCGGGCGTCGCCGGCGCTGTGGATGCTCTCGTCAAGACAGATCGGCGTGCGAAGCTGCGGTTGAAGCTTGCTGTGATCGTAGATGTCGCTGGAGCCGAGCGGCTGTTCGATCATCAACAAGTAGAACTCGTCCAGCTTCTTGAGGTGCTCGGTATCGGCAAGCGTGTACGCACTGTTGGCGTCCAGCATCAGCGACAGGTCGGGATGCTCTTCACGGACGGCGCGCGCGAGTTCGATGTCCCACCCGGGCTCGATCTTGAGCTTGACACGCCCGTAGCCCTGATCGACGCGCTTGTTGACGATGTCCATCGTCGCTTCGACCGAGTCCTGAATACCGATGCTCACGCCGACCAGCGCCCGACCGGACGGGGCATTGCCCTCTGGCAAGTGCTTTGCGAATGCGTCGGAAAGACCGATCAGGTTCGACTTTGCCCATGCGTCCCAAACGGCGGCCTCAAGCGCGTACTTCGCCATCGGGTGCCCACGAATCGGCGCAAGGCGCTTGGGGACTTCGGTCGGCGAGCTGAAGCGGTGGCCGACCAGCGCCGGCACAAGGAATTCGCGCATCACGTGGAGTGCAGTGCCCATCGTCTCGTAGGCATAGCTCGGGCGCATCTTGGTCGGGCACTCTCCCCAGCCCACAGCGCCTTCGGTGGTTGTTACTTCGACGATTATGGCGGACTTGAAGGGTTCGGCGCCGTAACTGGTCCGAAGCCGTTCAACGAGCGGTAGTCCGACCGGGTACAGCCGGACATCGGAAATGGTAATCGCGTGCATTTCATGCATCCTTATTGCGGTGAAGAGAAATCAAATCCATAGTCCGCGCTGAACAGGTAGAAGACGCGGTCGCGCCCATCCACCATCCCGCGCAGAAAGTCCGAAATGAAGTAGCCGTGCTGAAACAGCGGCAGCATGGCATCGCGTATGTGGGCCTGCCAACCCTGTGCGATCTGCGGCTCGGTATCGGCGATGGCGTCGAAGGCGAGCGGTACCTCGACCAGCGCAAACGACGTGTCGACGTCGTTGTAATGCTGACCGTAGACCGTCATGCCGTCAATCGTCGACGTCGGATTGACGATCACCGCGCCTGCGTCGAGGTACTGCTTCACCTGAAGGTCGACCCGGCTCCCAAACAGCCGTTCCTCGACACGACGGTGGGTAATCCACCACTGCACGCGCAGACGATCCGACCAGCCAAAGCGCGTCAGGCCGCCGCCGTCGCGGGTGCCATACGCGTTAATCTTGTAGTCGCGGACGATACCGCCTAGTTTACGTAAGTTCAGGTACGCGTTCTGCGCTCTGAGCGGATCGAACGTCCACGTAACAAGCCGGATCCCGAGGGCGCGCGCAACGTCACGCTGGGTGAGCTTGAGCCGATACCCGACCCCAGCGCCGCGATATTCGGGCAGCACGACCATCCGTTTGCTGCCGATCACCAGATTGGCCATGGCCGGACGATCCTTCACCTCCGTGTCAGTGCCGATCAGCCCGATCAACACGCCAACCATCCGTGGACCGTCATACGCCGCCAGCACGTGCCCGCCGTACTCGACGATCGAGTGCAGCATCTGTGCCGGCACGACCGACTCGGTGTCGTTTCCCCAGTACGTACGCTGGAGGTCTACCGCCTCGTAAAACTCATCGAGCGAACTCAGCGCCCGAATTTCAACCTCAGTCGTTCCCATGCCTCACCCTTTAGGCTTCGCGCGGGCGTGCGCGCAGGACGTACGCCAGCGCCCGCAGGAGATAGCGTTTGTTTGGCAGATAACCTACCAGCGAATCTTCGAGTCGGCGCGGCCGTACCCCGAACACGTCGTAGGCGTTAGCGATGCGTGCCGTGTGATTGGTGGCAAGCAGATCCAACCATTGTGGCGTCAACAGCGACCGGCGCCACACGGCCGCCGCAAGGCGCGCGGACATGCGAAGCAGATACGGTGGCGTCGGTATGATCAACCGCCGCATTCCGGTTACGCGCATTATCGTCCGTATCAGGTCGAGGAGCGTCGTGTATTCCGCTCCGCCAACCTCTGTCGTCAAGTCTACCGTATCGACCCGCTCGAGCGCCGCTACCAGCACCGACACGACGTCTTCCACGTGAATCGGATGCAGCACGATCTCACCACTTCCGGGCATGAGAAAAAAGACCGGGTTGGTGCTCAACATCATCGCGATGTGGTTGATGAACGCGTCGTCCGGGCCATAGATCAAGCCGGCGCGCACAACCGTATACGCCAGTCCGCTGGCCTTCACTGCCTCCTCAACCTGACCTTTGACGTTGAGCAGCGTGTAACCGCTCGACGGCGACGCGCCAAGGTGGCTGAGCACAATGATCCGCCCGACGCGCGCGGCACGTGCCGCGGCGGCAAGGTAACGAATCCCTACCAGCTCGACACGTTCGAGGTTGCGCCGCCTCCCCCACCACTGGGCACTGTCGAGGTGAAACACGACGTGCACGCCGGTCAATGCGCGGTACAACGTCTCTTCGTCGCTGAGCACGCCGGTGACGATCTCGACGTTCGGGTGTGACGACCACTCCGGCAAGCTGCGCGCTTTGCGCGCGCTAACGAGCACCCGTACCGGATAGCCCGCCTCCAGCAGTCGCTCCACCAGATGACGCCCGACGAATCCGGCCGCGCCGGTTACGAATATCATCGCGTAAGGTCCTACCACATTACGCGGTCATTATAAGCAGGATGTCGGGGCACGTCACCCATCAACGTCGTTGGGGTTCTATTCAATGTGAGACCGACTACGACCTTACCGGAGCGCCGCACGATGGGCTATGATTGGTGCTAAGTCAGCGGCGCTTTGAGGGAATGGAGATTGCGACGTGTCGAGGAGACGGGTTGTCGTTACCGGCCTGGGCATTATCTGCCCGATCGGAAACACGGTAGAAGAATCGTGGCAAAACGCCGCCAACGGCGTGTCAGGCATCGCGCCGATCCAGTCGTTTGATCCGAAGAACCTCGAAAACCGGTTCGCCGGCGAGGTGAAGGGATTCGACGCGGAGGCATTTCTTGGCAAGCGGGAAGCGCGCAGAACGGATCGTGTCACGCAGCTAGCGCTTTACAGCGCGTATTATGCGATGCAGGACAGCAAACTCGAAGTTACCGACGACAACCGCTATGAGATCGCGTCGATCGTCGGCACTGGTATTGGCGGCATCCACACCATCTACGAGAGTGTGCTCAAGTTCCTCGAAGGCGGCGCAAAGCAGGTCAGCCCGCTGCTCGTGCCGATGATGCTTCCCGACGCGGTCAGCTCGCGAATCTCGATGCAGTACGGCACACGTGGCCCGAACTTCTCGTTAGCGACGGCATGCGCAACCGGCAACAACTGCATTGGCGAAGCGACCGAGATCATTCGCCGCGGTCAGTCCGTAGCTGCCCTTGCCGGCAGCAGCGAGTCTGCGCTTGTCGAGCTGACGATCGCCAGCTTCAACAACATGACCGCCATCAGCCGTCGAAACGATGAGCCGCAGCGGGCAAGCCGCCCGTTCGACAAGGGGCGCGACGGCTTCGTGGTATCTGAGGGCGCCGGCGTCATCGTGCTTGAGGAACTCGAACACGCCAAGGCGCGCGGCGCGCACATCTACGCCGAGATTCTCGGCTATGGGCACACGTCCGACGCGTATCACGTGACCGCGCCGATGGAAACCGGTGAAGGCGCGGCAATGGCCATGACGCGTGCGATGGAAGACGCAGGGATCACGGCCCAAGACATCGACTACATTAATGCGCATGGGACGTCCACCCCGCTCAACGACAAGGCCGAGACGACCGCCATCAAGCGTGCGCTGGGCGAGCAGGCCTATAACATCCCGATCAGCTCGACCAAGTCGGTCACGGGCCACTTGATGGGAAGCGCAGGCTCGGTCGAGGCCGTCCTCACGATCATGGCCATGCAGAATAACTTCGTCCCGCCGACAATCAACCTCGACGACCCCGACCCGGAATGCGACTTGAACTACACGCCCCACAAGGGCATCCATCACACCATCGACATCGCTATGTCCAACAGCTTCGGCTTTGGCGGGCACAATGCCGTGCTCATATTCGGCAAGTACTCAGAGAATGGCCGCAACTAACCTCAACGGATCGTCACCATATTACGCGCATATCGTCGGCTGGGGGCTGGCGGTACCGGATAATGTGATGACCAACGACGATGTATCTGCCATCGTTGACACCAGCGACGAATGGATCGTCGCGCGTACCGGCATCCGCGAGCGGCGCATTGCCACCGAGCGCGAGTCGACATCGACACTCGGGCTGAAGGCGGCACAGGTCGCGCTGGAAAAAGCGGATATGCTGCCGATCGAGCTTGACTTGATCATTTGCGCGACATCGACGCCGGAGAACATCTTCCCAAGCGCAGCCAGCCTCATACAGGATTGGCTCGGCGCGTCGAAAGCCGGTGCATTCGACCTGAGCGCGGCGTGCTCCGGCTTCGTTTATGCCGTGCAAATGGCGGCGCAGTCGATTCGCGCCGGCGCGATTTCACGCGCGCTGGTTATCGGCAGCGAGACGATGAGCCGGGTACTGGACTGGCAGGATCGCGGCACGTGCATCCTGTTTGGGGATGGCGCAGGCGCGGTCGTTCTCGAGCGCAGCACCGAGCCGGGCGGGGTGCTATCCGGCGTGCTGCGGTCGGACGGATCGGGTGGCGACCTGCTCGGCATCCCGTCGGTCGGCAGCATCGACGTGTCGCTCGCTCAGATCATGGTGGACGGGCACAGGCCCTACAAGATGCACATGTCCGGCGGCGAGGTCTTCAAGTTCGCCACGCGCGTCATCGGCGACAGCATCCGTCAGGCATGCACCGATGCCGGAATCACCCTCGAGGATCTCTCACTAATTGTGCCGCATCAGGCCAACTTGCGGATCCTCGAAGCAGCGGCGCGCGCGCTCGGCGTCGATAAGTCGCTGTTCATGTGCAACCTTGATCGCTACGGTAACACATCCGCCGCAAGCATTCCCATTGCTCTGGCCGAAGCTGCCGGGCAAGGTCGTATTAAGCCGGGCGACTACGTAGCGATGGTCGGTTTCGGTGGGGGTCTCACATGGGCGGCGATGGTCGTCCAGTGGACCGAGCGCCAAGCCGGAACCCGCTTCGGCGCGCCGCGCCGGCAGTTCAGCTACACGCTGTCGTCCGCACGCTCGACCGCCCGCCGGATCGGCAAGCGCTATTCGGAGATCCTCAACCGCATTCGGCCCGAGCGCGGACGCATGGAACGCCTTCGCCGCCGCATCGAAAAAACCGAGCTTGAGTAGGTAACTGGCAGCGCGTTTCAGCGCTCGGTGTTATCTTCACTCGCTCAACATCCTCTATCCACACCAAGCAGGCCCCTTGCGACTGTTTCGCGTCGAGAGGACGCTGACATGATCAAACTCATCCGCCGTGCAATCGTGCGCTCGGCGTTGCCGCGAGTTATTGTCGGGATCGTTTGCGTTTCGGGTGCTCTGTTGGCCACGCAGTCCGTCCGCGCGTTCCGCACTGCAACGGCATCAGCTCCGGTCGAAATCACTGCATCGCTGCTCGCTCAAGTGAGCCCGCCGCTTCCTCTGTACAATGTGCGGGCACACGCTCGGAGAGTCTTCGCGACTGAGATCATGACGGTCGTAGCCAACGGGAGTACGGTCAACCACTATTACGTGCTCATCTTCGATGACGGACTTCTGCTGATGTCCAGCGAGGATCCGATCGACACTGCACAGCGTACGTGGAGCGGAAGTCTCGTTCCTATGGAGCCTGTCGAGCTGTCCGATGTCTATGCACCGGTTCTGCGCGGCAATCCGGAATTCGAAACGCGGTTCCCGCGCGCGATCCTGCGCGCAGGAGGACTGGCAAGCGAGAACTTCGATACGCTTGGTGTAGTCGGGCTAATTTTCGGAGTCTACGGCTTGGTTCTGATCCTGATCAGTACGTGGCGCGCCAGTCAGTTCAAGCTGCATCCGTACTATCGCGCGCTCAAGCGGTTCGGAAGCGATGCCGAGGTATTGACACTGCTGGAACAGGTTGAGGCGGAACTTCCCTCGGGAAAACGCGCAGGACGACTCACCGTGACGGACAATTGGGTCGTACTTGCGGATTCGGTGTTTGGCCTCATGCGCAAAGACGACATTGTGTGGATCTACGAAGCACGGGAACGCGGGATTGTCTACGCCACGACGGTGGGTCGTGTCCAGGTCATCGCTGTCGACCGCCTCGGCGGGAAACTCACGGCCAAGGGCTCCAAGTCACTGATGTTCGAAGATATGAGCGCACTGCAAGACGCTGCGCCGTGGGCAACCGTCGGTTTCAGTACGACCAACCGAATGCTTTGGGAGAGTCAGCGCGACACCTTCATCGCCAGAGTCGACGCTCGTCGCGCAGCGCGGTCGCAGACGCCACCGCAGTCGTGAGGGAACGAAACAGGGCGCCCCGCAAACGGAGCGCCCTGCTTGTCGATGCTGCGACCGCGGTCGAACTAGAACGAAGACGCAGCTTCCAGCTCGGCGTTAGCGAATTCGTTCAGCTCGTCGAGGATCTCTTGTACCGGCCGTGTGTCGCTACCGGTGAAGATCAACGGCATCACGCGCGCGGTTTCTTCACGGACCGGATCGTAACCCGGAACGGGCGGCTCGGCCTTGGTGTACGGCAGCAGGTCGAATGCAGCCTTGTAGGCCGGATACGACTCGATGTACTCCGCCAATGCCTCTGCGCTGCTGGCGCGCACCGGGAAGTAGTTGCTCGCCAAGCCCCACTCGGCCTGAACTTCGGCAGTGGTGTAGTACTTGACGAACAGCCACGCAGCCAATTCAGCCTCCGGCGTCGTACGCGGGATGCTCACGCTGGCACCGTAGATGTTCTGCACCGGGTTCTCGGTCGTGTGCGGGATGGCCGCGAGGCTAAACGTGTGTCCAGCGCCTTCGCTGACGGCGGTCTCGTAGAACGGCAGACCCGAGCTGCTGCCGACCGTGAACATCGTCACACCGTTACCGAAGTTCGTCTGGTCTTCGAAGCGCTCGAAGATTTCACCCGCGCAGCCCTTGTCGTACAGTCCCTTGAGGAACGTCATCGCCTCGACGGCCTCAGGGCTGTTCAGCGTGTATTGATTGGCCTCAAGGTCGAAGATGTCGCCACCGCGCGCGAACGTCCAACTCGCGAAGCGCGAGCCGTCGTAGCTGAGCTGATAGCCGATGGCCCCTGTATCGCTGGTCGCGCCGCTGAACGGATTCGCGGTTGCGGCGCAGGCGGCTTCTTCAAACTGCTCAGGGGTGGTCGGCGGGCCGTCGAAGCTGATCGCGCCGGCAGCGCGCAGCTCAGCAAGCCAGTCGATGTTGTAGTACATCACTTCCATCGAACGATTGGGCGGGAAGCCGAGGCGCACGCCGTCGTACTGCGGGAAGACGTCACCCTCATAGAAACCGGGGAAGAAGTCAGCGACCTCTTCCTCCGATAGACCCCACATCTCGCTGTCGATCAGACCGTTGATGTCGACCAAGCCATCAAGCAGGTAGTAAACGGCCGACTGATTGGCGTAGGCGACGACGAGGTTGGGAAGCGCCTCACCGGTAGAAAGGCTAACGGTCATACGGTTGTAGATGTCGTCGTAGCTGCCCTGATTGATCGCTTCAACCGTGATGCCCCACTCATTGCTCGCGTTGAAATCGGCGACGATCTTCGCCAGTTCCTCTTCACGAGCACCGCTGTGCTGATGCCAGAAAACGACAGTTTGGCCGGACGGGTCGACGCTTTCCCAGTCCATTGCCATCATGTCATCCTGCGCGCCTACCGGGAACACGAAGCCCGCCAGCAGCAGCGCGAAAACAAGCACCTTACCGAGTCTGCTAACCATGCTGATTTGTCTCCTCCTGATCAGCGTTCCTACACAGCCCCGCAGGCGATCTGCAGGGCGGGTTCCATTATACGGCGGTGCCTTTTCCGCACCTCCGCAGAACCTCCTAGCCTTTCAGCCCCGTCGTCGCGATACCTTCCGTAAACGTCTTTTGCGTTAGGAAGTAAAGCACGAGGATGGGGGCAATCGTGATCAGCGCGCCGGCCATCAAGAGCTGCGTTCGCGTACCAGCTTCGTCGCTGAAGTTGTACAGCCCGACCGTGATCGGCCGCAGGCGGTCGCTGTTGGTGACGATCAAGGGCCACAAGAACGAATTCCAGCTCGCAATGAACGTCAGCAGCGTGACCGTCATGATCGGCGCGCGGCTGATCGGCAGCACGATCTGGATCAAAAACCGGAAATGCCCCGCCCCATCGATGCGCGCGGCGTCCCACAGCTCGTTCGGAATGCCGACAAAGAACTGACGCAGCAGGAAGATACTGAACGCGCTGCCCATAAACGGGATCGTCAGGGCCGCATAGGTATCAATCCAACTGTTATCGTAGGACCATGAGAAGATACCCGCGTCGGTCCCAATCGCCGGCAGGGGAAAAATCCGGCCCGCAACCATCAAGTAGTTCGGAATTAGCGTCACCGACTCCGGAATCATCAACGTGATCAGCAGCAGCGTAAACACGACGTTGCGGCCGCGGAACTTGATTCGCCCGAATGCATACGCCGACAGGATCGACACCACGAGCAAGCCGGCGATCGTAATCCCTACGATGATGCACGAATTGAGGAAATAGCGGCTGAACTGCGCCTCTTCCCAAGCTTCGATGTAATTGTAGAACTGCGGCGACTCAGGCAGCAAGCGACGCACCTGAGTCTCGCCCAACGTCATCAGCGAGTTCGAGATCATCCACAAGAACGGAAACATCGCGACCAACGCGAAGATACTGATGCCCACGTAAAGCAGCACGTCGCCGACAGACACGCCAAGTTCCCGCAGCGGATTCCGCTGTGACGGGGGCGGTAACGCGGTGCGAGGCAGAGGTGCATCAACCATAGAACACCCGCTTCTCCAGCAAGCTCCGTTGAATCTGCGTCATCGCCAGCACGAGCAGCATGAGCACAATCGCTTGAGCCGTGGCTTCCGCCCATCGATTCTGCGCTCGGAACGTGTCAAAGATCACGAGCGCTGACGTGTCAAGCGTACCGGCGTTGGTCGGTGTTCGCATCACGAACAACGTGTTGAACGCCGTAAACGTGCCGATAAAACCGAGCACAGATAGGTAGAACGTTACCGGCGACAGCAGCGGCAGTGTGATGTGCCGAAAGATGTTCCAGTCGGTCGCGCCGTCGACGCGCGCCGCTTCGTACAGGTCGCCGGGAATGTTGCCCAAGCCGGCCATAAAGATGACCGCGTTGTAGCCGGTATAGGTCCAGATGCCGAGGATAATAACGACCACCAGCGCCATGCTGGGACCGGCAATGAACCCCTCCAGGTTCCACCCGAATGCGACGTTCAGGAATGGCCGCGGTTCTGCTAACCATCGCTGTACGTCGCCGCCAAACAACTGCACGAGCTGGTTCATCGGCGAAGTGTCGCGTCCGCTGAATACGGTACCGAAGACAACCGCCGCCGCTACGGTAGGCGTCACGTATGGAAGGAAGAAGATGGTCCTGAAGAACGCCTTCGCCTTAACACGGTGGTAGAGCACGTAAGCCAGGACCAAGCCGAGCGCAAGCTGCAGAGGAATGCTGCCGAATGCGTAGTAGATCGTGATCTGCAAGCCCTTCAGGAAGGCTTGGTCGCGCGGGCGCAGCGCGCCGGTCATGGTGTTGTAGCCTTCGCTGATGAGCGTAATGCCCACGGCCATCACCAACAGCCCGGCAACGATTCGCAGCACGGCGTAGACGTTCTCGTGCCGCTTCGAGAACAGGCGAGTCCACACGATGTACGCGACGAACAGTCCGACAAGTCCGAGGGCAAAGAGTGCCGCCCCGCCCCAATCGCCAAGCACAGCCGATTCGTAGTTGCTCAGGCAGCTTCGGACTAACGCAATAAAGTCAACCGGCTCGGAATCACACAAGATCGCACCCTGCCGGATGCGCCATGTGTGGATGCTCATGTACGCGGCGTAGCCGATGGGGAAGATGCCGAATATGAAGATCAAGATCACCGAAGGAGCGACGAACAACCACCCGGTGATGTTTTCGGTGGTCCGCTGATGCTTCAGGAACGAAAGCCACCGCCTCGAGTGTGCCGAAGAAGAGGCGCTGGTCGCTGCATGTTGCTCAGTGACGGTCACAAGCTGATCCCAGTGTCTTCGACCCGGCGGACAGATTGGTCCCGACTCTATCGGACCGTCGTTATGCGCGGGTCATCACGATGTTAAGCACTGTTTAAGGCGCTCAGCGATTGTACACATGCACAAGGAAGTCCAGCAAATCTTTGTTGAAAGCCTCGCTCTGTTCCTCCATCGGGATGTGGCCGGTCTCAGGATAGGTTATCAGTTCAGCGTCGGCGAGCACGTCGGCGAGGGATTCGCCGACGGTGAGCGGCACCCACGTGTCGTCCTCGCCCCAGATGAGAAGGATCGGCATTTCGAGATTCGCCAGTGCCGTGTCGTCGGTTTCCATGTCGGGCATGCCTTGCGTCAGCAGCTTGAGGAAGGCTGCCTCCCATCCCGGTAGTTCGAACGTCCTGCCGTAGACTTCAACGGCATCCGCCGGAATCTTGTCGGGGTCGTAATAGGTGCTGAAAAGAATATCCGCGAACCGTTCAGGCGTGAACACGGCGCGGACGGCCAACTGCGCCAACGGTGACTCCGGATCGATAGCGCTGATGCCGCTAGCCAGCCCGGCCAGCGGCGAATCTCCGGCCGGTGAACCCATCGCTTCCGCCGCTTGCCGCGTGAAGACCGCGCCCGCCGCGAACACCAGCCCGGCTACGCGTTCAGGATATGCGATTCCGACATTGGCAACGACACTGCCTCCGGCGCTGTGTCCCACCAATACGGCGCGATCGATGCCAAGCTCGTCCATCACACTGATCGTGAGGTCGCGGTAGAAGGCGTCATCCCACGTGATGTCGATGCGCTTATCGGCAAAGCCATACGGCGGGCGATCAAACGCCACAACCCGATAGCCCGCTTCTACCAAGGGGTCCATCGTGTAGCGCCATGTCACGACCGACCCTCCAAACCCGTGCAGAAGCAGTACAGCCGGAGAATCCGGATCTCCGCGGTCGATGGCGTATACACGAACGCCTTCAATCGTGAGGTAGACGCCTCCTTCATCCGGCACTGGCAGCGTTTCCTGCGCCTGAGGCAACAGTGTCATGCTTAACATCAACAGCACGGCCAGCACGACTCTTGTCATGATTTCGCTCCCTTGAAGGCATTGAGTGCGCGCAACCGCGCGTCCCGATGATCGACCATTGGCGGCGGATAGTCCCGCGGCGATTCCGGCGCTTCCCACGGTGCGTGTAGGTACTTCGCGGGCACGTCGGCCAGCTCCGGCACCCACCGCCGGATGAACGAACCGTCCGGATCGAATCGCTCGGATTGGTTGACGGGGTTGAAGATTCGGAAGTACGGCTGCGCGTCAGTGCCTGTGCTGGCAGCCCACTGCCACCCACCGTTGTTTGGCGCGATGTCGCCGTCGAGCAAGTAGCGCATGAAATGCGCCTCGCCATGGCGCCAATGGATCAGAAGGTCTTTAGTCAAAAAACTGGCAACGATCATGCGCGCGCGGTTGTGCATCCATCCCGTCGCGCTGAGCTGGCGCATTGCCGCGTCCACGACCGGAAAGCCGGTGCGCCCTTCCGCCCACTCATCGAACTCGTCACCCGCGTCGCGCCACGGCACGCCATCGTAGGCACTGTTGAAGTTTCGGCGGGTCACGTCAGGAAAGTGCCACAGGATATGCGTGTAGAACTCATGCCAGATGATCTCGTCCATCCACGCTACCACCGAGGCGCGTGCTTCGTCGTCGGGCGCCTCGCGATATGCGTCCGCGGCAGCCGCACGAATCTGGCGGGGCGAGGTCATCCCCCAACGAATGTACGGGGACAGCGACGAAGTTCCGCTGTTCGCGTCGAACGGGTCGGCAAGACGGTTGCGCGTGTCCCGATACGCGAAGATTCTATCATCCAGAAAGGTGGAGAGTCGGTCAGCCGCTGCGTCTTCACCGGCCGCGGGCAACGGGATGTCGTTGGTCATCCCAAACATGTCGAGTGCCGGCAGCGCGCCGGCATGTTCGTCCGGAATCTCTGCCAACTTACCCCTGAGGTCGTATGCGAGGGGTTCGCGATTCGACTTTGGCACACTGCGCCACCGGGTCTTGAACGGCGTATAGACCGTGTACGGCTTGCCCGACGTGCTCTCGATGTCCCACGGCTCGACCAGCAGGCGGTCTTGCACGAGCGTAAGCGGAATGGGCTCAAGCGCAGATTCGACGCGGGCTTCGCGGACGCGGGCGTAGGGGGAGTAGTCACGGTTGCCGACGACAGACTCCACATCGAGGGCCCGGGCGAGCCGCGCAATCTCAGCCTCGGGCTGGCCGCTCGCCACGACGAGTCGTCCTCCCAAGCCTTCCAAGTCCCGCTGGAGCGACCGAAGGCCAGCGAGCATGAACGCCGTGCGCGACGGGCTGGCAAATCGGCCGTTCAGCAAGCGGTCGTCAAACACATAGGCGAATAGGGGCGCAAGACCGCGCTGCAGTGCCCAATGTACCGCGGCGCTGTCGTGCAGTCTCAAGTCGCGACGCAGCCAAATCAGCGCGCGTCGACTCACGAGTCAATGTCCTGCGGCGAGTCAGGATTGACCGAATTGGCGCGAACGGCAACGATGCTGGCGCGGCTCGCACGCAGGGCCAAACTGCGCTTGACATCTTCGGCAACGCGCAGCGCACCGAGCGAGACCCCAGCGGTCGACTGGCCCGGGAAGATCGAGTCTCCGACGAGGCGCAGGTTCGCGACCCCTGTGCGCGGGCCGCGTGCCTTGAACAGCGACGTGATTGGAAACCCGCCGACCAGCCCGTCATGACGATCGGTGTAGTACTGATAGGTCACCGGTGTACCCGGCAGGGCCAGCGCAATGCCGTCACGAAGTCCTGGCAGAATGCCATCTACGGCAGCGATGATCTTCTCGCTGTAATCGTCCTTCTTCGCGTAGTATGCGTCGCGGTCGCTTTCAAGCTCGTGCCACCATTGTGACGGATCGGTATGCGTGGTGATGGTCACCGCCCGCATGCCCTCGGGCGCTCGGGTATCGTCCCACTCAGGCGAAACTGACATGAAGATACTGCGTGTCTCGCCCAACGGCCCGTCAAGATCGAGCAGAATCTGGTGATGATCCGGGTACCCGGTCGGGAATACGTCGCAATCGACGCCGAGGTGGAGCACGAACGCACCCCATCCGCGTTTCGGCCGTGAAATCTCGCGCTGCAGCTTGGGCGGGGTGTTCGACCCAAGCAAGCGAGCCGCATCCCACGGGGTCGTGTTTGCGACTACGAAATCGGCCGGCATGAACAGCTCCTCGGTCGAATGCCGGCTGCGTGTCACCCACACGCCAACGATGCGGCCGTCGATGACCTCGAGACGTGACGCCCGGTGCCGGTAAAGGATTTCGCCGCCATATCGACGCAGCGTATCCACAAGCGTTTGGGCCAGACCGCCGATTCCACCTCGTACATGGTAGACGCCCTGACGCGCGAGATCGAGCGCCGTTGCGCCCCACAGCGCATTGACGTGCCTGCTCGTTGTCTGCGCGCTAATCAAGAGCTGGCCGTCAAGAAAGCGCATGAACTGCGCGTCATGGGTCAGGCCGAACCTCGCGGCCCAATCGTATACGGTTGCAAAGACGTACGGCACGGCTTGTAGATCATCCGGAAAGTTGCCCAGCGCGATCCGCGCGAGCCGCATGGCCTCGTGGCCCGAAGTCGGCGGCCACGGCATGTTCTGCGCGGACAAGCGCCACGTCAAGTTCGCGAGACGGGACTGAGTCTCCCAGAACTTGGCGGTATGCGGAAACTTCGCCAGCACGTCCGCGTTGTCCGCTGTGAGCGAAACCTGCGTGCCCGGCAAGTGTACGACCCACGCGGGGTCGTGACGCCTCACCGGCCACTGGATGTTCAGCGCTTCGCCCACGACGTGATGCGGTCCGTTGGGTTGAAACCCGCCGGCGACCGTCGCACCGCTCTCGAATCGATAGCCCATGTGCGTCCACGTGCTCGCGCATCCTCCCGGATAGGTCTGCGCCTCGAGCACCTTGACGTCATAGCCTGCCTGCGCCAACAGAGCCGCCGTGGTCAACCCACCGACGCCTCCGCCGATCACGATGACTTGCGATACGACTTTGGTTGCCACGGCGGCCTAGTTCTCCACTGCTCGTGCCGTCCGCCAGTGACGGTACGCGAAGAGGATCTGCAGCGGGATACCGTCGAACATTAGACGTGTGAGAATGCCTCTCAGCCCCGGATGGTGCGCAATCGTGATTCGGTCGGTCAACGCCGCGCCGCCTTCGACGTCCTCCATGATGTGCTCATGGTTCCAGTACGCCAACGGACCCTTAACCTGATAGTCGCGAAAGCCGGTGCCGGTATCCAGCGAGGCATGGCGCGCCGTCCAACGGACGGGTAACGGCCCGAACCACAACGTGAACTCGATCTCACCTTCGGTGATTGAGGTGCGGCGATCGTCATGAAGCCGCATGAAGATCGGTGGCGGCGTTAACTTTCGCAGCGCACTTGGATCTTGATGGAAAGCCTGCAACTGCGCTAACGTCATCTTGAATACGCTGCGCTTTACGAAGACGTGTGTATTTGCTGGTAGAACAGTCACGGTGATTCCCTTCTCGATCAACGAGAAGTGTAGCGGAACTTCCCTAGCCCGGACTAACAGCACACTGAATTCTCGATAAGACGGATACGTTCCATGCCCTCGTCAGCAAGCCGCCGCTGGACTCTTCTGAGCCTGTGGCTCCCGTTCTTTGTGTTCGGCGTTGAGATCGCGAGCGTTGGCCCGCTGCTCAACGAGTTTTCCGCCAAAACCGGCGCCTCGATCGAATCACTTGGCACACTGTTCACTGCACAGTTTCTGCTTGGCCTCGTGTCGACAATCCTGGCCGGCCCCGCGATCGACCGATTCTCGTCGCGCCCGCCCCTACTCGTCGGCATTGCGCTGTTCGCGGCAGGCATCGGAACGCTGGCAATCGGCGAATCCCTCGTGGCGCTGCTGATTGGCGCGGCATTGTTCGGGCTTGGCGGCGGATTCATCGACATCGGCGGCCAGCTCATGATCTTGCGTTTGTATCGTGATGAGGCCGCACGTCCGCTCAACTCAATGCACTTCGTATTCAGTCTCGGCGCTGTAGCCGGCCCTCTGCTTGCTGTGCAGGCAAACCGTCTGCTGGGCAGCGGCATCGCGATGTTCTGGCTGGCCGTCGTGCTTCTGCTCATCGCCCTGCCAGCCCTTACTATCGTCGGCCCGCGTAACCTGCGCGGAGAAGTGCAGCAGTTGGGCGAACGCAGCATCTTCCGGTCGCCGACCTTGTGGCTGCTCGCAGCCGTTTTCCTACTGTATGTCGGCATCGAGGTCGGCGTCGGCGGGTGGACAACCGAGTTCACGTTTAACGCGGGCGTCTTCGACCGCGATCAGGGTGGCGTTCTCACCAGCCTGTACTTCGTCGCATTCATGGTTTCACGCTTGATCATGACCGCTGTGGGGTCACGGGTGTCGTTCCAGCGACAGTTTGTACTGGGAGTCGTGCTGTCTACGATCGCGTCTGCGCTCTACGTCTTCAGCGGTAGCAGTGCCCCGCTGATCGTGATCTCTACGCTGCTGCTCGGTTTCGCCTTCGGCCCGATCTATCCGGCCGGGTTTGCGCTGCTTGCCCGGCGTTTCACGTCTGCGGCTGGGTCGGCTGCGTCCGTCATCGGGGCAGCGGGCAGTTTCGGCGGTATGGTGATCCCGCCGCTGATGGGCGTTTTTCTCGAGCGGCTCGGCCCGGACTCGATGACGACGCTTGTACTGGTTATCTCGGCCATGATGACGGTCGCGGCACTGCTCAGCCTACGCGGCGTACGGGCGGCGCTGGTCATCCGACCGGCTACTGCGCCGTAAACGAACACGAGCCGCCGTCGCTCAGGTTGGGCGTGCCCGGCCCGAACTTCGCATACCCATCGTCGATGGAACGTACCCACGTGACGTCGATGGTCGTCCAGTGGGAGCCTGCGCCAACCTGCCCGACCGGTGCGTACAAGTAGACGGTCGGGTCGCCGCCGTTGGCCTCGTCAGGCGCGATGCGTGACACGAACACCCACGGCCGAACGACGACGCTGTCCAGCGTCAGCACGAATACCGCCGCATCGAGGTATTCGCGAACCTGCGCCTCGGTCGCGGCGTACCAGCTCCACACCAAACTGACCGTCTGCCCGCCAACCGGTGGCACCGCACTTGGACCGACACCCAAATCCGAGCAGGCGGCTACGACGTTCACTTGCCTCAGACCTGCGAGGAATTCGGCATCGAAGCTCGAATCCTCGGCTGACCACAAGCGCAGCGCCCCTCCGCCGACCGATGCGATCAGTGTGCCGTCCGGGCTGATCGCCACATCGCGCACGCCCGGATGAGCCAACGTCTCGACGGCAAAGGCATCCCGGTAGTGCCACACGACGACGGCGCTCTGCTCCGGAGAACGTCCTATTCCAGCGCCAGCAAGCAGATTGCCTCGCGGGTTGACGTCCCAGCCGTAAACCTGGCTGAACGCAGCCGGCAGCGCATACTCGGCTTCAACCGCGCCGTCGGCGGTCGCGCGTCGGGCAAAGGAGATCGGGCCGGCAGCAATCTGCGTTACGATCGATCTCTGCCCGGCCGGGGCGGCCGCAGCGCGCAGCACCGAATGCCCCTCCTGTTGAGAAACCAACGGTGACATTGATACAGTCGATTGGCGAAGGACAGGGTCGAGAATGACACCTCCCCCTAATCCGTCCGAGACGACGATAGACTGCCCATCGCGTGAGAATGCCACGCCTTCGGCCGGCGCCGTCACCGGCATGCTCGCAACCGAGCGATCCGTCACCGCGATGACATCGACCGTGGACTGACGGGTCAAGACCGCAAGACGCGAGTCATCGGGGCTGACCGCGATACGGCGCGCATCGACCACATAGCGTGCGGCAGTTGCGCCTGTGTCGACGCTCCACGTCGTAATGCTGCCCGCTTGAGCGATATACAGCAGCGCTCCGGACCGACTGAACGCCAAATCGACGACAGGCTGCGCGCTGCGGAGGCGGACCGGCTCGGCAGTCCAATCTGCGACCGTGAACAACAGCACATCCACATCATCGACGACGGCAAGCAGCGACCCGCCCGGCGACCACACAATTCGATCGGCACGGATGGAGCGCGCCATATACAACGACGCATCGACGACCGCTTCCGGCGAAAGCCGGCTGCGCGCCGGCAATCGAACAGTCTGGGCCGACGCGATCGTGGCGACAACCAGCATCAACACAACTACAATCAAGAATCGACGCACGTTAGTCCCCCGGGCGCACCCGGACGCGGCCAAGCAGCACGCGGTCCATGCCATCCGTCCCGTCGATCGTCAGGCGTTCACCTGTGAGCGTGTCGTAGATTCCCAGCGACACGACATAGCGACCTGAAGCGGACGGCCCCATAATGACAAAATTGTCCTGCACGATGACCGTTCCTGCGATCCACTGATTCGACGGCATTCCCATCAAATCACGCTGCGCATGAATCGTGCCGTCGCGGTTGAGGACGTGGACAAAGACGCTCAACGGCCGATCGTCTCGGGCCAGCGGCCGCAGGTAGAGCTGCAGGTTGACACCGTCGAATTCGGTCGCGATATCCCGGTCTGCCAGTTCGAACCCGATCAGCTCGACCACGCCGCCGAACGTCACGGGAAGCGTGAGCGAGTGGGCGTACTCAGCGAGGTCGCCGCGACCGAGTTCAATCTGCGGCCAAACATACACAGGAGACGCGGCGGCCGCCGCGATTCGCTGGCTGAGGCCGCCGGTGGACGCGAGATCGAAGCGCTCGAATGCAACGCGCCCGAATTGGTCTGCGATCGGTTCGCCGGGCACAGCACCCATGTCCGGCGCGGCAAACGGTATGTGTGGCGGGCTGAGCGGACTAAGGGCCGACAATGCTAACACCGCACCTTCACCCAGCGCGACCGTCGTGTCCCCGTCGAAGAATCCGACCCGGTGCATCACGTCCGACGCGTACAGCGAAAAAGTCAGCGCGTCCTGCTCGACATCGGGTGTACTGACCAACCACGGGCGGTCGTCTGCAGCCACATGGCGTGCCAATTGTTCAAGATCGTCGCGATAGATGGCCGAGACCTCGGGCAGTTGAGCCCATGTCGAGAAGTACGCCGGCACGTCCAGCACCGCCGTAAGCCCAATCCCGGCAATCATCACAGCTGGCGCGAGACGACCGGGCAGCAGCGCACAGCCAAACGCGAACGCAAGTGCGACTGCCGGCATCAGCGCGACCAAGCGCAGGTAAGCAGGTGCCGACACGGTGAGCAGGCTCGGCACAATGCCAGCGGCAATCACGCCGACCCAATACGCGTACTCCGGGCGGCGACGCGCACGCCACACGATGACTGCAAGGCCGGCGTATGCGATCAACCCGACTGGAAGCGCAAACAGCGGCCGGTCCGGGATGTTGTAGCGTGCTTCGGGGTCACCGGTGAACGCTAGCATCCCGGCGATTCGCAGCCCGTTATCGATCAGCTCTTGCGGCCGGCCCTCGAGCGCGTCGGCGAATGGACGCGTGATCGAGCTCGACCGGTTGAAGCCCTCAGGATCGGTTACGCGCGCGAAGATCATCGGAAGGCCGACCGCCGTGCCTATCACTGCCACGAGCACCCAGCGCCCCGCCGTCTCCCACCATATCCGGCGTGCCCTGATCACGGCGATAAGACCGGTAGCAGCGGCGCCGGCCCACAGCGCAAACGACGACGTATACGTGTACAGTGCTGCGCCCATGACTGCGCCGACGACAACCGCAGCCGAAACACGTGGCCGCTTCGCGAGGGAGATAACACACAGGCCCAGCAGCGCGGCAAACACCGGCAGCATTCCTGCACGAAGGCTCACACGGCTCGTGAACACTCCCCACATACTCACGGCAAGCAGTCCGCCAGAGGCGAGGCCGACCGAGCGCCCGCCGAGGCGAGCACCGAGCCGGGTCGTCAGCGCAACCGTCAGCATCCCCATAATGAACGCCGGGAACTTGATCGCTGCGACGTTTGCGCCAAACAATGCCGCCGAGGCGGCCAGCATCCACACATAGCCGCCTTCGTGACCTTGATTCGAAGGATAGAAGATCCGGAAGTAGCCGTCGGCGAGAAACTGACGCGCCTCGAGCGCCTTGAACATTTCGTCATGCTGGAGGCCGGGAGGAACTTCACCGAATGCGGCGAAACGCAATACGCCGGCCAGCAGCAGGATCGCTACGGCTGCGCCCAGCCCCCAGCCACGACTCACGGCAGGCCGCGGGCGGCTTGCGGCAGCATGTAGAACAGTGGCCGGGCCTTGGTGTACTGCACGTAGTCGTCTGCCATAACGAGCAGGCTGTAGCCAGCAATCTCGTCACGGTTCGCTAACGTAAACGGATTAGCGTAGTTCAGATTCCACAGGAACATCACGCCGATGTCCGAACGCGAAAGCCCGATCTCGAAAGCGCGAATGGCGAAGTTCGCCTGATCGATCGGCGAATTCTCGGACATCCACAGGTTGTCGGCCTGCGGTTCGGGGATGCCGACACCAAGATCGTCCCACGACGTCCAGCCGAATTCCGTCACCCACATCGGAATTCCGCCGTGCCCATTACGGTTCATGATCGCCCGCGTATCCTCGATCGTGTCGAGGAAGAAGAACTGCGGCTGATCGTCCCATCCGCGTTCCGGCGACGGGTCACAGCAGCGTGCGTCGGGCGGGTTGGCCCATCCATACGGATGCACGCCGATCACGATGTCCTGATAACGCCCGAGGCCGGCGTCGTACATCTCTTGCAGGAATTGGCGGTCGTTGCGCGTGCCTTCGCTGTTCCCCGTAGGCGCAAGCCCGGACGTCACGATGATAATGTCGCTGCGGTAGCCACGGATCGCGCCGTATGCCGGGCCGAAGAGCTGCATGTACCCTGCCCCGGTGAACGGGTACTGGTCGGTCACCCAGTCGATCATCAGGTTCGGCTCGTTCCAGACCTCGATCGCGTCCACGATCGGGCCCATTTTGGTCTGCAGCAGCATGGTCAGGAAGTTGCCCAGCTCCTGCGGATCGTTGGGCGGGCCGGAGAACTCGTTGGTAGAACGCGCCCAGTTCGGAGCCTTCGCAACGCTGAACAGGATCTTGAAGCCGAACTGATCGGCCGTCTCGATGTTGATCAGGAACGTGTTGACCCGATCCTCATTGGGATCATAGCCATTAGGCTGCAGATAGTTCCAGTCAACCTGCACCTTGATCCACTCTACGCCCAACTCTTTGGCACGCGTCAAGCTGGCATCCCACTCGACACGGCCCATGTTGCTCGCGAGCTGGATGCCCATGCGCGAACTGTCCAACTGCGGGATCGGGGTCGCTGTTGCCGTCGGTGGGCCTGCCAGCGGGTCAGGCGTCGGCGAGTTGGTGGGCCGGGTCGGGATCGGCGTCCAGCTTGGCCCCGGCGTGAACGTCGAGGGGCGTGGCGGGACGGTCTCGGTAGGCGGGCCAGCGGTGAAGCGCGGCGTGCTGGTCGGCTCGATCGTGTAATCGGCGCCCACAGCAGGCCCGAGCGTGACCGGCGCGCGCGTATCCGTCGCCTGCACCTGCGGCGCAAGCGTATTGATCGCCGTTGGCCCGGCCGCCTGCGGCGTCGGAGTCACGACAAGGACGTTTGGCTGTGGAAGTATCGTGCAGCCGACACAAATCAGCAGCAGCAGTAGAATTGCAGGTCGTCGCATTTAGCGTTCCATCTCAGTGGTGCGTCGTGCGCAGTCTACCATAACGCACGGCGGACGTTCCAGCATGTACGGGCCGCGCTACTCGTGCGATTCCCCGCCGTTTATGCTACAATAGAACATAATTTCTGCTATTCACCGGATCGCTGGTTTGCGTTAGACTACGCGGCGACCGCGCCGGTCAAGAGCAATCCTACAGGACGCCCTGATTCTTATGGACAACGGACATACCCGTCAAATCACGATCGAGCAGGAAATGCGTGACGCGTACATCGATTATGCGATGAGCGTGATCGTCTCGCGCGCGCTTCCTGATGCACGCGATGGCCTAAAGCCGGTCCACCGCCGCATCTTGTACGCCATGTACGACATGGGCGTGCGGGCCAACACGCCTTACAAGAAGTCCGCGCGTATCGTTGGCGAGGTGCTTGGCAAGTATCACCCGCATGGGGACGGGGCGGTGTACGAGTCGCTCGTGCGTATGGCGCAGAACTTCGCCATGCGCTATACGCTGATCGACGGTCAGGGCAACTTCGGTAGCATCGACGGCGACAGCGCCGCGGCGATGCGTTATACCGAGGCTCGTATGGCCGAGGTCGGCGACGAATTGATGGCCGATATCGAAAAAGAAACGGTCGATTTCGGCGACAACTTCGACGGGAGCTTGCAGGAACCGCTCGTCCTGCCCTCGACCGTGCCGAACCTGCTGGTCAACGGCGCCACCGGCATCGCGGTCGGCATGAGCACAAACATCCCCCCGCACAACCTCGGCGAAGTGGTCGACGCGCTGATTTACATGCTTGACCGTTGGGACTCGTATGAAGACCTGACGACCAACGACCTGATGCAGTTCGTGAAAGGGCCGGACTTCCCGACCGGCGGCCTCGTCTATCATCACGAAGATGGTGCCGAGGAAGACGGAGACAATCCTCTGGTCGCGGCGTACGCCACCGGCCGCGGCAAGATCACCATACGCGCCAAGGCGCATATCGAAGATATGGGGCGCGGCAAGCAGCGCATCATCGTCACCGAGCTGCCCTATCAGGTCAACAAAACGTCGCTGGTCGAACGCATCGCGTATCTGGTGCGCGAGGGCAAACTCGAGGGACTTTCCGACCTTCGTGACGAGTCCGACCGACAGGGCTTGCGGCTCGTGATCGAGCTGCAGCGCGGCGTCGACGCGGCCGAAGTGCTGGTGCGTATGTACAAGCTCACCCAGCTCCAAGAGACGTTTGGCATCATCATGTTGGCGCTGGTCCACGACGAGCCGCGCATCCTCTCGCTCAAGCAGCTTTTGCGCGTGTATCTCGATCATCGGCTCGAGATTGTGCGCCGTCGCAGCGTATACGACCTCGCCAAAGCGCGGGCGCGCGCGCACATTCTCGAAGGTCTGCTCAAGGCCATCGACGCGATCGAAAAGGTGATTCGCACGATCCGGTCGGCAGCAGATGCGGAGGCCGCGCGCCAAGGACTCATCAAGCTGCTTGGCATCACCGACGAGCAGGCCCAGGCCATTCTCGACATGCAGCTGCGCCGGTTGGCCGCCCTCGAACGGGCCAAGATTCAGGAGGAGTACGACGAGAAGCTCAAGCTGATCGCGTACCTCGAAGGGTTGCTGGAGAGCCAACCGCAGATGCGCGGCGTGATCGCGCAGGAGCTGCGCGACGTGCGCGCCGCGTATGGCGACAAGCGCCGCACCGTTATCGTAGACAGCACCGCCGGTACCGGGGCCGCCGAGGCGCTCTTCCTGCCCGAAGAGCCGGTCCTGTTGGCGGTAAGCCACAGCGGACGGATTGCGCGCATGACCGGCCAACAGGTCCCGCGAATTGCCGCCGACGTCAAGGATCCCCCGCGCGAGCTGGTGGAAGGCTCAGGCAATCACGTCGTTTACCTGATTACGACGCGTGGTCAATGTGCGACTGTTCCCATGCAACAGATTCCCGAGTTGGAAGACGTCGCCGCTGCACCGATGTTCCATGAGCTAAGCCCGTTCAGTTCCAGCGATGAACTCGCCGCCGTGCTGAGTCTCCCCGCCGGCAACGAGACGGGTTACCTGTTCATGGCAACTACACAGGGCATGGTCAAACGTGTGCGGCTGTCGGACTTGCCCGGGCTGGTTATGAAGCCGTTCCCGGTGATGAACGTCGCCGAGGACGATGCACTTGGATGGGCCTATACGACGACTGGGGCGAACGACGTGCTGCTGTCTAGCTCGGCAGCACAGGCCATTCGCTTCTCGGAAAAGGACGTGCGCCCGACTGGTCTCCCTGCGGGCGGCATGAAAGGTATCAAGCTGCCAAACGAACGGGCACGAGTGATCAGCGCGCACGTCGTCGCAGACGGGCTGTTCGTCGTCGCGGTCAGCGATGACGCGGTCGCGAAACTGTCGGCAGTGTCTGACTATCCTCAGCAGGGACGCGCCGGCGGAGGAGTCATTACCATGCGCCTGCCCAAGTCCAGCCGCGAACTTGCGGCCGCCGGCGTCATTGACGCAGACGGTACCGTCTATCTGCTAAGCAACCGCGGTAAGGCCGTCAAGGTCTCGGCGAAGCGCATCCCGCAGGTGATCCGCGGCAGGCCCGGCGGCGACATACTGATGTCGATGGATCGCAAGGACGAACAGATGGCGAAGGTCGTCACCGTCACGCCACGATTTGTCGCGCCGGAGCCGACGGATGAGAATGGCGGGGCCGGCGAGACCGACGAGGCCGCGGCGGAACCCGCTGCCGAGCTATAGGCGATGACACCACCAGAGATTAGGGCGCGTCAGCGCAGCGAAAGGAAGTGCCGCCTGACGCGCCATATTGCCAGAACGAGCAGCCCGGAAATCGCGACCTCATGCGTGAGGCACCAAATGCACCATGCGTGGATGATGTTGGCCTGCGCGTAAACGAGCCACATCGAGAAAAGCCAACCGAGCAGCACGACTCCGAAGAAAAGAATCTCGCCGTTTGACTCGAGGATTGCCACGCGGCCCCGCCCGAATTCGAGCACAGCGAGAGCAGCATACATCAGAAGCCCCAGCACGGAGACCGGTATTCCTGCGATCTGGCCGATCGGATGAGCTTGCACCGTTTCGCAGTTGAAGGCGGTGCCTTCAACACAAGCGACCGGGATGTCCGCAAGCTTTGTGTACGACAAGTACAGGCTGACGGAGAACCCAACGGCGATCAGAAGCAGGGCGACGACGCCAAATGCGCGAGGACTCGACGGCGAGGCGGATGTTTGCATGAGCAGACCTCCCCCCGGTGCATCTGGCTAGCTAGAATCAGTTTACGCTAACCGTGATTGGCACGCCATAGGTCCAATACACGCGATTCCTTGTCCGCAGCGAGGCCGGCGCGCGGCGCATAGTCTGAAGGCCGAGTTGCCGTCCAAGCCAACAGGTCGCGCACGGTATCGACCAGTGGTCGGTTTCGCAGTCCCGCGTCAACAGCCCGTTTGACCGACACTTTCGACATGTGCGCAAAACCCGCTTCGCTTTCCGGGATCCACAGCGGAAGTTCCATCCACATCTGCACGTCGTTGTCGGACAAGAATTGGGCGTCGACGTAGATCGGCGCGGCGTCGCTGCCCGTGACCTGCTGCACCGCTTGGACGACGTCACCGAACAACATTTGTTCGCTGGTGACGTTGAACGTGCCAGCAGCGCCTGATTGTGCCATCCGCAGCACCCAGTCGACGATGTCGCGCGCGTCGATCACCTGTACGCGATATGCCGGGCTTTCCGGCGCGAGGAAGTCCCCGCCGCGCTGGATGCGGGTCGCCCAGTATGTGAAGCGATCGGACGGATCGTACGGCCCTACGATGAGACCGGCACGGACGTTGAGCGCCTTTCCCGGGAACGCATCCTCGACAACCTGCTCGCACAGTGCCTTCAGGGGGCCGTACGTCTCGTTGTTGACTTCGGTGACGGTCGGATCGTCAATCGTGCCAACCGGATAGGTTTCATCGATTCCGGGCTGCATGAAATCCCGATACACGCTGATGCTCGAGATGAAGACGTAGTACCCGACGGCCCCGTGCAGGGCGTCCACGGTTTGCCGGACGACGCCGGGCAGGTAGCCGCTGGGGTCAAATACAGCGTCCCACGTGCGTCCCGCCAACTTGGCGAGATCGTCGGGGTTCGTGCGGTCGCCCGTGATCGTCTCTAGGTCAGGAAACAAGTCCGGGCCGGACATCCCCCGGTTAAACAACGTCACTTCGTGTCCGTCGGCAACCGCCTGTTCGACAAATGCACGACCCAAGAAACGTGTACCGCCAATCACAAGCCACTTCACGATGGATTCCTTTCAAGATTCTTCCAATGTTGTATTCCAGTCTAACACGCTTGCAGCGTGCGTTACAATCCCAGCCGGATCTTGAGGAGGTCACCGATGAATCGCGAAGATGCATGGGCGCTAGTCACGGAGTACACCGAAAGCGATTCGCTTCGCAGGCACATGCTCGCCGTCGAAGCTGCGATGCGCGCCTACGCCCGCCACTTTGGCGAGGATGAGGAGCTTTGGGGGCTTGTCGGGCTGCTGCACGACTTCGACTACGAGAAGTATCCGGACATGGAGAATGGCGGCCATCCGATCGTCGGCAGCCGCATTCTGCGTGAGCGTGGCGTGAACGAGGTCGTCGTCAGGGCAATCCTGTCGCATGGCTACGAACGCACCGGCGTCATGCCGGAATCGTTGATGGAGAAGTCGCTCGTCGCCGTGGATGAACTTACCGGTTTCCTGACAGCCGTTACGCTCGTGCGCCCGTCAAAGAGCATCGCCGAGGTCGAACTCAAGTCGGTCAAGAGCAAATGGAAGGACAAGGCATTCGCCCGCCCAGTCAACCGGCAGGAGATCGCGCATCACACCGAAGCGCTTGGCGTGCCGCTGGACGAGCACATCGTGCGTGTGCTCGATGCGATGAAGGCCGAGGCGGCGGCGCTCGGCCTTGCGGGGAGCTAGATCACGGAACGCTAGATCTTGACGTGAACCGGCGTGCCGATGGTGGCCCAGTTGTACAGCCAGTACGCGTCGGCATTGGTCAGGTTCACGCAGCCGTGGCTCATGGGCTGGCCAAAGTTGTTATGCCAGTACGTGCCGTGTAGTGCGTATCCGGAGTAGAAGTACTGCACCCACTGGACACCCGGCAGGTAGTAGCCGGGCCCACTCATCGTCTGCGAGTCGAGCCGGTAGTACACCTTGAAATCGCCGGTCACCGTCGGCGTGGCCGGCAGGCCGGTCGATGCGATCGCAGTCCAGACGAGCGTACCGTTTTCGAAAGCATAGACGCGCTGCTCGCTGAGGTCAACAACGACCTGCTTACCTTCGGTGATGGTCGCCTGCGGCGGCGTAACTGCAGCGAGCGCGTCGGCAGACGAGCCGGTTGACGCGTCGGCGGTGCGGCCGGGGATGACGAGGCTGGTACCGGCATAAACGTAGTTCGGGTTGGCGATATTGTTGGCTGCCACTAACGCCGATAGACTGACCCCGTAGCGCGTCGCAACTGCGCCCAGCGTCTCTCCCGCACGGAGGGTGTGCATTAGCGGCGGTGCAGAAGCCTCGACCGCCGCCGCTGCATCTGTCTCGGCTGCGGCCGACGCTTCCGTCCAGATGCTCAGGACTTGACCGTATAGGATCAGATTCGGATTGGTGATGTTGTTGGCGCGCATCAGCAAGTCCACCGATACGCCGTATCGGGTGGCAATCGCGTTCAACGTCTCGCCGGGGCGGATCGTGTGTTGAATCGGCGCCGAAGCGACAAGCGGGTTTGCCACATCGACATCGCCGGTCGGGTCTTCCAACCCCGGGATGACCAGCACCTTCCCGATGTCGATACGCCACGTGAATTCGATATCGTTGGCCTCTGCCAGTTCAGCAACCGTGACGCCATAGCGTAGGGCGATGCTGTAGAGCGAGTCGCCATACCTCACCGTATAGGTTTGACCACTGCTCTGCTCTTGTGCCACCGCGGACTGAGCGACCAACACCATTCCGATCACCGCTAGTAGGAAACGCATCGAGCGCATGGCCCCCTCACATAAACCCTTGTTACGCGTACCGGCGCACGATTATAGAGAGCGCGCGGCGCGAGTGCTACTAATCGTCAGGGTTCCGTCAATTGCCGGCACCGATGATTGTGTTTACAATTCGGCGGTGTCGTCCACGCATTAGAAAACGACTGCATGCTCCTTCGCGCGTATCGCCTGACCGACCGACTTTCGCTCATCTTCCTGAAGACCATCGGCGTATTGTCGTCGCTGCTGGCCGATGGACTGCTGATCTTTGCGGGCAAACCCGTCGGACAGCGATCCGGCATATTGGGGTTGGTCGGCTTCGTCGTGTCGGTGATCGTGGCGATTCTCGCTGCCATCGGCACCGTCCTGGCACCTGTCGGCAGGTTGATATTACGGCTCTTCGGCATCAGCGTGACATCGACCGCCAGCGGGTATCAGGGCGCGATGGCCCGCCGTTCGGCACGTTCGGACATGCGCTCTGCCGTGCAAGAGGACCCGCTGCGCGCACGTAACCGCGCCTTGAGCGCGCTGCTCGCGCTGAGCTTGATCGCCGTTATTGTCGTGATCCTGTGGGCCACCCAGCCCCGGCCGCAAACCGTGGCCGTTCTGCCAAACCCCGACCTTGCGATCGTCGGCGCGGCGACCGCAACGCCGACCAATGTAGTTCCGATTGCCGTCGCGTCGCCAATCCCGACCGCCACGCAAATCCCGGCCGTGCTTCAGTCACGCGGGAGCATTTCGTACACCGTGCGCGAGAACGGCCAGACCGACCTGTGGGTTGTGCCAGTCACGAGCCGTCAGCCCCTGCGCATTACCAACGACGCAGCCGACGAACGTGACGCAGTATGGTCGCCTGATGGCACAAAGCTCGCCTACGCCTCGAATCAAGACGGCAATTGGGAACTGTACATCTACGATCTCATCACGTCGCAGACCCGCCGCATGACCTTCAACCTCGCGTTCGAAGGCGCACCGTCGTGGTCGCCGGACGGCAACTGGCTCGTGTATGAGACGTATCAAGGCGGCAGCTTCGACGTCTACGTGCTGCCCGTGACCGATGTGAACGCAAGCGTGCAGGCGATTGTGCAGCATCCCAGCGCGGACATGCGCCCTGCGTGGTCGCCACAAGAGGGACAGCAAGGTCGGCTGATCGCGTTCGTCAGTTGGCGCGACGGAAACGGCGACATCTACATCGTGTCGCTAGACGACATCGGCTCGCCCTACAACCTGACGCGCACGGCCGGAATCGACGAGGATTACCCGTCTTGGTCGCCGGATGGCCGCTACCTCGCCTACAGCGCACTGGACGCTGGAATCGAGAAAGTCTTCGTACACGACATGAACGATCCCAACGCGGCGCCGCAGGTGATCGGGCGCGGGCGCGCACCGGCATGGTCGCCAGATGGCACGGCGCTGGTCGCGGCGGTCGATACGCGCAGCGCAACCGACCTAACGGTGTATCCGTTCGGCGGCGCGGATGCGATCCCGCAGTTGATCCGCGTGCCGGCGCGTTCGAACAGCCCATCGTGGACGGGTCAACCGCTGCCCTCTGCCCTCGTCAACAGCGGAGGGCTGCCGTCAGGCACGTCGGCGTTGTACACGGAGCAGGAGACGCAGTTCGCCAACGGGCTGTACCCGCTGGGTATCCTGACACGCAACGTGCAAGCGCCAAGCCCGCGGCTCAGCGATCGAGTCAACGATTCGTTCAACGCACTGCGCGAGCGGGTCAATTCGCTCACCGGGCGCGACTTCCTCGGGCGGCTTGACGACGCGTTCTGGGACATCAATCAACGCCCGCAGTTGGGCGAAGAAGTCCGAAATTGGCATAAGACCGGCCGCGCCTTCTCGATCAACAAGAACAGCGCGCTCGCCGGCTTCCCGCGCGAGGTCGAGATCTTCCGCGAGGATACCGACATCGAGACGCGCTGGCGCGTGTTCGTGCGGGTCGCTGAAGATGCCCAGTCCGGCCAGCTTGGTGAACCGCTGCGCGGCCTGCCGTGGGACTTCGAGGCTCGAACCAGCGGCGACGTCTCGGCCTACGAGGCCGGCGGCAAGCTGCGCGACTCGATCCCTGAAGGCTATTATGTCGACTTGACCGACGTTGCTGCGGACTTCGGGTGGCTGCCCTATCCCGCTTCTTCGGACTGGCGCCTCAATTTCAACGCCATCAATTACTGGATGTTCCACAAGCCCGACGGCTTGAGTTGGTTGCAAGCCATGCAGGAACTGTGGACAGACGATCAGCTCGGCGGGTTCCTGCCCACCCCCACGCCCAACCAGCAAGCATCGACCGGGGGCTGATATGGGTCGGAGTAGCTTCGCCGCCGCGGTGATCCTGTTCGCAGCTGTCGCCGGACTGGTCGCGCTGCTGTCCAGCAACGCCGACCCGACTGCTGGAACCCTGCGGCCCGTCGTCCCGACCGAACCGGTCAACACCGGCCCTTCACAGCCGTGGCAGGACATCCTGCGTATCGGCGTTAGCGGCGCTGGAACACCAGTACCGACGGTCGCGCTGCCCGGCCAGAGTTTCGTCGTGCCAACGCTTCCGGTCGACACGCAGCCGACGTCTGCCCCGCTTCCCGCGGGTGAGCTGGTTCAACGAGTCGTGATCGACGCGCCGCTGTCGGGAGTCACCGCGACCCCGGCCGCAGTCGCCGCGCTTGACACGACGGCCGTGCCGATCGCGACCCGATTGGCGCAGACCCCGCGCCCGGTACCGACCAATCCACCGTCGCTTCCCGTCCCGCTGGCGATCGACCCGCGCGACCACTACTGGTTTGTTCGGCCAATCGACGCCGACCGCACCAACCGCGGCCTCGACTACTATGAATACGGCACCGATGGTCCGCGCGAAGACCCGTATCCGATCCACCACGGTATTGACGTCGCCAACGAAATCGGGACAACCGTACGCGCCGCTGGCAGTGGCGTTGTGATTTTCGCCACCAGCGAGGACACGCCGATCTTCCAGGGTTCACCGTCGTACGGAAACGTGGTCGTCATCGAGCATGACTACGTCTATCAACGTCAGCCGCTGTGGACCCTGTACGCCCACCTCGAAGCGCCGCTCGTTTCGGCTGGGGAGCGTGTGGTCACCGGCCAGGCGATCGGACTGGTCGGCAACACCGGGCAGACGGGCGGCCCGCACGTCCATTTCGAGGTCCGCGTGGGCACCAATACGTATGGATCGACGTACAACCCGGTGCTGTGGCTCGCGCCGTATGTCAACCGTGGCACGATTGCCGGCAAAGTGGTCGACGCACGCGGCAACTTCATCGACGATGCCGACGTCAGCCTTGTGATTGCCGGCACCACGCGCGATGTCACGACGACCTACGTCTTCCGTGGCAGTGGTTCGCAGGTCAACCCGGACCCAGTTTGGGGCGAGAACTTCGTATTCAGCGACGTTCCGGTCGGCCGTTATGAGGTTGTCGCGACAATCAACGGCCGACGCGTCTCGCAGACCGTCTCGGTGCGTCAGGGCGTGACCTCATTTGTCGAGCTCGCGCCGCCAGAAGCCGAAGTCGCCACCCAGACCCCTTAATTGGCGCTATACTTGAGGATGCGTCAGGCAGTCGGCGGGAATACGCGGTTGTCACCGTTCGCGCGATTACGCTAGACTGCAGACCTTGCAGCCGTTCATATTGACGGAGCCGAGCATGAAGACTCGCTTTGTAGTTCGACTCGCGGGGATCGTCGCCGCACTCGCCGCGCTCGTTGTTGGCGCCAGTGCGCAGGGTCAGCGCAGCATCACGCTGGGCGAGCCGATCGTCGGCGAAATCTCTCCGCTAACCCCAGCGCAAATCTATACGCTGTCCGCCGCTGCTGGCGACGTCGTCAACGTCGGCCTCACGTCGCAGCCCGGGTTGGTCCTCTCGTTTGTGGTGACTGACAGCGCGGGCAATCAGCTCGCTGCCGCCAGCGATGCCAGCGGAAGCGGCAGTGTGTCCGCCCTGAATATCACGCTGGTCGAAGGCGCCAACATCATCGCCATCTTTGCCTCGATCGACTCGGTCGAGCGAATTGGCCAATATCGGCTCCTTGTTGAGGCCGCCGGGGATACACCCGCTCCGGCCGAAACGTCGGCACCGGAGGCCACAACCGACGCGCCTGCCGCGACGCCTGAACCTGTCGCGACGACCGAGCCAGCAACCGATGTCAGCGCCGACCCGACCGATGGATTCCAACTCGGTCAGGTCCTGACCACCACAGGCTTGCAAGTACAACTCGACTGGCTGTCCACGGCCGACCTCAATCTCGAGGTTCGCGATCCGTTCGGCGAGCGCCTGTTCTTCGACAGCCGCACGAACCAGAACGGCGGGTCTTTCGGGTTTGACGTAAACGGCTTGTGCGAAGTCCTCAACAGCCCGGCGACCGAGACCGCCAACTATGCTGCCGGTGCAATCCCCGTTGGCAGCTACGAAGTGCTTGTGTACTACCGGCAAGACTGCGAGAACAATGGGCCTCAGCCCTTCTCGGTCACGATTACGGTCGACGGCGTGCAGCTTCCGGTTGTCAACGGCACTCTGACGCCTCCGATCAACGGCAACTCGACCGTGTACATCACCAGCTTCGTGGTCAACACGGACGGCACGGCAGCAGCGGGCGCATCGGGCCCGTACACCGATACGCGCAGCATCCCGTCGACCCTGCGCACCGCGCTGGATACGGCGCAGCGCACCGCCCTTACCGATGGCCTGCCGTCACGCGGGATCATCAACGGCGATCGCTATTTCGACCTGTACTCGTTTGACGGCACCGCCAATCAAGTCGTGTCGATCAGCATGACACGCGTGTCGGGAAGCCTGGATACGCTGCTTCTCGTGCTCGATCCGTCCGGCGGCATCATCGCCGATAACGACGATATCGTGGCCGGCAACGTCACGGACTCGGCCATCAACAATCCGCCGCTGCGGCTTCCGGTCGATGGCCAGTACACCGTGGTCGCGACGCGCTACGGCAAGGATGTCGGCGGCACCGCCGGCGAGTACGACATTCTGGTACAGACTCAGACCACGGCCCTGCCCCAAGAGGTCGTCGACCTCGGCCTGCCGACCGGCGACATTCAGATCACGCTGGTTTGGAACACGAACGCGGACTTGCAGCTTCTCGTTCGCGACCCGTCCGGGCAGTCGGTCTACGACGATCAGCTTACCGTGCCGTCGGGCGGGCGCATGTTCGCGCAAGGCAACGTAAACTGCACGGTGTCGCTGGCAACTCCGGTCTCGCACATCTACTGGCCGACCGGCCTCGGCCGCGGTGGAAGCTACGAAGTCGAGGTGTGGTACCAGAACCAGTGTGCGGACACGCGCGCGGTCAATGCAACGCTGTACATTTCCGTCGCGGGTCAGCAGATCGGCGCGATCCCTGTCAGCCCGAATCTCAACAGCCGCTTCGTCACCAGCTTCGTCATCGAACCGACGGGAGTCGCGTCGCTTGGCGAAGGCGGGATCATCGGTGGCAGCGAGACGCTGAATTTCTCCGGCGAGCTCGAATCGGCCCCGTCGCTGCTGCCCAATCAAGTGGTTCGCGGCACGATCAGCGCAGACAACAAGTTCGACGTCTACACGTTCAATGGTGAAGCGGGTCAGGTCGTTGACGTTCGCATGGAACGCACGCAGGGCTCACTCGACACCAGCCTGTTCCTGATCAGCCCCAGCCTGTTCGAAGTGGCCGCCAACGACGACGCGATTATCGGAACCACCACCGACTCGCTGATCGACGGATTTACGCTTCCCGAAACGGGCCGCTACGTCATACTCGCCACGCACTTTGCCACCATTTACGGTGGAACGACCGGGACCTATCAGCTGTCCTATTCGGTCGAATAGCTGCGGCACGAATGGGTCGGGCGCTCAGGTCAAAATCGGCTGTTGGCGCCCGACCCGTTCGTGACAAACCGCACTAGAATTCGCATTTCCCCTGCGATACAATTTCGGTTCGGTTCCAAGCCCCGTGCCGGAATTTCACCGTCAGCACGGTTTTGTCCATGTGACATTGAAAGTTGCCCCGCATGAAACTGCGTATCTTGCTCCTGCTGCTGTTCGTCGTGGTCGTGGCTGCTGCATGCGCGGCGCCGCCCGAACTGCGTAACCCTCAGTTCCTGATCGATAACAGCCTCGTGGACAATGAACCGTGCAGCGCCCCGTGCTGGAACGGGATCACACCGGGTGTCACCGACTGGGGAGACGCCCTCACCATCCTCGAGGACACAGAAGGCATCGCTGACCTCAAGACCGAGACCAACGACGAAACGGGCGAGATCGCCGCGACCTTCCAGCGCGACGGCGGCGTACCGTGCTGCCTCGTTTACTCGCGCAACGGCGAAATCGTCGACCAGATGCTGCTCCAGCTTGCCCCTGAGAACACGCTTGCCGAGGTGATTGACAATCTCGGAGAACCGGTGTACTTCAGCGGGACCGAAGTATCGCCCGAGCAGGCGGCAGCGGCCTTGTTCTACCCGGAACGCAGCCTCGTGGTTTATGCATTTGTAGCGGGCTCGGAGTCCGGTACGGTGAGCGAGACCAGCGAGATTTTTGCCGCGCTGTACCTCAGCGCAGAAGACATGCAGCAGGTCATCGAGACCAGCCAACTTCACGACTGGCTGGGTTACGACAGCTTCCAAGCCTATGTAGCACGTCCCTTTAACGTCACGCCTATTCCGACCGAGGAAGGCGATGAAGACGGCGCGGAGACTCCCGAAGCGAACGAAACACCTGAAGGCTAAATCGGGACGTTTCATCGCCTGCGGGCGCGTCCCAGCAAATTCGTCAACCTATCCCAAGAGGAGAGGCCCACCATGAACGACACCCCATCCCTCGCCAGCCTGCAGGTTGGCGAAGAACGCACGGCCACGGTTAAAGCGATTGAGCTGTACGGCGCGTTCGTCGATATCGGCATTGGGAGCGACGCGCTGCTGCACATCTCGCAGCTCGGCAAGCCCAACGTCCGCAACGTCGGCGACGTCGTCAAGATCGGCGACTCGCTGAAGGTCTATGTCTTGAAGGTCGACGCCGAGAACAAGCGCGTCGCCGTCTCGCTGGTCAAGCCGGCGAAGGTCAACTGGGAAGAGATCAAAGAGGGCGAAACTTACGACGGCGAAGTCGTGCGCGTTGAGAGCTACGGCGCGTTCATCGACATCGGCGCGGAGCGCCCGGGCATGGCCCACATCAGCGAGCTGGCCGAAGGTTTCGTCAAGCAGGCCTCGGATGTCGTGAAGGTCGGCGACAAGGTCCAGGTGCGCGTCCTCAAGTACAACCGCAAGAAGAAGCAGATCGACTTGAGCATGAAGCCTGTCGAGGAGTCGATGTCGTCTTATCAGGACGACGAGGACGACGAGCCACAGCTCACGGCGATGGCGCTCGCGCTGCAAAAGGCCATGAAGGGTGACTCGTCGGACGGCGGGCGCTCATCCGCGACCAACCGTAAAGAGAAGCAGCGCCAGCAGCAGGAAGACATCATCGCGCGTACGCTGCGCTCACACGGCAGCAACTAGCACACAAACTCGACGGGCGGAGGCATCAACCTCCGCCCGTTTTTTGTTCTCAGCGCAGAAGCTGCACCTGTACGGGCTGTCCCGCTTCTACGTACCGCACGCCTTCATCGACAATCAGCAAGCCGTCGGCAACGACGAGCGAGTACAGCGCCCCGCTGCTTTGCGTCCCGGTGAGGCGGGCCGTCCATCCGTCCGGCGTCGAGGTGAGCGCACAGCGCAAATAGCTTCGCCGCCCGTCAGACTCGATATCGTGCTCGGTCGTCGCGTTGACGACTTCCGTATCGACGACGCGGCCCAGCATCGCGTACACCGCGTGCTTGACGATCAGCTCGCAGGTCACGAACGCGCTGACCGGATTGCCCGGCAAGCCGAAGAACGGAACTGCGCCAAGCCGGCCATACGCAAGCGGCTTTCCCGGGCGCAAATTGATGCGCCAGAACCCGACTTCACCGAGCTGGTCGAGAACCTCTTTCACGAAATCCGCCGCACCCACCGATACGCCGGCCGAACTCACAATCATGTCGGGCTTGAGCGCAAGTGCGGCTTCGAACGTGCTGCGTACAGACTCGAATGTGTCGCGCGCCGGAGCAAGGACATCAGGCGCCGCGCCGAAACGGGCCAGCATCGCGGCGAGCATGGGCGTGTTGCCGTCGTAGATCTCACCGTCCCGAAGCGGCCTCCCGTAAGGCGCAAGTTCGTCACCACTGGTGAGAATCGCTACGCGGGGCTGGCGCGCGACCGCGACCGTCCCCAATCCGAGCGAACCAAGCATCCCCACATCCACCGCGCGCAGCCGATGACCCGCACGCAGCACAGTCTGCCCGCGCGCGACGTTCTCGCCGCGCTTGCGGACGTTGCCGCCCGTTGTCGCTGCAATCCGCACCGTGATGGTCGCTGGAGACTGTCCTCCACGCCAGTCGGCATCGGTATCTTCGACCGGCACGACGCTGTCGGCTCCGTCCGGCAGCGGCGCTCCGGTCATTATGCGCGCTGCTTGCCCTGCCCCGAGTGCGCGATCAGGCCAACCGCCAGCGCGGATGTCCTGCACGACACGGACGCCCATGCCTTCGCCGGCATCAGCCGCACGCACTGCATAGCCGTCCATCGCGGACGTATCGAACGGCGGCAGATCGATTGGGCTGACTACGTCTTCCGCCAATACGCGTCCTGCCGCCGCGAAGAGGTCAACACTCTCAGTCGACATGCGCGGCATATCGGCTTCGATACGGGCGATAGCTTCGAATAGGGATAGCAGGTCGGACATTGGTCCTCCGTGGTACGCGTTTTCGAGTGAACGTGTTAAGATTGGGTTGTCAAATGGATCAAAGGCGCCGCAACCGATGGTTTCGACCGTCTACACCGCTCCTTCGCTCGAAGCGCTCGTTGCCCCGCTGCCCGCGCTGTCCCCGAACGACCGCGCGATTATCGAACGCGCCTACCACAAGGCCGAAATCGCACATGCAGGTCAGAACCGCAAGTCGGGCGAGCCTTATTTTACCCACTGTGTTGCCGTCGCCGCGATCCTGACCGACCTGCGCCTCGACGCCGAGGCCATTGCCGCCGCTCTACTGCACGATACGCTCGAAGACACGGACATCACGTTCGACGAGTTGGTCGAGGAGTTCGGCCTCAACGTCGCCAAGCTCGTGGATGGGGTCACCAAATTGAAGGTGATCCCGATTAGCATCGAGAAAGAGATCGGGCGGCGTACCAGCACCGTCAACAAGGAACTCGAATACATCCGCAAGATGTTCATGACGATGGGTCAAGATATCCGCGTCGTGCTCATCAAGCTTGCCGACCGCCTGCACAACATGCGCACGCTGCACCACATGCCGGAAGACCGCCAGCGCGGCATCGCCCGTGAGACGATGGACATCTTCGCGCCCCTCGCCAACCGGCTCGGCATCTGGCAGATCAAGTGGGAACTCGAGGATCTCAGCCTGCGTTACCTCGAGCCGGATATTTACCGCACGATTGCGAGCAAGATTGACGAACGCCGCGCCGACCGCGAACGTTACATGGACGAAATCGTCAATGCGCTCAAGAACGCCATGGCCAAAGAAGGCCTCGACGGCGTGACGGTCAGCGGGCGTCCCAAGCACATCACTAGCATCTACAACAAGATGCGGCGCAAGAACCTCCCGTTTGAGCAGATCTACGACGTGCGCGCCATCCGTGTGATCGTCGACAACGTCGCGCAGTGTTATCAGGTGCTGGGCATTGTCCACAACCTTTGGCAGCCCATTCCGCGTGAATTCGACGACTACATCGCCCGGCCGAAGGATAATCTCTACCAGAGCCTGCATACGGCCGTGTACGTCAACGGCAAGACTGTCGAGGTCCAGATCCGGACTTGGGAAATGCACCAGCACGCCGAGTATGGTATCGCCGCGCACTGGCGCTACAAGGAAGGTGGCAAGCTCAACGATCCGGAGTTCGAGCGACGCTTGACCATCCTGCGCAAAATGATGGAGTTCGGCGACGAAGTCAACCAGAACGCCGAGCAGTTCGTAGACGCGATGAAGACCGAGTTCTTCCAGGATCGCGTCTATGTGGTAACGCCGAAGGGCGACATCATTGACCTGCCGGCAGGCGCGACGCCGGTCGACTTCGCCTACCATATCCACACTGATATCGGGCATCGGACGCGCGGCGCGAAGGTTAACGGGCGGCTGGTGAACCTCAACTACCAGCTCCAGTCCGGCCAGCAGGTCGAGATCATGACCGCCAAGCGCGGCGGCCCCAGCATGGACTGGTTGAACCCTGATACAGGCTATGTCGTCACCAACCGCGCCCGCGAGAAGATCCGCTACTACTTCAAAAAGCTGAACCGCGAGCAGCACATCCAACTGGGCCGTGAGACCGTCGACCGCGAGCTGCGTAAGGTAGGCCTAGCCGACGCCATTTCGCACCACGCATTGGCCGAGCTGTTCGGGATCGAAAGCACCGAGGATTTCCTTGCCGCAGTCGGCGCCGGCGACATCAACGCCGCGCAGATCACGAACCGGGCGCTCGAGGAAGATCGCCGCCGGACGCGCGCGCAGCAGGCGGAGTCCGAACTACTCAAACCTAAGCGCAACCTGGCGCCGTTGGTCGTCGATCCGTCCCACGGCGTGCAGATTAAAGGCACGAGCAACATGCTCAACCGCCTTGCCACCTGCTGCAATCCCGTGCCGGGCGACGAGATCGTCGGCTACGTGACGCGCGGGCGCGGCGTGACCATACATCGTCAGGACTGCCCGAATGTGGCCAACATCAGCGACCGCGAGCGCCTGATCGAAGTGACGTGGGGCGGCTCGACGGACGACCAGAAATTCGTCGTGCCGATCGATGTCGTGGCCTATGACCGAGACGGCCTGCTGCGCGATATCAGCACCGTGATCGCCGACGAGCGCATCAATATCTACGGCGTCAACGTCGATATCCGGGGCGATGTTGCCATTCTGCACCTTAAGCTGCAGATCAGCAGTCCGCGCCAGCTCACCCGAATCATTTCGCGCATTAGCATGACGCCAAGCGTTACGGATGTTTATCGCCCCAACGCGGGTTAGTTTCGGGTCGGGGTCTGGCCGTCTCGCAACGTGTTGACAGCCGCGCAGTTCGCTCCTACACTGGAACTTGTGACATAATTCACACACTATTCCGGGGGTAGTACCGATCATGACGCTCACCATCGCGCCGCGCGGCCAGTGGTTGATGGGCCATATGCCGCAGTTTCAGGCCAACGCGCTCGAGTTCCAGACACACGCATACACCCTTGGCGCGCTCGTCCGCTTCCGCTTCGGGCCGTTTCCGCTGTACGTGGTGAACTCGCCGCAGGCTATCCATGAGGTCCTCGTAACGAAGGCCGATTCCTTCTACAAGAGTCGCGGGACCAAAGGTGTGCTCAAGCCGCTGCTCGGTTCAGGCCTGTTCACGTCGGATGGCGAGTTTTGGCGCGGCCAGCGCAAACTGGTGTCACCCGCGTTCCACACCAAGCGCATCGCGAAGTATGCGCAGATCATGGTCGATTACGCATCGGCGCAGGCGGGCACGTGGCATGAGGGAGTCGAGATCGACACCGAAGCCCAAATGGCCGAGATTACCATGCGCATCATCGCAAAGGCGGGTTTCGACGCCGACGTGACGGGAGACGAGCGCGAGCTGCGTGAAGCGGTCGAAGAGGCGCTGTCGGTCGTAGACGAGAATTTCAACACGCTGCTGCGCTGGCCCTACTGGGTTCCAACCGAAAAGAACCGTCGGTTCCTGCGTGCCATCGCGCGTCTCGACAAGATGATCCAGCGCGTGATCGACGATCGCCGCGCCGGACGCACCGGCACCGACAGCGACGACAAGGGCGACGCGCTCTCGATGCTGATGGTGGCCATGCACGAAGAGAGCGGCCGAGGCATGACCGATAAGCATCTGCGGGACGAGATCATGACGCTGTTCGGCGCCGGGCACGAGACGACCGCTAAAGCCCTGACATGGGCGTGGTACGTCCTGTCCCAGCGCCCCGACATTCAGGCGCGATTGCACGACGACCTTCACACCGTCCTCGGCGGGCGAAAGCCGACGATGGACGATCTGCCCAACCTCACCTACCTCGATCGGTTTCTGAAAGAAGTGCTGCGGCTATATCCGCCGGCATGGGCCACCACGCGCGACGCGATCGAGCCTGTCAACGTGCTCGGTGTCCCGCTCAAGAAGAACGACATCGTCATCGTCAACATCTACGGGGTACACCGCGATCCAGCCATCTACGCCGACCCGCTGCGGTTCGACCCCGATCGCTGGACCCCGGAGTTCGAGCGCAGCCTACCCAAGAACGCCTATCTGCCTTTCGGCAACGGGCCGAGGGTGTGCATCGGCGGCGCGTTCGCCCAAATGGAAGCGAAGCTGGTGCTGGCCGTATTGGCGCAGCGTTTCACGCTCAGTTTGCGCCCGGGTCACGTCGTCGAGCCTGAAGACCGGTTCACCCTGCGGCCCAAGTTCGGGCTACCGATGACCATACATGAGCGAGTTGCGGAGTTCGCGTAGTGTAGGCTGGTCTGATCTACCTTCCGAAAGGCTGTGCTAAGCGGGGTCATCGTGACCTAGGTCGACGTGAAGACGACCTGCCGACGCAGGTCGACAATCGCCTGATCCAGCACGGCCTCAAGGCTCATCAGCTTGCCGCGGTCATGGGCTTCCGCAAACTCGTCGAGGTTCATCTGCTTGGAGATCTCGTCGACGATCTGCGAGACGCGCGTGTCCACGACGTGCTTGTTCAAGCTCACGGAGAGCAGTCCGGTCAATTCTGCCGAACGAACGAAGCGTTTTTCGCTGGCTAGCATGCGCGCGTAAACCGCCATTGTCTCGCATTCGAGGCTGACCATGCTGCGGTCGCGCGCTCGGTCCATCAGGTCGGCTAGCCGTCGCTTGACTTCGGCAGGATCGTGCATCGAGGTCGCCTGCTTGGCAATGTTCCACAGCAGCGAACACTCGAGAAAAGGCGCGTCGAGCTGCCGCGCCGTCTGCAGCGCCTCGACTTGCCGCAGGCCAAGCATGACCGACGTGTCGAGAAGATCTTGCGCAACTGCCGGGATCATCTCCATCGTGCGGGTCAACGTGGCGACCGGTGCGCCGATCGCCCGAAGAGTCGAGATGCCTTCGGTGTAACAGGCAACCGCGACCTTCGCCTCGTTGAGCTGCTCCAGCACCGCGCCGAGTGCGATCACGATATAGCCGGTGTTCCGGCGGTCACCGATCTGCCGGTACAGTTCCAGTGCGATTTCGTAGTAGTCGCGCGCTTTGTTGACCTCGCCGAGGTAGACCAGCGCCTGCGCGAGGTTGCCGTAATTGCGGGCGACGCGCCACAGCTCGACGCCGTCTTGTGCCAGACGCAGCGATTTCTCGAGCTTTTCGCGCGATTCGGCAAAATCGCCTTCGTCAAACGCCACAATGCCGAGGCCGTTGTATGCATCTGCCTGCGCGTCAATGCTGTTTGCGCGCTGTGCCAACGCCAGACCTTCGCCGAAAAGCTGCAGGGCCTGACCGAGCGCTCCCTGTCGCCAGCTTACCGTCCCGAGGCCGATAAGGGCTTCTGCAGCGCCGCTGATGTGGGTCAGGCGGCGCGCCAGCTTGAGGCTTTCGTGATACGTCTTTTCCGCCTGCCGGTAATCGTTCGTGTCGGCGTACGTGTCGCCCAACAGGCGCAAGGTCTGCATGCGCTGCTCGTCCGGATGCGTGAGAAGCTCCAGCGCCTCCTGACACAGGCGGCGCGCTTCTTCGTGTCGGCTGATCGCGCGAGCTTGGCGGGCGGACAGCAGCAGATAGTGCAGGTGCCTGTCCCCGTCGCCTGCCACCCGATAGTGTTCAGCGAGCACCACCGCGCGCGTGGCGTCGTCCGGATACGCTTTTTCGATGGCCTGCGCGACCGACCGATGTAGCCGTGGCCGGACATCATCAGACACCGACTCCAGCAGCGTCTCGCGCAGCTTGTCATGCGTGAACCGCCACTCGTCGTCCACGAACTCCAGCACCGCGGCATTGGAGCAGCCATTAAACCACGCCTCGAGGCGTTCAGGCGTGCCGGTTACATGGTTCATGATCACCGGATCAACCTGACGACCGGCGATAGCCGCAAGCTGCAGCAGCTCGACCGCATCGGCCGGCAGGCGTTGGATGCGGCGCTGCAGTACAGCGCGAACGCCGCCTGTGACCACCGCACGGGGCAGTGTGACATCGCCAATTTCGTCAAGTCGACCAGCCGAGTCTGCCAATGCGCGCAGCACCTCGATGACGAAGAAGACGTTGCCCTCCGTCTCGCGCTCAAGCAGGGTCAGAATGTCTCGCCGGTTACCCAGCGGACCGAGGATGGCCCGGCTCAGCTCGGCAATCGTCGTGTTCGAGAACCGCTTGAGCCGCACGACGGTGGCGTTCCGCAGCAGATCGGGGATGTCCGGGCGTTCGTCGTCGCGGTAGCTGCCGACGATCAGCACCGGCAGGTCGATCACGCCGTGGGCAATCGTCTTGAGCAGGTCGAAGCTCTCGCGCGTCCAGTGCAGATCCTCGAGCAGGATCACCGCAGTCTGCCGCTGCCGTCGCAGCATATCGAGGATGGTCTGCGCGAGACGAAGGCGTGCGGGTTCGGCGTCAAGCGGCGGAGCGTCCTCCACCGTGCGCCCGATCAAGCGGCCAATGTCGGGGACCAGCGGCTTAAGAACGCCCGCTTCAAGGTCGCTGAGCGCGGCGGAAAGCACAAGGCGGCGCACAGGCTCGCGCCACACCTGATACGGCAAGCTGCCCTCCGCGGCAGCTTGACCGCGTACCACCAGCGCGCCGCGCACCAGCGCAAACGCGCGGAGTTCTTCAAGGACACGGCTCTTGCCGACACCACTCTCGCCGCCGACGAGCCACATGCTTCCGCGCCGCAGCGAAGCCTCCCCGAGCGCATCGCGCAGTCGCGCGAACTCCTCGGTGCGGCCGACAAAGCGAGCCGACTTGAGGAAACTGTCGCGTATCTCGCCGGTCTCAGGTGGTGCAGGGATGCCCGCCGCCGAGCACAGCAGCTCGATGACCTGTCCCGCACGCTGGTAGCGGTGCTCGGGATGTTTGTAAAGCAGTTTGCGGATCACCGACCGGAGCGCGGCGATCACCTGCGGAGAGTCAGCCGCGCCGGGCTGGATGCGATTCATGTCGACGTCGGTGTTCATCACGTCATACACGAGTGATGCGGCGTCGTTGACGTTGAAAGGGTGACGGCCCGCGAGCATTTCGTACAGCAAGATGCCTACGGCATATAAGTCGGAGGTCTCGGCCGGCGCCGCGCCGCGCAGCAGTTCGGGTGCCAGGTAAGCCAGCGTCCCCCCGATCGTGCCCGGGCTGGCGACGCCGAGCAGGTCGGCGGCAGACGAGATGCCAAAGTCGAGCAGCTTGAGCTGTCCGTTGGTTATGAGCAGGTTTTCCGGCTTCAAGTCGCGGTGGACGATCCCGCGCCGGTGAAGATATGCCAGTGCCTGCAGCATCTGCGCGACCAACGTCACCTTGCCATTGAGGTCGCGGCGTTTCGCGACGGTGATGATATCTTGCGCGTCCTCCAGCATGTCCATCGCGAAGAACGGCTGACCGTCGTCATCGAAGCCGTAGTCGAGCACGGTGATGACGTTGGGGTGGCGCAAGGTCGCCAGAAGGCGAAACTCCTGTGCCAGCGCCAAACGCGTGTCGAGGGTCGCGTTTCCGTCTTGATCCTTGGCCGTGCGGACGCGCTTCAGAGCGACAATCTGGCCGGTTAGGCGGTCGGACGCACGATATACAGTGCCCATCCCGCCTTGCCCCAGCTGTTGCAGCAAAACGTAGCGGTCGCTGACGACCGCAACCTCCTTTGCGGACAACATCGCCCCTTTCAAAATCCATGGCCCGCCGGCCACATTGTCTCATTGTAGCCCATTGTAGACCTTCTCGCGTATTTCAGTCTTGAGACCTTGCACGCGAATGCGTCTGCGGGGTATCGCTGCGCCGCCGCTTTCCCTACGCGGTATCGCACTCGTTGGCGATGAACTTTATAATCGAGAGGTTAACGTAGATAGCTAAATCGAGGTGCACGCATGGCTGTTCATCGCAGCGTGACCGGCGCGTGGAAGCGTACCGTCTTCGTTCTGGTTGTTCTCCTGCTGCTCGCTGCGCCGGCGAGCGTGTTCGCGCGGCAGTACAAAACAACCAGCCGCATCAGCATCAGTTCAACCGGCGTACAGGGAATCAACATTCAGCACCCTGTCATCAACGGCGACGGGCGATACGTCGCCTTCTGGTCGGACAAAGAAGGTTTGGTCGTTGGCGACACGAATTTCGTGGGCGATGTATTCGTTCGCGACACCCAGACCAATACGACCACGCGTGTCAGCCTCGGTTTCGGCGGCGTGCAAACCGCCCGCACCGGCGGGTTGCCAACCTCCTACCCCGACATCGACATCAGCGACAGCGGCTGTATTGTCGTTTACGCGTCCGACGCGACCAACATTCGCAACGTGCCGGATACGAACGAGACCGCCGACGTGTTTGCCGTAGATCGGTGTGCGGGCGGCTTCCCGACCGTGCAGGTCAGCGTGCAGGACAATACCGGCGCAACAGGAATTCAGGCGAACCAGGGCGGTACGAACCCGCGTGTAAGCGGTAACGGTCAGTTCGTCCTATTCCGTTCGGCATCGACGGACATTTTGTTTGACAGCAACGGCCCGGTGCCGGACATCTACATCTACGATCGTGCCAGTTTCCGTACGTCCCGCGTCAATGTGTCGAGCGGCGGAGCTCAAGCAAACATCGAGGACGGCAGCTCCGGCTACGGCTTGTCGGACGACGGGTTCATCGTCGCCTTCGCATCGGTCGCCACCAACCTCGTCGGGGGCGACACCAACGGGCGCAGCGACATCTTTATCCGCGACCGCCCGAACAACACGACCGTCCGCATCATGGGGCTGGGCGGTGCTCAACCCAACGGCAACAGCTTCAATCCGACGGTGACCGGCAACGGGCGGTATATTGCCTTCCGTTCGGACGCGTCCAACCTCGTCGCGGGCGATACCAACAACCGCAGCGATATCTTCGTGTATGACCGCAACACTGGCGACATGGAACGTGTGAGCATCAGCAGCGAGGGCGCACAGGCCAACGCCAGCAGCGATCGTCCGTTCATGACGGACAATGGCCGGTTCGTGTCGTTCTACTCTGACGCGAGCAACTTGGTCGATGGCGACACGAACGGCGCAGGCGACATCTTCGTTCACGACCGCACCACGGGTATCACGACACTCGCGAGCGTCACATCAGGCGGCACGCTTGCCAACGGACCTGCGGGCCAGTACAGCGCGCTGAGCGATGACGGCGCGTTCTTCGCGTTCGAGTCGAACGCCAGCAACATCGTCCCCGGTGACACCAATGGTACGTCCGACGTGTTCCACAGCGTCGCCGGTCCGATCTCGCCCAACAACCTGTCGCTCGTGAACAAGACGACCGACGCCGTCACGATGAGTTGGGACGACAACAGCAGCGGCGAGGACAACTTCGTGATCGAGCGCCGCCGGCTGCGTGACGACGGCACGTTGACAAGCTGGTCGATTGTCCAGACCCTCGGGCCGAATTCCGAGCTGTTCACCAACTCGTCGTTGGGCGCATGTCGCACCTACGACTTCCGCGTGTTCAGCGTCGATAACGGCATTCGTTCTTCGTCCAACATACTGCGCGTCAAGACGCTCGGCTGTCCGCCGGGGCCGTTCAGCCTGATGGATCCGATCAACAACGAGGTGGTGATCAATCGGGCACGTGTCGACTTCCGCTGGACACCGTCGGAAGAGGCGGAAGACTTCGACATCACGGTCACAAACACCGGATCGTTGGCCGTCGTCCACACCGAGACGTTGGACGCGGCGACGATCTGCGACGCCAATCGGTGCTTGTACGCTCCGCCGCCGGCCGTCTACAACTTGCTGACCAACGGGTCTTACAGCTTCACCGTTCAGGCGCGCAATATCTACGACCAAGGCGTGCCGACACAGGCGAGCAACAATCCGGGCTTGTTCAGCGTCGACGACACCCTGCCCCCGCGCGACTTCGACCTGTATACGCCGGCACAGGATACCTTCCTGCGCAATCTAAACGGCTGGGCCGGATTCACGTGGCGCGACAACAAGGACGCGGGAACCTATAACCTCGTCGTTATCGAGATTTCGAACAACAACACACGTCTCGGCACGGTCATCAACCAAATCGGCCTGACACCGGCCACCGATGGCGACGGGCTGACGTGTAACTTCGAAACGCGCATCTGCACGTACGAACCGACCGTGGGAGAACTCGCCGCGTTGTCGGAAGGGACGTTCGCGTGGACTGTGTTCGCAGTCAGCCCGGGCGGCAACCCGCGCGAAAGTTCGATGGGCGCGATCACGTTCCGCATCAATACCGGCGACATCGAGATGCTGGTCAACGGCGGCTTCGAGGAGAAGGACCCGGTAACAGGTGCCGCGATTGGATGGACCGTCGAGAACAGCACCGGTGACACGGTCAAGTGCAACAAACCGGGCAAGACGTTCACGAACTTCGGCGAATGCGCATTCCGGTTCAAGGGTGGCGTCGGTGAATCAAGCAAGCTAGTTCAGTTGGTGTACGACTCGCTGTGGAACATGACAACCGGCGACGTCATCCAGCTCGAAGGCATCTTGAACGCGGCGGCACTGACCGAAGGCGACATCGTGGTACAGCTCAAGGTGGCGTACGTCGACGGCGGCCTGCCGAAGGATAAGGCAAAATATAAGCCGCCTACCGGGGTCTATGTCGACCAGGCGATGGCACCGCTCTCTATCGTTATCGACGGCGCGGTTGCCGAAATCACCGTTCAGATCAAGCACAAGGCCGACAGCGGCAAGATCTATCTCGACGAACTCGAACTGCTGCTGCTCGCCCCGGGTGGTCCTCGTGGAGACGGCGTGCGCTATCTGCCCAACACGCGCATCCCGGTCACGGGCGACAGCCCCGACGGCCTGCTGCTGCCCCCGCCGCCGCCCGCGGTGGACGGCTTCCGCGGCCAGAACTAGCCGCGCTACAGGACGTTCGACCAAGAGGCATCCAAGCGGGTGCCTCTTGTCGTTATGCAGGGAGGTCCTTTGGCCGAATACCTGTTTGAGACCGATCGGACTCGCGTCCGCCGCCTGACTCTCGCCGATAAGGACGCGGTGTTTGCACTGCTGTCGGACCCGGAGGTCATGCGCTACGTAGACGACGACCAGCCCAAGACCCGCGCTCAGTCCGATGCCTATCTCGAACGCCACTTGAGTCACTACGAAACGTACGGCTATGGTCAGTTCGCAGTTGAAGACATCGAGTCTGGCGCCGTGATCGGTCTGGTCGGGCTGGTGCCTCCGAGCACGCACGGGGCCGACGTTGAAATTGGCTACACGCTAGACAAGGCGGTCTGGGGCCGCGGTATCGGCCGCGAGGTCGCTTCGGCCGTGTTGGCATGGGGAATCACGACATTCGGGTTTACTTCTGTCGTGGCAACCGTCGACCCGCAGAACATCGCATCAGCGCGCATCGCGCTCGGATTGGGATTCACCTACGAGCGGTTCGAGTTGGATGAATACGTCTTGCCGACGGATGTGTATATATTGCGCGTAGGGCGCGGCACGCCGGAATAAGAACGGCCCCACACGACGCGATGTCATGCGAGGCCGCCTATGTTGTTGGAGTCGTGCGGCTAGCCGCCGCCCTTCACGTCGCTAATGCCACCTTCAGTCATCGCCCGGGCGTCAAGCACCTTGCGCGCTTCGTCCTCGCTCAATAGGCCCTCGCTCACGACGATGTCGAGAAGCGTCCGGTTCTCCGCCAGCGACTTCTTGGCGACTTCAGCGCCCTTCAGGTAGCCGATAACCGGGTTCAGCGCGGTCACGAGGATCGGGTTCTTGAGCAGCCACGCCTCCGCCTTCTCCGCGTTGGCGACCAGCCCGACGACCAGCTTCTCGGTGAACATCTTGACCGAGCCGATCATGACGATCATCATTTCGTTCAAGTTGTGGGCCATAATCGGCATCATCACGTTGAGTTCGAGCTGGCCGGCATGCGCCGCCATCGTGATCGCGTGGTCGTTGCCCATCACATGGAACATCGCCTGATTCAACATCTCGGCCAGCACCGGATTGACCTTGCCCGGCATGATCGACGAGCCGGGCTGAACCGGCGGGCAGGTCAGCTCGCCGAGGCCGGTGGTCGGGCCGCTCGACAACAGGCGGATATCACTGGCGATCCGCGACAAGTCCTGTGCGGTCGAGCGCAGTGCGCCGCTGAAGAACACCGAGTCCTGATGTGACTGCATCGACTCGAACAGGTCGTCGCTGGTGTAGAGCGTCAAACCGGTCAGCCGGCTGATCGCCGAAACCATCCGGCTGTGATACTCCGGATGCGCGTTCAGGCCGGTGCCGGTCGCCGTGCCGCCGATCCCGAGACGCCTCACGCCTTCAGCCGCGACCTTGATCTTCTCGATGTTGCGCTCAATCGCCTTGGCCCATGCGCCGACTTCCTGCCCCAGCCGAACCGGCACGGCGTCCTGCAAGTGCGTGCGACCCGACTTCACGATGCCGTCCCACTCGGCGGCCTTGGCACGGAACGCGTCGGCACAAGCCTTGAGCGTGGCCAGCAGCTCGTCCAGTCTCCACAGCGCGCCGAGGCGCAGCGCCGTCGGGATGGTGTCATTGGTCGACTGCGCCATGTTGACGTGATCGTTCGGGCTGACCGGCTTTTTCTCGGTCGAGTTTAGGCCGAAGCCAAGAATCTCGTTGGCCCGGTTGGCGATCACTTCGTTCGCGTTCATGTTGTGGCTGGTACCCGCGCCAGCCTGGAACGGATCGACGACGAACTCGGCATCCCACTTGCCGGCGATAACCTCATCCGCCGCCTGTATGATGGCGTTGGCGAGGCGCGCGTCGAGTACGCCGAGGTCGCGGTTAACCTCCGCCGCGGCGCGCTTGATGACCGCCATGCTCCAGACGAATGCGCGGTACGGCTTGAGGCCGCTAACCGCGAAGTTGTCTACCGCTCGCTGCGTCTGCGCGCCGTAGTAGGCCGCCGCAGGAACACGCACCTCACCCAGCGAGTCTTTCTCAATACGAAACTCGGACATAGGTCCTCCTAAGTTGGAACAGAACACTAAACACGAGAGCGTTATAACACGAAAAAGGCGCCCGTTCACGAGCGCCTTCTTGTCCAAACAAGTCCATCAGCCTACTTGTTGGCTGCGTACAGTTCGGCGACCTTGGCCCAATTGACCACATTCCACCATGCGGAGATGTAATCGGGGCGGCGGTTCTGGTAGTTCAGGTAGTACGCGTGTTCCCACACGTCCAGACCGAGGATCGGCGTCTTGCCCTCCATCACCGGCGTGTCCTGATTCGGCGTGCTGGTGACGCTCAGACCGCCGCCTGAGGCAACGACCAGCCACGCCCAGCCACTGCCGAAGCGGGTCGCGCCCGCCTTGGCGAACTCGGCCTTGAAGTTGTCGAAGCTGCCGAACGCCGCGTCGATCGCAGACGCCAGCTCGCCGGTCGGCGCGCCGCCGCCGTTAGGGCCCATCACCGCCCAGAACAGGTTGTGATTGACGTAGCCGCCGCCGTTGTTGCGGACAGCCGTGCGGATGCCCTCAGGGAGGCTGTTGAGATTCTGCAGCAGCCATTCCGCCGATTTGCCGGCGAGATCGGCGTGCCCTTCAAGCGCCTTGTTCAGGTTGTCGGTGTACGCCTTGTGATGCTTACCGTGGTGAATTTCCATCGTGCGCGCGTCGATATGCGGCTCGAGCGCGTCTGCGGCATACGGCAGTGCAGCCAGTTCGAAAGCCATGCGGTTTGCTCCTTATGGTTGAATAAGCCGTGAACATCATGCAGTCTATCACGCTCGGATAAGAAAACGAGTAGAATTGAGCGCCTACACCCTGTACGTTAGGCCAGCATATGTCCGCTCCTCGTGTCGCCGAGCCACGCAGCACGCCTACATCCGCGTGGATCAGTCTGATTGTCGGTATCTGCGCCGTCTCGACATCCGCCGTCTTGATTCGACTTGCGCAGGACGAAGGGGTGCCATCACTGGTAATCGCCGCGCTTCGTCTGACGATCTCGGCGCTGATCCTGACGCCGATCACGCTGTCGCGTTATTCCGGCATGCTGGCAACGCTCACACGGCGGGACTTGTTTCTGCTCTCGACGTCCGGCGTGTTTCTGGCGTTTCACTTCGCCTCGTGGATCACGTCGCTCTCGCTGACCAGCGTGCTGATCAGCACGGTGCTGGTGACAACCACTCCGCTGTGGGTAAGCGCACTCGAAGTCGTCGTACTGAAGGCTCGACTCAACCGGTGGATCCTGCTCGGACTCGCACAATGTGTGGTCGGCGGGCTGGTTATTGGCGTGACAGGCGCCTCGAACGCCGACATAGGATCGTCGCCCGTTCTAGGTGGTGCGCTTGCGCTGGTGGGCGCAATGACCGTCGCCGTCTATATGGTGATCGGACGCGGCGTGCGCGGCAGGCTGCCGCTGCTTCCGTACATCTGGGTGGTGTACAGTATCGCGGCCGTCGTGCTGATCCTGTTTGCTGCGCTCAGCGGCGCGTCGTTCACCGGCTATAGCGCAAGCGCCTATCTGTTCATCGCGTTGACAGCGCTGTTCCCGCAGCTTCTCGGGCACAGTTCGTTTAACTATGCCGTGAAGTACGTGCCGGCGACGTACATCGGCATAATCACGCAGCTCGAGCCGATTGCGAGCGCTGTGCTCGCTTTCTTCTTGCTCGGCGAAGTCCCAACCACGGTACAGGCCGTCGCCAGTGCACTCATCCTGTTCGGCGTCGCCAACGTCGTCCTTTCGCCGGGAACGGCCCGCACCGCCGCATCCGCCGATTAGTACCGACCGTACGCCAATCGTCGAGTAAGGGACGGCGGGTGTCCCGGCCTCGCGTGATATAATGGCCGGCCGGTGCTGGCTGAGCACGTTGGGAATTCATGCGGAAAATCGTCATCGCACTGGCCGCAGCGACGGCCGTGATCCTCATACTGGTAGGCAGCGCAGCCGCCCAAAACACGGGCGTTGTCGCTGAGGCAATCGGAACCGCCAACCTTCGCGCTGGCGTCGGTACAGACTTCGACGTCGTCGGAGAGATCGCTACCGGCACGCGCTATCCGGTTGTCGGCCGAAGCGCGCGCTTCCCGTGGCTGCTGCTGGGTGATCCTGCATCGTTCATGCCCATAGGCTGGGTGTTTCAGGACCTCGTCACGGTGAGCGGAAGTATCGTCGTCGTCCCGGTCACCGAAGACCTCGTCGTCGGGCAAGCGCCAACGTCCACGCCGCAGCTAACTGTCGCCGCTGTGCAGCCATCCGCAACGCAGCAGCCCGCCGAGGCCACCGCCGTTCCTGCATCGGCTACGCCGCAGCCGCCAGCGCCCGCCGTGTTTGGCGACGTCCAAGGCGAGATCAATTTGCGCTACGGACCGGGCGCGGACTACCCGCGTGTCGGTGGCGCTTTTGCCGGCGACAGGCTCGAAATTATCGGCTATCACACCACGCTTCCGTGGGTGCTTGTCCGTTTCGGGGGAGCGCCGAACGACGTCGCGTGGGTTAGCTCCGACATCATCGAGATCACTGGCGATCCGCGCACGACACAGCCGATTGCCCAGACCGACTTCAGCAATCTGCCCACGCTCACGCCGACGCCCGCGGTGCAACAGCAGAGCAGTATCCCGCGTGATGGCACCCCAGTGCCGGTCAGCCCCGAACTGCAAGCCCTCGGCAATCTGATGTGGGATGGTGTGCTGCGCGCAGGCTTCGATCCGGCGACCAGCAAGTTCGCCGCCATGTATCTGCAGAATCTGGGTACTGGCGAGGAGATCACGTTTGGCAACCAGTACGCTTTCAGCGGAACGAGCATCAACAAGGTCGCCATCCTTGCGGCGCTGTTCAGCGTGATCGACGGCCCGCCGGACTACGCGACTGCGGTTGATATCGCTAACACGATGATCTGCAGCGAAAACACGTCGACCAACAACCTGTTGGCTCGCATCGGTGGCGGTGATCTGTATCTGGGTGCCGAGCGGACGTCGCAGCTCCTCAGCACACTCGGCCTGCGCCGAACGTTTATCACCGCGCCGTACGTAATCGCGGGCGTCGATCTGCCTCAGCCCACCAGCCCGATCCGTTACCCGGATACCGACGCCGATCAGGTCAAGGCCCGTCCTGACTCGACCAATCAGATGACCGTCGATGAAATGGGCTACGTGCTATCGAGCATCTACGAGTGCGCCTACGACGAGACCGGGCCACTGATCGAACGGTCGACTGCATTCACGCCGCAGGAATGTCGCAAGATGCTGCACGTCATGTCGAACAACACCGTCGACGCGTTCGCCAAGGCGGGCGTACCCGACGGGATCACCGTCGCGCATAAGCACGGCTGGACGGCGGAGACGCACGGTAACGCGGCAGTCGTATTCACGCCGGGCGGAGACTACGTGTTGGTGATGATGATGTATCAGCCGGAGTGGCTCGTGTTTAGCGAGTCGCTGCCGCGTGTCGCCGAGACCTCGCGGCTGATGTTTAACTTCTTGAACCCGTTAACACCGTTGGGCCAGATCCGCGACGGCTTCATCCCGCCGACGGAATCGTGTAATTACGCCGGTTCGCAGTTGGCCGACGAGCTAATCTCGCCATACTTCCTCGAGACCAATACCGGATCGCCTTAGAGTGATGTGGCCACTCCCTGAATCGAAAACGCCTGAGCACAATGCCCCGGCGTTTCGTTTTGAGTAGGAAGGACTAGCCTTTGACCGCGCCTGCGGTCAAGCCACCGACGATCTGCCGCTGGAGCGACAGGTACACGATTACGACCGGGATGCCCGACACGAGCGCGCCTGCCGCAAATTTGCCCCAGTCGCGGTTAAAGTCCGCGTTGATGAACTGGAACAAGCCCACCATTAGCGTCCAATTCTGCGTGTCACGAAGAATTAGGCGCGCAAGCACGAACTCGTTGAACGTGCCGACGAATGCCAACACGCCGACGACCGCCAAGACGGGCCGCACCAGCGGGAAGATCAACTGCCAGAAAATCTGCCAGTCGGTCGCGCCGTCCACATGGGCCGACTCGTCGATATCACGCGGGATGCTGTCGAAGAACCCCTTCATCAGCCACGTGTTGACGCCCATCGCGCCACCGAGATAAATCAGAATCAAGCCGCCAAGCGAGTTCAACCCGAACGTGTTCAACCACTGCCATGTCCCGGAATCCGCGAGAAAACCGAGGAACGAGCCTTGCAGGAATGTGAAAATTTCGGGGATGATCCGCGAGAGCGCGCTGATTTGATCCATCATCAAAAAGAGCGCGACGAGGGCCAGCAGGTTCGGAAACACCTGCACGAGCAGGATGCCGAGCAGCATCTGACGACGGCCGCGGAAGCGGAAGCGCGAGAACGCATACGCGGACAACGCGCTGATCAGCACGGTCAAGATAGTGCTTGTCGTTGCGACAATGAACGAATTAGCAATCCAGCGCCAGAACGGCCAGATGTCCAGTTCAGTCACCAGCAGGGCTTCAAAGTTGTTGAACAAGTCGCTGAACTCATTCACGCGCGGGATCGATAACCCCGACGACAACTGACCGGTCGGGTTGAAAGCCGACAATACGATGAACAATACGGGGAACAGAGCAAACACGATTGCAATGCCGACGACGATCAGGCGCAGCGTGAGGCCCACTGCGCGTTCGCGCCCGGATTGCACCATCCTGCCCTCTTCGTGGACGTATTTGGGTGCCTTTGCGCTGCTAGACATTTTCGCCCACCTGTTCCCACGTCTTCGTGTAGCGGTACTGCATGAGTGTCACAGCGGCGACAACGACGAAGATGACGATGGTGATAGCAGACGCATACCCGTAATCGCTGCCGCGATTTCCGAATGCGATGTTATAGGTATACGAGATCAGAATATCCGTATACCTTGCTGGTACAGGCGAGTTTGGTATGTTCGGAGCGTCTGTTCCGGTAAGCGCCTCGATCAACAAGTAGTTGTTAAAGTTGAACGTGAACGATGCGATGAGTAGTGGACCGACGCTGACGAGCAGCAGCGGGAGCGTGATGCCCCAGAAACGCTGCCACGGCTTGGCGCCGTCGACGGCAGCAGCTTCGTACACTTCCGAAGGGATGGCCTGAAGTGCGCCGCTGCAGATCAGCATCATGTAGGGATAGCCGAGCCACGTGTTCACCAGCAAAATCGAGAACTTCGCCAGCCACGGATCGATGAGGAATCCCGGACGCACGCCAAACAGGTCGTTCCACACATTCGTGACGACACCGAGGTTCAGGTTTAGCATGCCTCGCCATACGACGATGCTGATCACACCCGGAATCGCGTATGGGATAATCAGCAGCGACCGGATAAGCGTACGCGCCGGCATTCGCGGGTCATTCATGACAAGCGCCATCGCAAGGCCGACCACAAACGAGAGCAAGACCGACAAGAACGCAAAGACCACAGTCCACACGAAGATGTCGATCAGCGGGCCGCGCAAGCCGGGATCGGCAATCATGCGCTCGAAGTTGAAGAGCCCGACGTTGACGCGATAGCCCGGCTGGTTTTGCAGGGGCCGACCGTTCGGTCCGACGAAGAAGCCGTTCTCCTCATCAGCGCGATACAGCGTTCCGTCGGTCTGATCGACAATGGCATCCTGCACTTCATCATACACGAAGCGCTGGACGAGCGTTGCTCGAATCGCCTCGCGTCCGCTCACGGTGATGACGTCGTCTTCATCGCCGAAGGACTCATTCTGGGCACGCCGAAGGACTTGAAGCAATTGATTCCGCGGTACCAGCGAGTAGCCGTCGTATTCCGCCGGCGGTTCGGCCGGAGGATCGGCAACTACTTGGATCGCACCTCCGGCCGGAACGAACAGAGTCTCATCCGCATTCGTCAGCCACAGAGCGATGTTGTCTTCCGCATTCAGGTACGGGACGACGGAGTACCTCGCCGCATCCTCCGGCACGATGTTGCCACCGATGCGCTCGATCTGCGTAATGGCCTGACTCTTGGGCAATCTGTGCCCGTCACCAAAGTTCGTGAATGACGTGAGCACCGTATAAATGATCGGGTAAATGACGAGCAGTGTGATCAGCGCGAGGCCGGGCGACATCCACCGCAAGGGATAGAGCGCAGGCACGAAGAAGATCACGTTCAGGCCGACGCCAATCACCACAAAGACAAGCGCCAAACCCAGATTTTCGTCACGAAAAAAGGCGTATACGAGCAGCAGCGTGAAGGCATTGAAGAGCGCGAGGCCGAGGTACTTCAGCACCGTCGACAGGGTGGAATTCTCAGGGAGTGAAGATGGGGTCCCCGAAGGGACCCCAACTTTCGCGTTTGCGACCGCCATGGTCGTCTGTCTTTACTCGACCGTCGCCGTGACGACGTAGGTCGTGTCGTCATAGACGAAGGTCACTGTGCTGTCGGCAGCCAATTCGAGGACGAGGTTCGGGCCGTCTTTGACGCCATCGGCACCGTAATTCTCGGCCCAGCTCAGGTTGATGGCAACCTTGTACTCGTAGGTACCGGCCGGGATGTCGAACGTGCCAGTATACGTCCCGTCGTCCTGCAGCATCAGTTCAGAGTTGCGGCAGGCCGGATCCCAGTCGCCCGCACAGCCCAACGCGGCATTGAATGCGCCGGGCAGCGTAACAATTCGCTCGGTGCTGCTCATCAGTCCGATCGCATTGGCGATCTGCGCAACCGCGCCATCGACCGCCTCAACCGCGTCACCACCGGTGCTGATCGACGTCAGTGCGGCATCCGAAGCGCCCCAGACCGCGGCCATTTCGGGAATGGCCGGCATCGGGATTGCACCCTCGCCTGCGGCGATGAACGACGCGATGTTCGGGTCGGCGCTGGTGTCAACAGCCAAGAACGCAGGCGGACGGCCACCCTGATCGAAGATCGCCTGCATGAACTCGGTCGTCGCGACGAAGTCAAGCAGGAAGGTTTCGGCCTCGAGCTGCTTCTCGCTGAATGCGCTGATCACGAAGCCCTGACCACCAGCGAACGGCGTACCGACGTCTTTGCCGCCTTCCGCGCCGGGAAGCGGGTCGATCGAGTAGTTGACGCCGCTGTCGATGATGCGCTGGCTGAACCACGGGCCAGTCACGAACATGCCAAGCTCACCGGCGCCAAAGAACTCGAACACGACATCGTCGTTGACATTCGGGACCATTAGGCCGTCGGCATACATGCCGGATAGCCACTGGGCAGCGCTTACGCCACCTTCACTGTTCAGACCGACATCGGCAACGTTGAACGTGCCGTCTTCATTCTGACCGAAGATGTAACCACCCCACGCCGACGTAATCGGGAAGTTGTGGTAGGTGTTACCGGTCTGGACAAGGAATGCGTAGTCGGCCGTGCCGTCGGCCGCGAACTGCTCGGCAACCGCGCGAACTTCATCCCAAGTCGCGGGGGCTTCCGGGACCAGATCGACATTGCGGATCAGCGCAATGTTTTCGGTCGCGTAAGGGATGCCCCAGAACTGGTTGTTGTACGTGAACAGGTTGATGCTCAGTTCAGTGAACTCGGACGTCCGGTCACCAAGATTGAGCGGGACGATTGCGCCGTTGGCGACAAACTGCCCGATCGAGTCGTGCGCGGTGATCAGGATGTCCGGGCCTTCGCCTGCCGGGCCGGCGACCAGAAGCTGATCGCGCGCTTCACCAAGGCCAAACTGCTGGATTTCGACGGGAACGCCGAACTCCTCGGTAAACTGAGTGGCCAGTTCGGCCAACAGCGGCGCACGCTCGCCATCCGCCCAGATTACAAGGGCGTCGTCCTGAGCGACTGCGCCGAGGCTGACCGCCAGCGCGACCAACACCAGTACAACTATGGTCAAAAACTTGCTGCGAAGCATTTTGGAGTGATCCTTTCGTCGCGTTTCGCCATCCCTTCACACGGGAAGAAACGCAAAATTACGATAGCCGACATGTAATCGGCGTACCGGAATTATAGCCACGCGCAAGCGTACGGCCCAATGCTAACAAGGCTCTTGCTTGGGTGAGTTGCACAAACTTTGATTAGAAGGGGAGTCCTAAAACGCTTCGCCCGACGTTAACGTCGGCCCTGATCTGCGCGACGAGCGCGTCGATTGAGGGAAACTTGATCTCACCGCGCAGGCGCTGGACGAAGGAGACGGTGAGGTTTTCCCGTACAGGTCGCCGTCGAAGTCGAGCAAATGCGCTTCGACACGCAGTTGGCTCCCCTCGAACGTGGGTCGTACGCCGAGGTTCGTCACGCACGGATGGGTAGACCCATCGAACGATGCATATCCGGCGTATACGCCAAAGGGAGGCAGGAGCTGCTCGTCCCAGATCGAGAGATTCGCGGTCGGGAATCCAATTGTCCGGCCACGCTGATCGCCTTGGACGACCTCGCCGCGGACAGCAAACGGCCGCCCCAACAGCTCGCCCGCCGCCTTGACGTCGCCCGACTCGAGCAGTTCGCGAATGCGCGTGCTGCTGATCGCTTCCTGATCCTCGCTCGTGACAAGTTCGAGCTCATGCACCGTATATCCGTACTGCTCGCCCAGCTCACGCAGAAAGCTCACCGTTCCTTCACGCTCGTAACCCAGCGCAAAGCGTTCACCGACCCACATCTCGCGCATCGGAATCTGGCGGCAGAGCAGGTCGACATAGTCGGCCGCACGTATGCGCCGGAATTCGTCGTCGAAGCGCTGTGTGATAACGACGTCGACGCCGAGCTTCTTGAGCTCCTCGGCGCGCATGTCCGGCGAAGTCAGGTAGTAGCGGCCAGTGATTCCACGGAGGATAGCGGCAGGATGCGGGAAGAACGTTAGCACGACGGTCACGTTGCCGCTGGCGCGGGCGCGGGCGACAAGCTCGCGGATCAGGTGTTGATGGCCGACGTGTACGCCATCGAATACGCCGATCGTGACCTGCGCAGGCTGTGAAAGACGGATCGCTTGCAGCGAGTCCACATGCGTCATGTGCGTTACCGTTTCAGGGGATTACCCGGCTTCAGCGTGCAAGAATACTTTGTGCGGATGCCACGCGCCACCCCGCGCAGCGAGGATCGCGGCAAGTTCGCCAGCGTAGACCGCCGCGGCTGTGGTGTCGTCTGGCGCCTCAGCGGGTATAGGCCGGCCGTGCGTTATGTGCGAGACGTCTTCTGACGTGAGCTCAATGCGTGGCATGTCATCAAGCGCTTTCAATGGCGCGATCAGATAAGGATTCCAGTCCAATTCGGCCGTGAGCGTCGCAAGGGGTATGGCGTCCTCCACCTTGAAGCGGCCGCTCGCGGTACGCTCTAGAGCCGACAGGTGCGCGCCCGTACCGAGCATCTCGCCCAAATCATGCGCAATACTCCGAATGTAGGTCCCGGCGCTGCATGTCACGTCAATCAGCACGGTTGCAGTACTAGCGGCGCTGTCGGCAGCGAAGCCAAGCACGTCGATACGGTCGATTCTCACGCGCCGCGGAGTTCGCTCGATAGACTGCCCGGCACGCGCGATGTCGTACAGCTTGCGCCCGCCGACCTTGATCGCGCTGTGCATGGGTGGAATCTGGTCGATATCGCCGGTCAGCCGGCTTGCCGCACGTTCGACATCCGCCTGCATGAGATGATCCGCTGGCGCGTGCGCGACGACACTGCCGTCCGAGTCGTACGTGTCTGTTTCGATTCCAAGAACAACGGCCGCGCGATAGCGCTTGGTGTGCGCCATCACGTACTCGCTTAAGCGCGTCGCCGCGCCCAAGCACACGACGAGGACGCCCGTCGCCATCGGATCGAGCGTGCCGGCGTGCCCAACCTTTACGTTCCCCCTACCCTGCTGCCGCAGCGCACGGCGAATTGTCGCAACGACATCGTGACTGGTCATACCGGGCGGTTTGGCGAGATTGAGGAACCCGAACACGGTTCTACCGGACGATCAACTTGCCGCCATGGACGGCGTCCTTCAGCAGTGCCAGCACGCGACCCACCGCGGCATCGAGCGGGCCGTCGATCGTGGCACCGGACGCCTGAACATGCCCGCCGCCGCCCAATTGGTACGCCACCCGTGAAACGTCAAAGCCCAGTTTGGACCGCAGGCTCAGTTCGACACGCCCGTCGTGCAGCTCTTTGAACGTCGCCGAAATCATCGCCTCGTCAACCTTCACCAAAAAACTCGACAGGCTGAGGTCGAGCGCCGGGTCGACACGGAGACGCCGGAACACGTCGAACGGAATTATGGTGTAGATCACGCCGTCGTCCAACGTCAATTGAGCCAGCGCCTCGCGCCACACCAGAAGGCTGTCGAAGCTGCGTGTGTCCAGCGTCAGCGCCGTGATCTCGGTCAATGAGGCGCCGCGCTTCATCAAGTCCTGAGCAATCTGCAGCGTCCGCGGACTGACGTTGCTCGTCCGGAATCCAATCGTGTCGGTTACGAGCCCGGTCAGCAGTGCCTTTGCGCTATCCGGCCCGATGGGCACGCCGGATGCAGTCAACACGTCATAGGCGACTTCGCTGGCTGAAACCGCCTCCGGCACGACGATCTGTACGTCGCCGAACTTCGTGTTGGTCGCATGGTGATCGAGGTTGATCTCGAGCTTGCTGTGCGCCCGCGCGTATCGCCCACAGTCTCCGGTACGCTCGATATCGCTGCTGTCCGCCGCGATCAGCACGTCCCATTCCCCTGCCGACAAGTTCGCCTGAACTTGCTCCCAACCGGGCAAGAAGCGGAGGTAGTCGGGAACGCCATGATCAACCGCGACGTCGACCTGTTTGCCGATGGAACGCAGCGCGTGCGCCAAGCCGAGCGACGTGCCAATGGCATCGCCATCCGGTTGAACATGTGTAACGATAACGATCGACTGTGAGCCTTGAAGTGCCTCAAGCACGCTAGTCAAGCGGCTCCTCCTCGTCGTAGTCGACCGCTGCGATGTCGTCCTCGTCGGGCGCGGTCAGGTCTTCCGGATCAGGCGGCGGAATGACGAGGTCGCGGAAGATTCGCTGGACCCGTTCGCTGCGTTCCAGCCCTTCGTCCCAAAGGAAGTGGAGTACCGGCGCGCTGCGCACTTGTAGGCGCTGAGCGACCTCTCGCCTGAGATAGCTGTTGGCGCGCTTCAGCCCGCTGAGGACCTCGGCGCGCCGCGACTCGTCGCCCAGCGCATTGACGTAGATCTTCGCATCCGACAGCTCGCTGTCGATCTTGACATCCGTCACGGTGACATCGTGCAGGCGTGGATCGGCCACTTCGCGCAGAAGCAGTAGGCTGAGGATCTCGCGAATCCGCCCTGCGACTCGATCCTGCTTGATGGACATGACTAGCTCACTCGCTCCATGATGAAGAACTCGATCATGTCGCCATCTTCGAAGTCATGGAAGTTGCTCAGGCCGATACCGCACTCGAAGCCGGACCGCACTTCGCGCACGTCCTCGTTGAAGCGCTTTAGCGAGCTGACCGACGCCTCTTCGTGGATCACCTTGCCGCCGCGCTTGACGCGGGCCTTGGCACTGCGCCGCGCCTCGCCTTCGCGGATGAAGCTGCCGGCAATCGCGCCGACCTTGCTGATCCGGAACACCTGCCGGACTTCCGCGACACCGATAGTCTTCGGCGCATAGACCGGATCCAGCATGCCCTTGAGCGCCAGTTCGATGTCCTCGAACAGCTTGTAGATCACTTCATAGTGGCGGATCTCGACATGGTGCGCTTCAGCCGTCCGGCGTGCCGCCGTATCGACGTCCACGTTGAAGCCGATCACAATGCCGCTGGACGCACTGGCAAGCATTACGTCGTTCTCGGTGATGTTGCCGACATCTGCGGCAAGGATACGCAGGCGCACGCCATCAGAACTCGCCTTGCCGATCTGATTCAACGAGTCCTCGATCGGCTGAAGCGAGCCCTGCACGTCGACCTTGATAATCAGGTTGAGATCTTTGGCGTCGCCAGCGGCGACCTGCGCAAACACTTGCTCTAGCGTCAAAGTCGCGCGAGCACCCCCCTGTGCAGCGAGGGAGGATGCGTCGTGCCGGTCACCGATGAGGTCACGCGCCACCTTCTCGTTCTTGGCGTGGTCGAACGTCGTGCCCGGAAGCGGCGGCTGATTCAGGCCGAGTACCTGTACCGGGGTAGACGGACCGGCCTCGTCGACCTGCGCGCCGTCCTCACCAAACATTGCCTTGATGCGCCCGTAGGCATCGCCTGCCGTAATGACGTCGCCGCGATGCAGTGTGCCGTTCAAAACCAACAAGGTCGCCAGCGTTCCACGGCTCTTGTCCACGCGGCTTTCGATCACGACGCCCGACGCCTCAGCTTTCGGATTGGCGACGATACGCGACTCGTCAGCAGTGAGCAGAATCGCTTCCAGTAGGTCCTCGATGCCCTCGCCCTTGAGCGATGCGACCGGGATCATCAGCGTCGAGCCGCCCCAGTCGTCGGGCTGCAGGCCAACGTCATCGAGCATCTGCTTCACACGCTCTACGTTGGCGTTGCGCTTGTCGACCTTCGTGATCGCAACAACGATTGGGACATTCGCCGCCCGGGCGTGGTTGAGCGCCTCGCGGGTGGTCGGCATCACGCCGTCGTCAGCCGCCACGACCAGAATGGCGATGTCTGCGCCCTGAGCGCCACGCGCACGCATCTGCGTGAATGCTTCATGGCCGGGCGTGTCGAGGAAGGTGATGACGCGCTCGCCGCGCTTTACCTGATAGGCGCCGATGTGCTGCGTGATCCCGCCTGCCTCGCCTTCGGCCACACGGGCTTTGCGGACGGCATCGAGAAGAGTCGTTTTGCCGTGATCAACGTGACCGAGGATCGTCACGACAGGGGGCCGGGTAATCAGGTCTTCAGCACGCTCATTCTGGATAAGCTTGCTGACCACCTGCGTGCTGTTCTCGACGCGCGTGCGTTCGGCTGCTTCCGCCTGAACCGCGCTCTCGGATGATGCCTCGAAACCGAGTTCTTCGATGACGATGGCTGCTGTGTCGAAGTCGATCTGCTGGTTGATCGTCGCCATCACACCGTTGGCGATCAGCCGCTTCATGACGTCGATCGGGCTGGCCTTGATGAGTTCGGCCAGCGCCCGGACAGTGATGTAGTCCGGAACGAGTATTGCCTGCTTTTCCTGTACCATATCTTCCTCCACGAGCGGACATGGCAGCAGGAAAACCCTGTTACCTATGCCCGCATTCGATCCTGATTTACGGCCCGCCCGCGCCGGCCAATCCGCGCGCTCATTGGGCGGGTGAATGACTGCGAATGACAGCACGTGCATCGTCGGTGAGAACCATGCGCAATGCTGTTCCTAGAACGTTAGACTCGGCCGCGCGCTGCCAGCAGACCGGGTTGTCGCACAAGTACGCGCCGCGACCGTTGCGCTTGCCGGTCGTGTCGACAGCGATCGAGCCGTCCGGCAGCCTGACAATCCGCGTCATTGTCCGCTTCGCGTCTTTAGTGCGGCAGATCGCACACATGCGTATGGGAGTTTGTCTGCGGATCGGTGCGCTCATATCCCCGTGTCCCCACGCCGGCCTTAACTTACGCGGCCCTATTCGAAATCGTCATCCCAGACCGCGCCGGTGCCACCGCGATGCTGGCGACGAACGACCATCTCGCCACGGTCCTCGTCGAAGTAGATCTGACGATGCTTCTTCTTGCCTTTCTTGCCCTTCTTGCCCTTCGGCGACAAGACATCTTCTTCGTCCTCGACTTCGACGACCGGCTCAGGCGAAAGACGCGTGTCCTTGCGCGCGCGGCGGCGATCGTCTGCGGGAAGCTCGTCCGGGAAGGCTACCACGGGCGATTGAGCCGGCGCCACGGCAGGAACTTCCGGTGCCAACTCCACCGCTTCCGGCGAGACTTCGGCTTCGGCCGGTTCTGCCGTCGCTGCAGCCGCCTCCGCCTCGGCGGCGGCCAATTGTTCCAGCGCCTCCGGATCCATCACCTTGTCCAGCGCCACCTGCAGCATCTCGACCGAGCCTTCAGGCTGGCCGGACAGCAGGCGGTTGATCCGCTTCTCGTCGATGAGGAAACGAAGGAGAATCTCGCCCACGTTTTCGAGCGGGGCCAGCGCGTCTAGCAACGGTTCCGGCAGTTCCAGCTTCTCGACCGGGATCTGGAACGCAGGCTGCGGCAGCGTGGCACGCAGTGCGTTGATCTCGGCAAGGCGAGCCTGCCGCGACTGAATGCGCAGGCCGAGCAGATGGGTCTCGACCGCCTCGGCGAAGCGCGCAAGCGTCGAGTATTCTTCCGGCTGAACCGTCAAGCCGGCCGTCTTCTTCTCCATGATTCGGCGCACTTCGGCCACCGTCGCCCCAAGCCGCTGGATGACCGGCTCGAGATCGGGGTTTTCGGCGTCGACCTGCTCCAACGCCTGCGCGACCGCTTCACTAACCGCCTTAATGTCGATGCGCCAATGCGTCAGCTTGGCGGCGAGGCGGGCGTTCTGGCCCTCGCGGCCAATCGCCTGCGAGAGATGATCGTCCGGAACCAGCACAACCGCCGTGCGGCCGCTGTCCGGGTCGTCGTCGAGGAACACGGCGCGGGCTTGCGCCGGGTTGAGCGCCTTCTTGATGAACTCTTCGTGATCGGGCGACCACTCGATGACGTCGATCTTCTCGCCGTGGAGTTCCTTCACGATATTCTGAATGCGGTTGCCCTTGATGCCGACGCACGCGCCGACCGGGTCGATGTTATCCATCAACGCGACGACCGCGACCTTCGACCGGCCACCGGCTTCGCGGGCGATATTCTTGATCTCGACCTGTCCGTTGTATATTTCCGGCACTTCGTATTCGAGCAGGCGCTTGAGCATGTTGCGATGCGCGCGGCTCACGACGATCTGCGGGCTGCGCGACGACTTCTTGACTTCGTTGACCAGAACGCGGATCTTGTCGCCCGGCCGGAACTTCTCGCCAGGGATCTGCTGCGCGCGCGGCATGACCGCTTCGGCACGGCTGTTCAGGCTCAACGTGATCGCTGCCGGCGTCACGCTCTGCACTGTCGCCGTCACGATTTCGCCGACCTTTTGGTCGTACTCCTGGAACAGGTTCTCGCGCTCTGCCTGGCGGATGCGCTGCAGGATGACCTGCTTGGCCGCCTGCGCGGCGATGCGCCCGAAATTCTTGGTGGTCTTTTCGACCCGTACCATGACGACATCGCCGATCTGCGCCTCGGGATCGAAGAAGCGTGCTTCCTCGAGCGTGACCTCGGTATGCGGCGAGAATACGTCGTCCACGACTTCCTTCTCGACGTAGATGGTCGGCCGGCCACGCTTGGGGTCGATCTCCGCCTCGATGCGCTGGGCCTTGCTGGCGTTGGTGTCCTTGCGATAGGCAGACACCAAGGCTTCGCAGAGCGCCTCACGCACGATGTCGGCTTGAAGCATGCGCGACTCGGCGATTTCCTGGAATGCCCGGTCGAACCGGACCTCATCCTCTCTCATGTGAGTTGTTGTACCCCCGTGACACCTGCGGCACAGAACGTCTGTGCGGACCTTACCTATGAAAAAAGTGGGGGTTGCCCACTTCCTCGGAACGCATACATTACTGCCCTGAATTTTAGTCCTGCGCGGGGCCAGTGTCAAGGCCGGCGGAACGCGGCCCCCGACCGCCATTGGCACTCGTTTATGCTGCAGCCGGCCCCGTGGTGCTACACTTCGAGAAGTGTCTCCGCACTCCCTACCCTCAGGAGCATCCATGTTTGCCGAAGCCCACATCGCCGCAGACCGCCGCTTGCAGGAGTTTATCGGCCGACTGAAGGCGCTCGCGTCGATCCCCAGCATCAGCACCGATCCGGCACACTGGCCGGATGTCGAGCGCGCCGCCGCATGGTTGTCAGACTGGATGCATGACATCGGCATGCAGAACGTTCGCACGTTTACCCGCGGCGAGTACCTGCCGCTCGTCTACGGCGACCATCTCGGCGCAGGGCCGGATGCCCCGACCGTACTGATCTACACCCACTACGACGTTCAACCCGCCGCCCGCGAAGATGGTTGGGACACCGAACCCTTCGAGCCGGAAATCATCGACGGCAAGCTGTATGCACGCGGTGCGGTCGACAGCAAGATTCACGTGATCGCCCAGCTCTCGGCCATCGCCTGCATGATCGGCGCGGGATCGCCGCCAGTGAACGTCAAAGTACTGTTCGAAGGCGAAGAGGAGTCAGGCTCGGAGCACATCTTCGCGTTCGTGGCGGAAAACCCGGACCTGCTCAAGGCCGACGTCACGGTGATCACTGACGGCAGCATGCCCGACCCGGATCAGCCGGTGCTGGTGTACGGATTGCGCGGCTTGGTCACCGGCGAGATTCGCGTCAAAGGCCCCCGGCGTGACCTGCACAGCGGCCACTACGGTGGGACCGTACACAATCCGGCGCAGGCACTTGCCGAGATCGTGGCACAGCTTCATACGCCTGACGGGAAAGTGACGGTACCGGGATTCTATGATGCCGTCGCGCCGCTATCGCCCGACGAGCGCGTGGCGTTGAGCGGTATCGCCGAGGCAATCGTCGACGAGTGGCACCAGAATGCGTCCGCGCCTCAGCCGTGGGGCGAAGAGGGTTTCGCAATTCACGAGCGCATCTCGGCCCGCCCGACGTTGGAGATCAACGGAATCTCCGGCGGCTACACTGGCAGCGGCTTTAAGACGGTGCTGCCGTCAACTGCCTTTGCACGCTTCTCATGCCGATTGGTTCCCAATCAAGATCCGAACACCATATTCGCAGCGGTGAAGGCACACGTTATGAGTCTCGTGCCGGCCAGCGTAACGGTTGAGGTCGTCGAATTGGAAGAGGGATCGCCCGGGTTTGTCGTCGATCGCCACTCGGCGCCGATGCAAGCGGTCCGGACAGCGTATCAGAGAGCGTGGTCGGCCGAGCCTTTGTGGAATCGCGACGGCGGCAGCGTGCCCGTCGTAACGGCCTTCCAGCGTCACCTCGATACCACCATCGTGTTGATGCCGTTCGGCCACAAGCTGGGCGGTGCGCACAGCCAGAACGAACACATCATGCTGCGCAGTTTCAAACGCGGCATTCACGCTATGCTGTACTTCTACGAGGCTCTTACGTCACTTGATGCGCCTGGAGATGCATGATGCGGTTGACGTAGCGGACCAGCATCATCCCCTCGCCGACGAAGTCGATGCGGGTCAGACCCGTGTTGTACATCCAGTGGTAAGCGTGCTCGGACGGCAGGTTGTCGAGCAGCGCGTGAATGAGCGCGTTGATGAAGTTTCCGTGCGACACCAGCAGGATATGCTCGTCACTGTTTGACTTGTCGCGTGCCTGCGACCGCAACGAGGACGCAACCCGCATCGCGCGGGCATAGCACCCGTACAGGTCCTCCTCGCCCCGGCTCGGGTCGTACCAGCCATTTTGGGTAACGGTATCTGACAAGTCGTAGCCGGGGAAATCCTGCTGCATCTGCTCACGCGTCATCCCCGGGAAGCTCTGGACTCCTTCCGGCGTGTGCAAATACAGGCCGCCGCTCTCGTGAATATCCGTCCAGACCGACGTCGTGACATCCAGCGCATCATGCAGATGCTTGGCAGTCTGCAGAGCACGGTGCATCGGACTAACGTAGATTCTCGTAATGTGTGTTCGACGCGGTGCGAGCCTACCGGAGTCATGCGTACCCATACGCACGATCTCCTCGATGTCCTGCGCGTTCTTGAACCACTCTGCGAGCAGACGCGCCTGCTCATGCCCGAGTTCGGTCAGCTCGGGGTCGTGATGGCGCTGTTGGTCGCCGTGGGCGTTATTGAGCGATTGGCCGTGACGGACGAGTGTAACTCGCATTGCCTGCTATTCCTCCAGTAGATTCGCGCGCAGCGCGGCGATGACCGACTCGTCGATCCCGCAGCGCGTCAAAGCATAGTCCTCAAACGAACCATAGCGCCGTCGCAATTCCGCGATCACGTCGCGCAAGACGGCAGGATCGGCGACGGCAAACGGGGTCATGTCGTCGGGGGTGATCGCCATCCACTTGAAGCGCACCACCGCCTCGCCCACATACTCGCGAAACCGATGATGATACTTGTTGCTCAAGCTGTAGTCGGCGACGATCACTTCGTCCGGCACGCCAAGCAGGCCGAACAACACCATCGCCGCGGCGCCAGTACGATCTTTGCCGGCCGAACAGTGAAACAGCAGCGGATAGTTCTCAGCGTCCGCCGCCAACCTCAAAAACGCGCCGATGACGCCGGCGTTGTACTCAAGAATCAGGTCGGTGTAAGTCTCGTACACGAGTTGTCGCATCTGTGCAGACCGGAACAGCAGGACGATCAGTCGCCGTCTCGCGCCGTGATCTGCCTTCAGCGGTATGAAGGCCGGTCTCGCGCCGAACCGTTCAGGAAGGTCGGGCGACCGTTCCGCCTCGCGTTCCGTCCGCAGGTCGCAAATGACTTTGAGACCAAGCTGTGCCACCAAGTGCACATCGCCCTCGGACAGCTCGCTGAGTGTGCCGCTGCGGTAGATCCGCCCCCACCGGACGCGCTTGCCATTTGCCGCAGGGTATCCGCCGATGTCGCGCAGATTTACTGCCGTTGCAATAGGTAGGAATCGGTCGTGAGATGCGCCGGTAGAGTCGAGCAGCCAGTCAGGGTTCTGTGGGAGTGTCAGTGCATCGGGGTTAATGCGGGCGTGGCGGCGGCGGATAGACCGGCGGTACAGCAGCCATACGGCGGCCAGTCCCATCGCCAGCACAAGAATCACAATAACGGCGGGCACGTGCTTTGTTCTCGCTTCGCAGTGTAGTATAGGCCAGAAGCAGCCATTATATCGCGGTCGCCGGCAGATGGGTTGCATCCGGGAGCGACCCGATCGAGGGACCGATGAACGACTCGCCGTACCGCCCCATGCCTCTCGACTACGAGCGCCTCAGCGAGGACGAGGCCCGTGAGCGCAGCAAGCATTACGTGCAGGCGATGCTCAAGCGCAGGACTGTGCGCGATTTCTCCACGCGGCCGGTGCCGCGTGACTTGATCGACAACGCAATCGTGGCCGCCAACAGCGCGCCGTCCGGTGCGAATCAACAGCCGTGGACGTTCGCCGTCATTACCGATCCCGCACTGAAGGCGAAGATTCGAGACGCGGCCGAGGCCGAAGAACGCGAAAACTACGGCCGGCGGATGAGTGACGAGTGGAAGGCGGCGTTGGCGCACATCGGCACCACGTGGGAGAAGCCACATCTGACCGACGCGCCTGTGCTGATCGTGGTTTTCGCGCAGAGCTACGGACGCGCTGTCGATCCGATCACCGGAGCCGAGTCCCAGATCAAGCACTACTACGTGGCAGAGTCGGTCGGAATCGCGGTCGGGATGCTGTTGTCGGCGCTGCACCTCGCCGGGCTGGCGACGCTCACCCACACGCCGAGTCCGATGGGCTTTCTCGCTGACCTCCTTCGTCGCCCCTCGAACGAGCGTGCCTACGTGCTCATACCCGTTGGCTACCCCGCCGAGGACGCCGTCGTGCCGACGCTCACAAAGAAGTCCCTCGCGGATGTCATGGTACGTTTCGATCCAAATGAACCCTCGGATGCGTAATTGGTTGCGACGATACATCACCGTCGAGGTCCTCATGGTTCGGCTTGTCGTAGGTCTCTTGTTGCTAATCCTGAATTCGTCGAGTCCTGCGGGAGTGAGAGCGCAGTCCGACTGCGACCCGCTCGTCGACGGACGTGCACGCTTTCCGATCAGCTACTGGGAATTGACCGATTTCTGCTTGACCTCGGTCGATCTCTCCGAGATCATTTCGGGCGGACCGCCGCCGGACGGCATTCCTCCGATCGACAACCCGCAGTTCGAGACGATCGAGCAAGCGTCGTCGTGGCTGGAGGACCGCAGCCCTGTCATTGCGCTCGAGGTAGACGGCGACGCCCGCGCCTATCCGCTTGCCATTCTAACGTGGCACGAAATCGTCAACGACGAGGTAGGCGGTGTGCCGGTCGCGGTGACGTTCTGCCCGCTGTGCAACGCCGGTCTTGTGTTCGAACGCACCGTGAGCGGCGAGGTGCTGCGGTTCGGCGTGAGTGGTCTGCTCCGTAACAGCGATATGATCATGTGGGACGACGCAACGCAGTCCTTTTGGCAGCAGTTGACCGGAGAGGGCATTGTCGGCGCGTTTACCGGAACGCGGCTGGCCGAACGCCCGAGCACGATGACCAGCTTCGGGGCGTTTGCGGCTCGCTATCCGGACGGCACGGTTCTCTCGCGCGAAACGGGCGTCTTCCGCGATTATGGGCGCAACCCGTACACGGGGTATGACTCGAGCACGGTACCGTTCCTGTACAGCGGTGACCTCGACGACCGTCTGCCGCCAATGGCGCGCGTGCTTGGCTTCCGGCTCGGCCAGTCTGCGGTGGCATACGATTTGGACACGCTGGCCGAGGTCTTCGTAATCAACGATGATGTCGAGGGCATTCCGGTGGCCGCGTTCTGGCAGCCCGGGGTCGCAAGCGCGCTCGACGCGACGGCCATCGACGACTCGCGCGATGTCGGTATGGCAGCCCTCTACGACCGGCAGGTCGGCGACACCGTACTGACGTTTACGGCCGGCGAAAACGGCGCTATCACGGACGAGCAGACCGGATCGACTTGGGACTTCTTCGGCACCGCGACCAGCGGCGAGCTGGCCGGCACGCAGCTCAACCAGCTGCTGGCCGCGCCGCACTTTTGGTTCGCGTGGTCGGCGTTTTTTCCTGAGACGACGCTGTATACTCTAGTCGAGTAGCGTCGGAATCGGCTCGGCCGGCCTGCCCGACGTCGGACGCGTGCCTGTCTTACCTCACCAATCGAAAGGCATCCCCCGTGCCGGACACGGTGGTCGTCGCGCTGATCATGATCCTCGCGGGGCTGATTCAAGGGCTGACCGGGTTCGGTTCGGCGCTCTTCTCAATGCCTATCCTCGTACAGATGCTCGGCATCGCCGTCGCCGCGCCGATGTTTGCGTTCGCGGTGTTCGCCTCCGAAGTCACGATGATCACACGCTATCGACATTCGTTTTCAGTGGGCCGCGTGTGGCGCTTGGTGGCGGCCTCTGTCCTCATGATTCCGGTGGGATCGGTATTCGGCCCTCGCCTGCCCGATGGCCTGATGCTGGCGATTCTCGGCGTCGTCGTTGCCGGATACGGCGCGTATTCGCTGCTTCGCCCAAGCATGCCGCATCTCGCAGACCCGCGCTGGGGCTATCTCTTCGGCGGCGCGGCGGGGTTGTTGAGCGGCGCATACAATACCGGCGGGCCGCCCTACGTCATCTACGGGACGACGCAAGGTTGGACTCCCAGCGAGTTCAAGGCCAGCATACAAGGCGCCTTCATCGTCAATACCCCGATCGTGATCTTCTCCCACCTGCTCAACGGACGCTATACGCCTCAGGTCTTCGAGGTGGCGATCGTGGCGACTGTAGCGATGTTGTGCGGGTTGTTGATCGGCATGTGGCTGGACCGATTCGTTAGCCCGCAGGGTTTTCGGCGCGCGGTGCAGATTGCGCTCGTCGTGTTGGGACTGTCGTTGATCTTTTGATGACCACAGGAGGCCGTATGCGTGTCGAAATCTTGGCTGAAAGCCGCGACGTCTCGGTTGCTGCGGCAGACGCATTCCTCGATGCAGCCCGCGACGCGCGTCGCGAGGGCCGGCCGCTGGCTTGGGTACTTTCCGGCGGAACGACGCCGCTCGGGGCGTACGCGTTGATCGCCGAACAGGCTGATGCGCTCGACTGGTCGGCAATCGACGTGTTCTTCGGCGACGAGCGCTGCGTGCCGCCCGATCATACGGATAGCAACTTTGGCGCGGCGAACGGTGTACTGCTGAAGAGAATTGCCGGCCTTGGCGCGCGCGTTCACCGCATTCGAGGCGAGATCAACCCGGTCGATGCCGCCGCAGAATACGATCGTCTGGTGCGCGATTTCGCGGCGACGCGCCAAAGCCCGGTGTTCGACCTCGTGTTTCTTGGCATGGGCGGCGACGGCCATACCGCCTCATTGTTCCCGGACTCGATTGCGATCCGTGAAAACGAGATGTGGGCGATACCGGCGCATTCCGCCGCGCTCGACTCATGGCGCGTAACGATGACGCCTGCCGCATTGTCGGAAGCTCGGCAAGTCGTCTTTCTCGTCACCGGAAGTGGCAAGGCCGACGCGCTCGTTCACACCCTCGAAGGCCCGCGCGACATCAACCGATTCCCGGCGCAGGCAATCGCGCCTCGAAACGGTAACGTGCGGTGGATCGTGGACAGCTACGCGGCAAGCAAGCTGCGCGGGACATATCAATCATTAACGTAAGCGGCTGACGCTGCGCAGCGTCGTTTACCGTATCCGGTACGATGCTTAGCACAGGGAACATCGCTGACATGACCGTGGTCGGCCTTCACCACATTACGCTCGTCGCGCGTGATATGCAGCGCACGATCGACTTCTACACGCAGATTCTCGGCCTGAACGTCGTCAAGCAGACCGTCAACTTTGACGATCCGTCAAGCTATCACATCTATTTCGGAGACAGCACCGGCCGGCCGGGAACGGTTGTCACGTATTTCGAGTGGCCGGAAGCGCCGAAAGGCGCGCATGGCATCGGCGGGACGCATCACTACGCGATGAGCGTTCAAGACCGGTCGGTGCTGCTCAAGTGGAAACGCCGCCTGACCGACCTCGGCATCGAGGTGCGCGGTCCATTCGACCGGACGTACTTCGAGTCGATCTATTTCGACGATCCCGATGGGGTCATCATCGAGCTGGCGACAGCGGGCCCGGGCTTTGGCGTGGACGAACCGCTGGACGCGCTGGGCCAGATCGAGCAGCGACCGCCGCTTGATGTCACGGCGCAGGGCCGCGACAACGAGACCATCGCCGCCGAGACGTGGCCTGAGCCGGTCGAAGGCATCGAACCCGATATGACCCTGTCATCCGGCATGCACCACATCACCGCCATCGGCGCCGACATTCACCGGACCCATGCGTTCTTCGGCGAACTGCTCGGCCTACGCCTCGTCAAGCAAACGATTAACTTCGACGATCCAAACAGCAAACACTGGTATTGGAGCACTGCCGCCGACGGTCAGCCGGGCACGCTCATCACGTACTTCGAGCGCGATCCGAAGAAGACCCGCATCGCGCGGCTCGGCGTTGGCCATACGCACCATTTCGCGCTCGCCGTGTCCGATGAGGACTCGCTGCTGGCGTGGCGGGCAAGGCTGGTCGACGCCGGATTGACCGTATCGCCCGTACGCGATCGCACATATTTCAAGAGCATCTACACGAAGGACCCCGACGGGCAAATCGTCGAGCTGGCGACGCTGGGCCCGGGGTTCATGGTCGATGAGCCGGCCGAATCGCTCGGCACTTCGCTGCTGCTCCCGCCGCACGTCGATCCCGCGGCTGTGGCGACTCCGGCGCTTCGAGTCCGCTAGACAAGGAGACACTATGCTTTCAGTGAACGACCCGCACGGCAGCATCGAAGTCCTGCACACCGGTGCACCGATCGAGTCCGCCAACCGTGCGCTGATCCTGATTCACGGGCGCGGTTCGACGGCCCGCGAAATCCTGACGCTCGCGCCTGAATTTGCGGTCGCGGACTTCGCTGTCCTCGCGCCGCAAGCCACTGGTAACGTGTGGTATCCGCAGCGGTTCATGCGCCCAGTCGAGGAGAACGAGCCATACTTGTCGTCGGCGCTCGCGGCGGTTGACCGCCTTGTGCAGCATCTCGGCGACAACGGCATACCGCCCGAACGCATCGCGATCGGCGGATTCTCACAGGGCGCGTGCTTGACGACCGAATACGCCGCCCGGCATCCGCGGCGGTACGGGGCAATACTGGCATTCAGCGGCGGGCTAATCGGTGACGCAAACAAACCGCTGCCGATCCACCATCCCGGCACGCCACTGGCCGGGACGCCCGTGTTCATCGGGTGCAGCGACGTGGACAGCCACATTCCAATCGAACGGGTCGATGAGACGGCCAGCATCCTGAGCACGATGGGCGGTGAGGTCGACAAGCGCATCTACCCGGGTATGGGTCACACGATCAATCAGGACGAGATCGAGGCTGCGGCGGCGCTCTTAAACGCGGTAGGGCGTTAGAAGGGCTGCGCATGAGCCTCGCGCAGCGCATTGCGGACGAGATGACGGTTCTTCCGGGTGTATCGGCCGAGCCGCACCGATTCGGCGGGGTCGAGTTCCGGGTCAACGGGCGCGAGATCGGGCATCTCCACGGCGACTCGTGGGCCGATATCCCCTTCCCCAAGCGGGTGCGCGACAAGCTGGTTGCCGAGGGTCGCGCCGAAGTCCATCACTTGCTGAAGGACACCGGCTGGATCAGTTTCTATGTTCGCAAACACGCCGATGGTGATCGTCTACTCGCCCTGCTGATGTTGAACTACCGCATCATCACGAATCGCCGGCAAGCTTTGGCGGAGTTCGGCGGATAGGGCTGAGCAAGCCTCTCATGACTGAACTTTCCTGACCCCTTGACAACTCCTGATTTCGAGCATAACGTGGGTGCTTGGCGACATGGAGGTACAGCAATGGAGAGCGAAACCGTGCAGACGGTCCAAAAGGACGTCAACCTGCGGCCAATGACCATGTCGGACTTTCCCGACGTTCATCGGCTAATCTGCGAGTTTGATCTGTCCTCAATCGGGCATGCCGGACTCTCGTTGGAGGATGTGCGCGATGACTGGTTGGGCCGGGCGCGCTTCGAGCTGGAGCGCGACGCGATCGTCGTCACCACGCAAGGCGGAGAGATCGTCGGGTTCACCGCCGTTTTTGAGTACCGTGACCCGCCAGTTCGCCCGTTCATGTGGGGAATCGTCGCGCCGCAGTACCGCGGACAGGGAATCGGCGCCCGCCTGATCGAATGGTCGATCGATCGGGCACGCAAGGCAGTTCCTCACGTCCCTGACGAGGCACGCGTGGTCCTTCAAGCGACGGCGTTTGGCGCGCACGATTTCACCAAGCACGCGCTCAAGCGGCATGGCTTCTACTATGCCGGATCGTTCTACGCGATGCGGATCACGTTCGATGCTGCTCCTGAGCCGGCGACCTTCCCCGAAGGCATCCGCCTGATCACGTATGCCGACCGGCCCGACCCGCGCATGTTCGCCTATGTCTACGGTCACAGCTTCGCCGACCATCGGGGTTGGCTCGTCAAGTGGACGATGGAACACCCGCTCCATCGCGTAAACGACATGCTGTCATGGCCGGACACCGACCCCAACTTGATCTTCTTCCTCATGGACGGCGATCTACCGGTTGGTCTGCTTACCGTTCATCCATCGGACGAGGACGACCCCGACTACGCCAACACACATTGGTTGGCGATCATGCCGGGCTACCGGCGCCAAGGGTTGGCGCGTCAGCTGTTGCAGCATGCTTTTGTGACCGCGCACGCGCTTGGCAAAAAGGGCCTGACGCTCAACGTCGACGCCAGCAGCCTCACCAACGCTGTGCGGCTTTACGAAAGCGCGGGAATGCACGCGAAATACCAGTGGGACGCCTATCACCTCGAACTGCGCCCCGGGATCGAGTACACCCGGCAGTAAAGCCTCTGCCTACACGGTCAGATCGTGCTTCTTCTTTAGGATCGCCGCTGCCCGCTCTATCTCGGCGGCGGTCCTGTCTTTGTCCCAACCGGTAACACCAGCGACGATGTGGCCGACCTCGACCAGTAGGTCGCGCGTGAATCCGCCGAGCCAGGCCATCACGGTACGACGAAGCACGAGGTCGTCAAGATGCGTGATCTGCTCGGTCGCGGCAATCCATTCGATCTCGCGCTTTGTGTAGCCGGGATGGAACCGCAGCGGCGCATCCTCGCCATCCGCCATAAAGCCGGCGATATCACGCGCTGTCGTGCCGTAACGCTCGAACAACGTCTGCAGACGCTCGCGGTCGATATGAGTCTCGGCTTCCAGATCGGTGATCCACGCCTTCTCGTCCGTCGGGTAATCGCGCCCGCCCCCGAAGGCGATGTGTGTCGTCGATGCCTTGCGCTCGCGTCCGAGCCGGCTCAGAACGCGGTCTGCGGTCTGTTCGCTGAACGCACGGTACGACGTCCATTTGCCGCCAACGAGAGACAACGTCGGGAACGAGACTGCGCCGTCCGGCTCGGTAACCTGAATGTGATGATCGCGGCTTACGTTGCCGGTGAACCCCTTGTCGGCGGTAGGCAGAGGACGCACACCGCTGAACTTGAACACGATGTGCTCTTCGCTGACCGTGATTCCCGGCAGGATACGGTTCACCAGTTCGAGCATGTACTGTGTCTCTTCGGGCGTACACACCGCCTTGTCCGGGTCGTCGATCCGAATATCGGTCGTGCCGACCATCACGCGGCCGTCGACAAACGGCAGGATCAGCACAATGCGGCCGTCTTTGTTCTCGAAGAAGAACTCGCCTCCGCTGCACGCCCGGTACAGCTCGGGATGATCGAGGATCAAGTGCGAGCCTTTCGTTCCGCCGATGAACTTCGACTCAATGCCCATCGATCGCATCGTGAAGTCGATCCACGGCCCCGCCGCATTGACGACGACCTTCGGCGTGAAGTCCAGCGTCTCCCCGGTCAGTTCATCGCGCAATTGCACGCTGTCCTTTGATGCGCCGACCGCCGACACGTAGTTCAGCGCGATCGCCTGATCGGACACGCGCTCTGCTTCCTGTACCAGTTCGAGACAGATCCGCTCCGGGTACGGCATGTACGCGTCGTAGTACTGCGCCACGTACTTGACGTCCTCACGCAGGCCAGGGTACGTCTTGAGCGCCTCGTCACGGCCGAGAATGCGGTGAGTTGGCATCACACGGTAACTGCGCGCGAACCAGTCGTAGAAGATCAGGCCGATCTTAATCACGACTGCACCACGCTCGGACGGCTTCTCGCGAAGTCGTAGAAACTTGAGCGGCGCGTTGAACAAACCACTGAACAGGTTGAAGATCGGAATGGAGGTCAGTAGCGGCTTGGAGTAGTGCGGGGCATTGCGCAGCATCAAGTTGCGTTCGGTCAGCGCTTCGCGCACGAGCCGGAACTCGCCGTTCTCAAGGTAGCGGATGCCGCCGTGCAACATGTGGCTCGATGCGGCGCTGGCACCGGAACCATAGTCCGCCTTGTCAACCAGGGACGACATCTACGCCTTGATGGGCGAGATCGCGAAACGTGCCGATGCCGTTGATTCCCGCGCCAATCACGAGCACCGAGGCTTTGGGGTTCGCCTTGAGCCGATCCCACTTCTGCGTTCGAGACAGCATTGTTTCGCCTCCTGTGCGACGTACCTCACTGTATGTATTCATTATACCGCCGCCTAAGCGGACGAGAGGACTACTTGGCCACATCGCGTGCGCGGTATCCTCTGTGGTGGAAGTGCTGCACCGTAAGCCCATACTTTCCTGCGCGTCAGAGTCTCGTTAGGCAAGTACATCACCGAGGATTGAACCCATGAAAATCGCAATGATCGGCCTTGGCAAAATGGGGGCCAACATGACGACTCGCCTGATTCGCGCGGGTCATTCGGTTGTCGCCTACGATCGCAACCACGAGGCAGTGACGCTTGCGGCGGCAGGCGGCGCTGTCCCGGCCGACGGACTGGACGAGGTGGTCCAGCAGCTTGATGCGCCGCGCGCAGTTTGGCTGATGGTCCCCGCCGGCGCGCCGACCCAATCCACGATCGACGATCTCGCCCAACGCCTGTCGCCGGGAGACACGATCATCGACGGGGGGAATTCCAACTACGCCGACTCGATGGCCGCGGCCGAGCGACTCAAGCCGCTCGGCATTCACTTTGTCGATGTCGGCACGTCGGGCGGGGTGTGGGGGCTCAAAGTCGGCTACAGCCTGATGATCGGCGGAGACGATGCGGCCGTCGCAGCGCTGACTCCGATCTTCAAAGCGCTTGCCCCGGCGCCCGACCGCGGCTGGGGCCACGTTGGGCCGGCCGGTGCCGGTCACTTCACCAAGATGATCCACAACGGCATCGAGTACGGCATGATGCAGGCGTTCGCCGAAGGCTTGTCGATCATGCGTGCCAAGAAGGAGTTCGGCCTCGACCTCGCCGAAATCACACGTATTTGGCAGGACGGCAGCGTGGTCCGGTCGTGGCTGCTTGACCTGATTCACGACGCGCTGACCGAAGATCAGGCGCTCGAGGACATAGCAGCCTATGTGCCCGACAGCGGTGAGGGGCGCTGGACGGTGTTCGAGGCGATCAATCTGAACATTTCAGCGCCGGTCATCACGACCGCCCTCGAGCGCCGTATCCGCAGCCGCGAGGATGGATACACCGATAAGCTGCTGTCGGTCATGCGTAACGCGTTCGGCGGTCACGCCGTCAAGAAGGCGGGAGACTAGCCGATGCAGCACAGCGAACAGATCACAGTCGTCATCTTCGGTGCCTCGGGCGACCTCACGCATCGCAAGCTGGTCCCGGCCCTGTACAACCAGCACGTCAAAGGTCGCCTGCCGGACAACGTGCATATCGTCGGCGTGTCGCGCTCACAGTTCTCGGATGAGGAATTTCGCGAGCGCATGAAAGATGGCGTGCAGCAGTTTTCGCCCGAGCACTTCGATTACGAGCGCTGGAACGCGTTCGCCCCGCGCATGCGCTACGTTGCGGCCGACGCCGGCCAATCGGACGGCATGCAGACGGTCAAGCAGGCGCTGGACGCGTGCGGATCGGACGTTGAACACCGGCTGTACTATTTGTCCGTCGCGCCGAAGTTGTACGCGCCGATCGTCAAGCATCTCGGCACGCACGGCATGGCAAACGAAGACGCGGGCTGGCGCCGCATCGTCGTGGAGAAGCCGTTCGGCGTCGACCTTGCATCCGCGCACGCGCTGAACGACACGATCCATGCGGTGTTCGGCGAAAGTCAGGTCTACCGGATTGACCACTACCTCGGCAAGGAGACCGCGCAGAACATCCTGTTCTTCCGATTCGCCAACTCGATCTTCGAGCCGGTGTGGAACCGCAACACGATCGACAACGTGCAGATCACCGTTGCCGAGCAGGTCGACGTCGGGCACCGCGCAGACTTCTACGACGGGGCTGGTGTGCTGCGAGACATGTTCCAGAACCATCTGATGCAGCTCCTGTCCCTCATCGCCATGGAACCGCCTACTTCGTTCGAGGCCAACGCCTTGCGCGACGAGAAGGTCAAGGTACTTAGGGCTGTCCGGCCGCCGGACCCATCGCACACCGTCCGCGGGCAGTACGCCGGCTACCGTGAGGCATCGGGCACCGCACCCGACAGCAAGACTCCCACCTATGCCGCGCTGGAGCTGTACATCGACAGTTGGCGCTGGCAGGGCGTCCCGTTCTACCTGCGGTCGGGAAAGGCCCTTGCGCGCAAGCAGTCCGAGATTGTGATTACATTTCGCCGGCCACCGCACCTGATGTTCGACGGCGTCGACCCGAATGCGATCACGCCCAACGTGCTCTCGATTCGGATTCAGCCGGACGAAGGGGTGCATCTCACGATTCAAGCGAAAGAGCCCGAGACGACACAGTCGATGCATCCGGTCGATCTCACCTTTCATTACCGCGATAGCTTCGAGACGTCGACCGTGCCGGACAGCTACGAACGACTGCTGATCGACGCTATCTCTGGCGACGCCGCGCTGTTCACGCGTGAAGACGAGATCGAAGCGGCGTGGCGTATCGTCGATCCGATCATCGCCGGATGGGAGAAGTCGGCCGACGCGCCGCCGCTGGCGTTCTACACCCCCGGCACGTGGGGGCCGGATGCGGCCGACGAACTGCTTGCCCGCACCGGCAGACAGTGGCATGTCGGGGATCTCGATCATTAGACAGCGGCGCACAACACGTTGCAATCGGTATACTGTGGGCCGGGCGCGAACTTGGCCCATATTTGTTGTGATTGGATACTGAAAGGGGCTGCCGATGATCGATATCCCTACCCTACCCGGCGTCACGGCCAAGCACGTCGAAACGGCCCGCCTATCGACCCGCGTACTGTTCTCCGGGCCGGACGACGGCACCCCGGTGCTGTTCATTCACGGCAACGCAAGCAATGCTACCTACTGGGAAGAAACGATGGTCGCGCTGCCCGCTGGTTTCCGGGGCATCGCGCCGGACCTGCGCGGATACGGCGGCGCGGACGGGGCCAAGTTGATCGACGCGACACGCGGCCCGGGCGACTGGGTGGACGACCTGATTGCGCTCATGGATCAGCTCGGAGTCAACCAGTTTCACATCGCGGGGCACAGCCTCGGCGGCGGCGTGTGTTGGGGCCTGCTGCGCGACCATGCCGACCGCCTGCTCTCGGTAACGTTGGCAGCGGCGAGTTCGCCGTATGGTTTCGGCGGCACGAGGGGCACGGACGGTCAGCCATGCTATGCCGACTTCGCCGGCTCGGGCGGCGGGGTCGTCAACGCTGGGTTCGTGCAGGCCATTGCAGACGGCGATAGGTCGGATACACCCAACTCACCGCGCGACGTGATGAACAAGTTCTATTGGAAACCGCCGTTCCGCGCCGCGCGCGAGGAGGATCTGCTATCCGGCTTGCTCAGCGAGCACACCGGGCCACAGCAGTACGCCGGGGATTTCGTGGCGTCGCCGAACTGGCCCAACGTCGCGCCGGGCGTGTTCGGGCCGATCAACGCGCTGTCGCCGAAATACACGGGCGATGTCAGCAAGATTTGGACGAACCCGGTCAAGCCGCCCGTGTTGTGGGTTTACGGCGCCGACGACCAGATCGTCAGCGACAATTCACTGTTCGACCTCGGAACGCTCGGAGCGTTCGGAGTCGTCCCGGGTTGGCCGGGCGCCTATGTGTTCCCGCCGCAGCCGATGATCAGCCAGATCAGCGCCGTGCTTGCCAAGTACGCATCCGAGAGCGGTGACGTCTCGATACTTCCACTCAAGGACTGCGGCCATACGCCGTACCTCGAATACCCGCAGGAGTTCAACGCGGCATTTCACGCGCTGCTCGCGCGCGCCTAACAGGTTTGCCGACGATCATTTGACCAATACGGTGAACAGGTTACAATCCGCGCTTAGCGAGCCGTAGTCGCCCGCTGTAGCAAGACACTCACTGGAGGGAACACATGCGTGCCAAAATAGTAGTCCTTGTTCTCCTCGCCGCGCTGCTGGCCTTCGGCAGCGTCGCGCAGGAAGCCGCGCCGCTCAAGATCGGCTTGTTGACCGACCTGTCCGGCGTGCTCGCCATTTACGGCGTCGAGCTTGACTATGGCCTCAAGCTGGGCCTGCTGTACGCCGCCGGCATCGACCCGGCCGAGTATGACAGCCTCGACGCCGCGCTGGCCGATCTGACGATCGCCGGAAGACCGGTAGAGATCCTCGTCCGCGACAACACAAGCAACCCGGACACCGCGAGCCAGCAGGCACGCGAGCTGATCGAAAACGAGGGCGTTGAAATTCTCGTTGGCGCCCCGTCCTCGGGCGTGACGCTTGGGTTGCAGCAAGTGGCCGTCGACTACGAGACGATCCTATTTGCCGCTCCCGGTGCATCGCCCACGATCACCGGTTCGAACTTCAACCCGAACACCTTCCGCGTGTGCCGCAACACGGCGCAGGATTCGCTGGCACTCGCATCGTACGCCACCGAGCTGGGCGAAAACTGGGTTATCCTCGCCGCCGACTATGACTTCGGTCGCGCCTCTGCCGCCGCCTACGAGGCGACTCTGGGTGCCTTCGGCGTCAACTTCGCCAGCGAGGTCATTTACGCCCCGCTTGAAACGACCGACTTCACCGCCTATCTCCAACAGGTGAGCGACAGCGGCGCCGAGGTTCTGCTCCCGATCTGGGCCGGTGATACGACAATCCCGCTTCTGCAGCAGATCGCCGAGTTCGGGATCTACGAGAACATGGCCGTCATTGGCGCGCTCAACAGCAATGATCTCGTCGCGCTTTCCGACCCGAGCACGATCGGTCAGGTCGCGCCGGGCGTTTACCACTACGCGTTCCCGCAGACCGAGGTCAATGACTGGTTGGTCGAGAAGCACGTCGCGGTCACTGAAACGATGGGCGCGGTCGACTACCCCGACCTGTTCACCGAGTGTGCGTTCGCGACCGGTCAGGCGCTGTATGCCGCGGTCGACGCTGCTGGCGGTGATACGCTGCCCGAATCGCTCATCCCGCAGCTCGAGGGTCTGGTATTCGAAGGCCCGAAGGGTACGTACTTCATCCGCCCGGGCGATCATCAGGTGCTGGTGCCGATGTACGTCGCGCAGTTGGATAACCTCGACAGCCCCGAGTACGCGTTCTGGACGCTGATCGCCGAGGTCGATGCGTTGGCAGCGAACCCGCCCTGCCAGCTGGAGGGCGACTACGCCGATCGCTGCGCGCTGAACGACACCTTCATCGAGGAAGTCGTCACGCCGGCAGTCGAAGCCATGAGAGCCGAAGAATAGCCGCAAAGAGTATCCGTCCGGGGGCAGCGCCAACGCCCCCGGACGCCATTCTTGGAACAGTGACATGACACCAATTCTTGAAACGCACTCGTTGACGAAGGCGTTCGGCGGCTTGGTCGCGGTTAGCGACGTATCAATTCAGGTCGAAGAAGGTACGACCCACGCCGTTATCGGTCCCAACGGCGCCGGCAAGACGACCCTGTTCAACTTGCTGTGCGGCAACTTTAGGCCCACAAGCGGGCGCGTGATCTATGATGGCCGGGACATCACAGACGTCCCGCTTCATCAGCGCGCTCATTTGGGCATCGGCCGGTCGTTTCAGATCATCAACTTATTCCCGAACCTGACCGTGCTTGAGAACGTGCGATTGGCCGCTCAGGCACTGGGAAGGGACAACTTCCGCATTTTTCAGCGCGCCTCGACCATCGTGCCGTACGTGACACGAGCGGCGGAAGCCCTCGAACTTGTCGGCCTGCAAGGACATGCCAGCATGCCGGCAAGCGTGCTCCCCCACGGCGGCAAGCGCAAGCTCGAACTCGCGATCCTTCTTGCGGCTGATCCGAAACTGCTGCTGCTGGACGAGCCCACGGCGGGCATGGCGTCCGAACAGGTGCCGGAACTGATGCAGATCATCAGCCGGGTTCGCAGTATGGGCGGGCGGACGATCGTCATCGTCGAGCACAACATGAACGTCGTGATGAACGCGTGCGACCGAATCACGGTGATGAACCTCGGTCAGGTGCTTGCCGAGGGGACGCCAGCGGAGATCGGCGCCAACAAGCAGGTTCAGGACGTGTATCTCGGCCAGCTGTACGACCTGCCCGGAGGGCACGCATGACCGACGTTCTCGCGCTTTCGGGCATCCACACGTTCATCAATCAGTTTCATATCCTCGAAGGCGTGGACTTCACCGTCCCTGCCGGAAGCATCACAGTACTGCTGGGGCGTAACGGCGCCGGCAAGACGACCACCCTGCGCACGATTATGGGCATGACCCCGCCGTCCGCTGGCGACGTGCTGTTCAACGGCACGAGCATCAAGTCGCGCGCGCCGCATGCGATCGCCCGACTCGGCGTCGGCTACGTGCCGGAACACCGCGCGATTTTCCGGGAGCTGACCGTTCTCGAAAACCTGCGCATTAGCGAGCGCGCCACCGGCGACCTCGAACGCACGTCCGACTTCATATTCCGACTGTTTCCGGACCTCAAGCGGCTTGTGACGCTGCGCGGCGGGAGCTTGTCCGGCGGGCAGCAGCAGATGCTGGCTGTCGCGCGCGCGCTCGTGGCCGACAATCGCCTGCTGTTGATCGACGAGCCGAGTGAAGGATTAGCGCCAGTCATTATTGAGCAGCTCATGGCCGCCATCCGCGAGCTGGCCGCGGACAAGACCGTGCTGCTGGTCGAGCAGAATTTCCGCGTGGCTTCACGTCTGGCCGATCGCTATGTCATCATCGACGATGGCCACAGCGTCCAGTCCGGCTTGATGCCTGACCTGATGCAAGATGAAGCCACGGTGCAGCGGTATCTGGGGGTGGCGTAATGCTCAAGTCGCTCGTTCCGACCGGCCGTGGGTCGGTCGCAACATCCGTCGCGCTGATTGGCGCGATACTGATCTTCGCGTTCATCGCCGCCAACTTCTCACCCGGAACATTTGCGATCACACTGCTTACCGGGCTGCTCCGTGCGATGCTCTTGTTCCTCGTCGCCGCGGGTCTGTCGCTGATTTTCGGCTTAATGGATATCCTGAACTTCGCGCAGGGCGGATACTTCATGCTCGGCGCATACATCACGTTCGACGTCGTGCATCCCGAGGCGGGCATCATGTCGTTCGGCAGTCTTATCGCCGATCCGACGATGCGCTTCGCGTTCGCAATCACGATTGCCACACTCATCGGTGCGGTCCTCGGCTACGTGCTTGAACGCGGGCTGCTGCGTCCGCTGTACAAGCGCGCGCTGTTCCAGCTTGTGCTGACGTTCGGCGTCTCGATCATCCTGCTGGAGGCGGTCAAGTTCCTGTGGGGTCCGTCGCCGTACAGCTGGACGGTCAGGTTGCCGATTCAAGAGTCGCAGTTCCGGATCTTTGACACGCCATTCAGTACCTACCGCCTGTTCGTCATCGCTATGGGCTTGATGCTGATGGCTGTCGTGATTGTGCTCTTGAGGCGCACACGCATCGGCATCATCATCCGGGCCGGCGTGCAGGATCCGGAAATGGTCAGCGCGCTGGGGATCAACGTGCGCGCGGTATTCACACTGGTGTTCACGCTCGGGTGCGCATTGGCTGCGTTCGGCGGCGGGGTAGCGGTACCGTTCCTTGGGGCGACGAACTCGCTCGGCGCGACGTTCTTGCTGGCGAGCATCGCGGTCATCGTGCTCGGGGGACTAGGCAGTTTCGAAGGCACGGCGGTCGGCAGTTTTGTAGTCGGATTGGGCTGGGCTGCGATGGAACAGTTCAGCGCACGCCCTGAGATCGGGACGGTGCTGGCGAGCATGTCGCCGATGCTGCTGCTGGCGCTGGTGCTGCTGCTGAGGCCCAAGGGCCTTTTCGGGGAGGATCGCTAGGCCATGGCGCAGAACCGTCTCACGCGCTTCCTCCGCAACGAGTGGATTTACATCGTCTTCTCCGTGCTGCTCGTTCTCTTTCCGCATATTGTGGGTGGGATCACCGGCAGCAGCCCGTTCGGCGTACAGCGTGGATCGCGCTTTATCATGTCGGGCGCGGCTGTGTATTGGATGTCGATCCTGATCGACATTTTCGCCCTCTCCGTGCTGGTGATGAGCTACAACCTGATGTTCGGGTTCACCGGAGTCATCAGCTTCGGACACGCGATGTTCTTCGGGTTGGGCGGTTACCTGCTCGGCATGGTGACGCAGATGACCGGTCTGCCGCCCGACCTCGCGTTCTTCGTCGGCGTCGCACTCGTGATCGTCGTGAGCGCCGTGCTGGGGCTGGGTATCGGATTTGCGACACTGAGGCTGCGCGGCGTCTACTTCGCGATCTTCACGCTAGCCGTGTCGGAAATGGTGCTGATCTACTTCGGGCGCTGGGCCGTGACCGGCGGCGAGGACGGGTTCGCGCTCTCCACAATTCCGGTATGGATCGACGCCGCGCAGAGCCGCATCAACCTGTACTACGTCAGCCTCATCTTGTTTGCCGGGACGTTCGTGTTCATCCGTCGGCTCGTCAACTCGCCTGCCGGCGCGGTGTTCAAAGCAATCCGCGAGAACGAAATGCGCGCGCAGGCGATCGGCTTCAACACGCTGCGGTTCAAGCTTTTGTCGATCACGATTGCCAGTGTGCTTGCGGGCTGTGCCGGCATCATTCACGCACTTCTGGCGAAGAAGATCGGCCCGGAAATGCTCAACGTGTCGCACACTGTAGACGCGTTGTTGATGACGATCATCGGCGGAGTTGGAACGTTCACCGGGCCAATCCTTGGCGCGTCGGGCCTGACGCTGGCCGACGTGCTGCTGCGCGAAGCGACGATCACGATAGGGTCGCTCACCATCGACATCGGCGACAGTTGGCTGCTGATCCTCGGCCTGATCTTCGTGCTGGTCGTGCTGATCTTCCCGTTCGGAATCGTCGGGACGTGGAACCGGCTTCGGATGCGCTTCGCACGCCGCTAGTCGACCCAATCGAACGTGCGGGTCACCGCCTTTTTCCACCCGGCGAACAAGCGGTCGCGCTCGAGGTCCGGCATAGCGGGATCCCACCGATGCGCGATCTGCCAGTTCTTGCGCAGTTCATCCAGCCCGCCCCAGAAGCCGACGGCCAGACCCGCCGCGTAAGCAGCGCCGAGCGCCGTCGTCTCCGCCACGACCGGCCGCACCACCGGCACGTCGAGGATATCGGCTTGGAACTGCATCAGCAGGTCGTTGTGGGTCATACCACCGTCGACCTTTAGGGTATGAAGCTGCACGCCGCTGTCGTTCAGCATGGCGTCCATGACCTCGCGCGTTTGGTAGGCGGTCGCCTCCAGCGCGGCACGCGCGATGTGATTCTTGTTGATGAAGCGCGTCATGCCCACGATCGCGCCGCGCGCGTCGCCCCGCCAATAGGGCGCGAACAGCCCGCTGAACGCCGGGACGAAGTAAATGCCGCCGTTGTCCGGGACCGCGCGGGCCAGCGCCTCCACGTCTGGCGACGACTGGATGATGCCGAGGTTGTCGCGCAACCACTGCACGAGCGATCCGGTCACGGCGATACTGCCCTCTAACGCGTACACCGCGGGCTGGTCGTCCAGCTTGTAGCCGACGGTCGTCAGCAGACCGTGCTGGCTGAGCACGATCCGTTCGCCGGTGTTGAGCAGCATGAAGCATCCCGTGCCGTAGGTGTTCTTGGCCTCGCCGACGTCATAACACGTCTGCCCGAACAGCGCCGCCTGCTGATCGCCGAGTATCGCCGTCAGGGGGATTTCGCCGCCACCCACGTTGACCGAGCCATAGGGCTCAGGCGTGCTGGATGCCCGGATCGTTGGCAGCATTTGGCGGGGAACACCGAGCTCGGCGAGGATCTCCGCATCCCAGTCGAGCGTTTCCAGGTTCATAAGCAGTGTACGGCTGGCGTTAGTCACGTCGGTGACGTGGGCTTTGCCGCCGGTCAAATTCCAGATCAACCACGTGTCGATTGTGCCGAACAGGGCATCGCCGCGTTCCGCCGCCTCGCGCAGCCCGGAGACGTTCTCCAGCAACCAGATCAGCTTGGTCCCGCTGAAGTAAGTGGACAGCGGCAGTCCTGTTTTCTCGCGGAAGCGGTCGGCGTCGCCGGCCGCGGCAAGTCTGCCGACGATCTTGTCCGTGCGCGTGTCCTGCCAGACCACGGCGTTGTAGAATGGCTTGCCAGTGTTGCGATCCCACACGATCGTGGTCTCGCGCTGATTGGTAATGCCGATCGCCGCGACATCTGTGGATTGCGCGCCGACGGCCTTGAGCGCACCGTCGATAACGGCGTGCGTCCGGTGGATTATTTCCGCCGGATCGTGCTCGACCCAACCAGCCTGCGGGAAGATCTGCTGATGCTCCAGTTGGTGTGAACCCGCGATGCGCCCGGACTTGTCAAACAGAATGAAACGCGTGCTTGTGGTCCCTTGATCGAGCGCGCCAACATATTTCGCTGCCATAATTCACCCGCCGGTTGTGAACAGATCTCATGGTTACTATATTGACTCACAATTGACCCGGCTGACGAGTGATCAGTCAGCACTCGCTGGCCAGACTGCACTGCCCTACGTCTATCGACAAGGACCCGTGACACCGTGAGACTTCCTCCAAGCCGCAGGCCGGTTGAGCTGATTGAACGCCGTTTCCCAAGCGCGAACATGGCGATCGTCCGCGGGCCGCGCCCAATACTGATCGACCCCGGCTTTGCGACTGATGTCGCCGAAGTCGAATCGCACCTCGAACGCCTAGATCTGCACCCACGTGACCTGCAGTGCATCGCCCTCACGCATTATCACTGTGATCACAATGGCGCCGTCGAATACTTCCAGCAGGAATACGGCGTGCCCATTGCCGCAGAACGCACCGAAGCCGCCGCGGCCGTCGACGGCACGCTGAAGCGCATGATCAGCAGTTGGTTCATTCAGCCCGCGCCGCGATATACCGTCGACCTCTACCTTGACGATGGCATGGTACTCGAGACCGGCGGCCCTGCTCTTCAGGTCGTCGCCACGCCGGGGCATACGGTGGGGCACATTAGTTTCCTGACCGACGAGGGCACGCTCGTCGCCGGCGACACGTTCCATGCCAACGACGTCGCGACAGTGACGCCTTTTCGTGAAGGCGCGACCAGCCTCCACAGGCTGATCGCAAGCATCCACCGTCTGCACACGCTCGACGCCCCGGTGCGGCGTGCGCTGTCCGGGCATGGGCCAGTCATCACAGCGCCGGACGAGGCGATGGAAGCGGCGCTCGAACGGCTCGACTCGTGGGCCGCCGAGCCTGAGCGCGCGGCGTGGCATGCCCTCAAGCGCCTCGGGACGTACAACCTGATGCTGACTGACGGCATGGCCGAACGCGATTTTGCCGCGTTTCTTCTGCGCGTCCCATGGTTCATTGACTACGCGAAACACGCCTTCGGAACGACGCCGCAGGACTTTGTCTCACCCTATCTAGCGGAGCTAACGCGTGCCCGGGCCATCGAAGTCGAGGACGGCTTCGTCCGGCCAACGACACCGTACCAAGCGCTTCCAGCAGGCTGGCTGGATGCGCATATCAGGTGACATTTGCGGAATCAGGTCGATAGCGGGTAATCTGAATACTCAAATACTTTGGCCGTGAATTCGTGCGGCGCTTACGATTTTGTACGTTGTTGACCGACAAATGACCTTATCCCGTTTCGCTCGTCCGTATGAAGACAATCCGTCGCCCCGGCACCGGCTGGTGGTCGACCATGTGAGCCTGAGTTTCGGGGGCGTCAAGGCGCTTAGCGACGTAAGCCTTCAGGTCGAACCCGGCACGATATTCGCCATCATTGGCCCCAACGGCGCCGGCAAGACATCGATGCTGAACTGCATCTGCGGCCTATACCGCCCGCAGCACGGTCACATCTGGTACGGTGACACCGACCTCGTCAAGACCGCGCCACACCGCCTCGCCCATCTGGGAATCGCGCGATCATTCCAGAACATCGAGCTGTTTAGCCACATGACCGTGCTCGACAACCTGATGCTGGGCCGCCACGTCCACATGAAGAAGAATCTATTGTCCGCCCTGCTGTACTGGGGCAGCGGGCAGGCTGAGGAAATCCGCCACCGCGAGTTTGTCGAGCATGTCATCGACCTGCTGCAAATTCAGGGAATCCGCAAGCAGCTCGTCGGCGCGCTGGCGTATGGTCTGCAGAAGCGTGTCGAACTGGGCCGCGCGCTGGCGACCAATCCCGGTATGCTGCTGCTTGACGAGCCGATGGCCGGGATGAACGTGGAGGAGAAGGAGGATATCGCACGGTACGTGCTCGACATCAACGAGGAGTGGGGCGTCACCATCATCCTGATCGAACATGACATGGGTGTCGTCATGGACGTCAGCGATACCGTTGCCGTACTCGACTTCGGGCGATGTATTGCGGTCGGCACGCCGGATCACGTCCGCTCCGATCCCGCAGTCATCAAGGCATACTTGGGCGAACAGGAATGACGGGCCACATCGAACCCGCTACCCTTCCGCAGCAGCTGCGCGCCAACGCGGCACAGATCGGCAGCGCCATGGCCCTGCGCGAGAAGCGCTTCGGCATCTGGCAGTCGATCACGTGGGCGGAGTACTTGACGCGCGTGCGCAACTTTGCGTTGGGGCTGCACCGGATGGGCTTTCAGCGCGGCGATCGCATCGCCATCCTCGGTGACAACCGGCCCGAGTGGGTGATCGCGGAAGTGGCCGCGCAAGCATTGGGCGGGGCAAGCGTCGGGATCTACCAGGACTCGGTCGTGAGCGAGGTGGCGTATATCGTCGACCTGTGCCAGACGCGCTTCATCGTCGTCGAGGATCAAGAACAGGTCGACAAGCTGCTTGATATCTGGGACGACCTCGAGACGGTCGAGTCGCTCATCTACTTCGACCCGCGCGGCTTGCGCCGCTACGACGGCGATTTCCTCGTCGCATTCCCCGATGTGGAGTCGACCGGGGCGGCCATGCATGCCGAACAGCCCACATGGTTCGACGAGCAGGTGAACCTCGGCAAGTCCGACGATGTCGCCATCGTCAGCACCACATCAGGCACGACGAACAAGCCGAAGCTGGCGAAAATCTCGCACGGCAACCTCCTCAGTATGGCGGATGGTCTGACGGCGGTCGACCACTTCAAGCCGCATCACGAATTCGTGAGTTTCTTGCCGCTGGCGTGGATCGGCGAGCAGATGATGTCGATGGCATGCGGCATGCGTGTCGGCTTTGCGCTCAACTTCCCGGAAGAACCGGAGACCGTGCCGCACGACTTGCGTGAGATCGGCCCGCACATCATGTTCGCGCCGCCGCGCATCTGGGAGAACATGCTCAGCACGGTGCAGGTCAAGATCGAAGACGCCGACCGGGTCAAGCGCACGATCTTCAACTGGGCGCTGACCGTCGGCAGGCGCGCGGCCGACCTCAAATTCGCCAACAAGCCGATGACGTTCTGGCAGCGGGCCGGGCTTGCGGCGGCGCGAGTTCTCGTGTTCCACAACCTGCTCGACCAGCTCGGACTGCGTCGGATCAAGTGGGCGTACACGGCAGGCGCTGCGCTCGGCCCCGACGTGTTCCGCTTTTTTCACGGCCTCGGCGTAAACCTCAAGCAGGGTTACGGGCAGACCGAAACGACCGGCATCTGTGTCATCCACCGTGACGACGACATCAAGTTCCAGACCGTCGGAACGGCGATGCCGGGGGCGGAGGTCGCGACCGACCCACACGGCGAGATTCTGGTGCGCGGCCCGATGTGTTTCTCCGGCTACTTCAATAATCCCGAGGCAACCACCTCGACCCTTACCGAAGACGGATGGGTACACACCGGCGACGCCGGTTACTTCGACGAAGACGGGCACCTGATCGTCATCGACCGCGCCAAGGACGTGATGACGCTGCACGACGGCACGCGCTTCTCGCCGCAGTTCATCGAGAACAAGCTGAAGTTCAGCCAGTACGTTCGTGAGGCGGTTGTCTTCGGCGGCGACAACTTCCCCTACGTGACGGCTATGATCAACATCGACTTCGGCAACGTCGGCAAGTGGGCTGAAAACCACAAGACCGCCTACACCACATATACCGATCTGTCGCAGAAACCGAACGTCTACGAGCTGATCCGGCGTGAGGTCGAACGCACCAATGTCGATCTCCCGGGTGCAGCGCGCATCCGGAAGTTCCTGCTGCTGCACAAGGAACTCGACGCCGACGACGCCGAACTCACCCGGACCCGCAAGGTGCGCAGAGGATATGTCGCGTCGCGTTATCAAGAGCTGATCGACGCGCTGTACGGCGACCACGACGAGGTGCGGATCACGTCGACCATCACGTATCAAGACGGGCGCACCCAGACTCTCGATGTCGCAATCCGCATCGAGGCGATGGAGCCGGTGCCGGGCGGAGTGGCGAGCTGATGGATCCGAACGAAGTCCTCAAGTTCCTTCGCCTCACGTATACAGGGTTGAGCGACGGTGCGCTGTTGGCCTTAATTGCGCTCGGCCTCGTTCTGGTATTCAAGTCCACCGATGTCATCAACTTCGCCCACGGCGAGTTCATGCTGTTGGGCGGGTTCGTCGGCTATCAGCTGCTGACGATCACGGCGGGATGGGGCATCGACCCGACGCTTGGGACGATCATCTCCGTGGCCGCGCTGGTGGTCGCCATGGTGATCGTCGGCACGCTGGTCGAACGACTGGTCCTGAGGCCGCTCATCGGAGAGCAGATCATCTCCGTCATCATGGTGACGATTGGACTCAGCAGCATCATCGACGCAATCGTGGGTCTGGCATGGGGCACCATTCCGCAGCCCCTGCCCTACTCGATCGTGCCGGAGGCGTTGGCCGGGCGCTGGCAGATCGAGATGGAGGGAGCGCGGCGTCCGTTGAATCTTCCGCAGGAGGCGATGCTGACGATCCTCGTCGTCGTTATCCTCGTCGTCTTGCTGATGCTTTTCTTCAAGCGCAGCAAGTACGGGATCGCCATGCGCGCCACCGCCGACGATCAGCAAGCGGCAATGAGCATGGGCATCAGCATCCGCGTAGTGTTCGGGCTGACGTGGTCGATGACGGCCGTCTTGGCAGGCCTTGCCGGTCTGCTCATCGGAGAACTGACCAACGCCGTCGGAGGCGATATTCCGGTTGTCGGCCTGCGCGCATTCCCCGTCATCATCCTCGGCGGGTTGGACAGCATTGCCGGCGCGATCGTAGGCGGGTTTAGCATCGCCATGCTGGAGACCTACGCCAGCGGCTACGTCCACCCGTCGCTGAAGAACGTCGTCCCGTACGTGGCATTGCTGATCATCCTGATGATCAAGCCGTACGGGTTGTTCGGACAAAAGCGGATCGAGCGAGTGTAGAGCGATGGCGACGCAGAGCGGGATCTACCACGAGACCTACGGCAGCGACATGCAGCTGCGCCCCACGACGATGCAGCGCGTTCGCCTCGCGCTGGTGGCGGCCCTGCTGGTGGTCATCCCGTTCGTGGTGGATTCGTCCACACAGCGGCTCGTCAACACCGTCGTCATTGCATCGATCGGCGCAATCGGGCTGAACGTCCTGGTCGGGTTCACCGGGCAGATCAGCCTCGGTCAAGGCGCGTTCCTCGCAATTGGCGCGTACGCGTGCGGACTGCTGCAAGTGTACTTCGCCGTGCCGTGGCCGATCGCTCTGCTCGCGGCGGCGTTCATCTCCGCGCTGCTGGGCGGCTTGATCGGCTTGCCCTCGCTGCGGCTCAAAGGGCTGTACCTTGCGGTGGCAACCCTCGCTGCACAGCAGATCGTCGAGTGGGTCATCATCAACTGGGACCCGATCGATGGCGAGATCAACGGGCGGGCGACGGACGCGCTGCGCATTCCCGGTAATGCGCTGTTCGGCAACGCCGACCTGCGGCTGAACAACAACGATACGCTGTTCTACGTGGTTGCCGCGGCAATCCTCGTCGTGGTCGCAATGGCGACGACGAACCTGTTTCGCACACACATCGGCCGCGCATTCGTCGCGATCCGCGATCAAGACATCGCGGCTGAGGTCATGGGTGTGAACCTGTATCGCTACAAGGTTCTAGCGTTCATGGTATCGTCGTTTATCGTCGGGATCGCCGGCGGCTTGCTCGCGCTGCAAAGCACCGCGATCAGCTTCGAACGGTTCACGCTGTCGGTCAGCATCGAGTATCTCGCCATGATCATCATCGGCGGGCTGGGCACGGTCAGCGGATCGATCTACGGCGCCGCATTCATCGTCGTGCTACCGGAACTGCTGCGCTCGGTCGGGCGCGCGCTGGCCGGAACCGATCCGGCCTCGCTGAGCGAGTTCAATCGCGTGCTGCCGTTCGTTCAGGAGGGTGTGTTCGGTGTCGTCATCGTCGTCACGCTCATCATCGAGCCGGAAGGCATTCAACGAATATGGCGGACGATCAAGGATTATTTCCGACTGTGGCCATTCAGTTACTAATTAGGGGGAGCCATCGCAGGATTGCATCGTAGACTCAAGTAACCGCTTCTCCGGCAGCGCGCGACACCGTGTGGCGCGCTGCGGGCGGCGCAGTTGCCGTTGACCATGTTAGCCAACTGGGAGGCTTAACCATGATGAAACGAGTGATCGTACTACTGGCCGTGTGCGCCATGCTGATCGTTGGATCGGCCGGGGCGCAGAGCGGGGAACCCATCAAGATCGGCGCGATCTTCGATCTGAGCGGAGCGACAGGTGACGTCGGTACGCCCTATGCGGATGGCGTGATCGCATACGTGACCGCCCTGAACGAAAGCGGTGGCATCAACGGCAGGCCGATCGAGTTGATCTCAGCGGACTATGCCTACAGCGTCGAAACGGCCGAACAGCTTTATGCGCAGTTTGTGGCAGAAGGCGTCGTCGTGTTCATGGGCTGGGGTACGGGCGACACGCTCGCGCTCGTCAGCCGCATCGCCGAGGACGAGATTCCGTTCATCTCCGCGTCGTATTCGGCATCGCTGAACGACCCGAACGGAACCGCACCCTACAACTTCCTCATCGCCACCACCTATGGCGACCAGCTTGAGATCATGATGATGCATATGCTGGATCAGTGGGAAGCTGACGGCAACAGCGCGTCCGACATGCGGATCGCCATCTTCCACAACGACAGCCCGTTCGGCACAGACCCGATCGAACAAGGCGAGACCTTTGCAAGCGGCGCAGGTGTCGGCGGCGTACTCGCCATTCCGATGCCGCGCGGTGCGACCGACTTCACCGCCGAGCTGCAGCAGGCCGACGACTTCGGCGTGACGCACATCATCGTTCAAAACGTGTCTAGCCCGGCCGCGCTGCTGGCGCAGAACGTCTTCGACTTCTTTGGCGGAACTGGCATGGTGCACTTTGGCTGCCTCAACTGGTGCGCCGATGAACTGTTTGTGAACCGTGCCGGCGCCGCCGCTGAGGGCGCGCTCGGCGCGATCCCGTTCACGCCGACGACTGTCGAGGTCGAAGGGCAGGAAGGGCCGCGTGAGTTCCTCGAAGCACGCGGACAGACGCTCGAGGAAGCCTCGCTGCACTTCTCGCAGGGATGGGCTGCCATGGACGTCATGGCCGAGGCGATCCGCCGCACGCTGGATGCCGGCCTCGACCTGACCGGCCCGAACATCCGCGCGACGCTTGAGACCTTCGAAGACTACGAGACGGGCGGCCTGCTTGCGCCGGTGTCTTTCAGCGCCGAAGACCACCGCGGTAATCGCGCGTTGAAGATTTATCAGGTCGAAAACGGTGTCTGGGTCGAATCGAGCGACTTGATCGACCTGCGCGCAATGGAGTAGTTTGTCTGCACCTGTGGGGGCGTCTCGCGACGCCCCCTATCGCATATCCCCTCCGGAGGCACATATGCCACGCGAACGCGCCGCGCATCATGCGCTGCTCTCGCTCAACAACGTCGAAGTGATCTATAACGACGTCATCCTCGTGCTGAAGGGCCTCTCGCTGCAGGTACACGAAGGGGAGATCGTCGCGCTGCTAGGCTCCAACGGCGCCGGCAAGTCGACCACGCTGAAGGCGGTGAGCGGGCTGCTCAAGCCTGAGAATGGTGCCGTCACCGACGGGACAATCGTGTTCGACAATCTGTTGATTCAGCACCGTGACGCGGCACAGATCGTGCGCGACGGGGTCTTTCAAGTCATGGAGGGGCGTCGGATCTTCGAGCACCTCAACGTCGAAGAGAACCTGCGCGCCGGTGCGTATACTGTGAGCGATCCGCAGCAGGTACGCGACCGCATCGAACTCGTTTTCAGCTACTTCCCGCGTTTGTTCGAACGCAGGTATCAGGTTGCCGGCTTCCTGTCCGGCGGCGAGCAACAGATGTTGGCGATTGGTCGCGCGCTCATGGCGAACCCGCGTGTCATCCTGCTCGATGAGCCATCGCTCGGCCTCGCGCCGCTGTTGGTGCGCGAGATCTTCGACATCATCAAGCGAATCAACGACGAGCAGGGCACGACGATCCTGCTGGTCGAACAGAACGCCAGCCTCGCCCTCTCGATTGCCCACTTTGCGTACATCATGGAGAACGGGCGCATCGTTCTTGACGGTACGCCAGACGATCTACGCAGCAACGCCGACGTGCGCGAGTTCTACCTCGGCCTGACCGAGGTCGGCCGGCGCAAGAGCTACCGCGATGTCAAGCACTACCGCCGCCGCAAGCGTTGGCTGTCTTAGCCACGTCCCGTCTCACGATTCACTTACCAGCTTTGAGTCAATCCTTCAGGCGCGCTTAGGCTTCGATTTACTTTTAAGGCCTAATGTTTAGGGCGTCTATTCTTTAGGAGTGCTAACGATCGTCCATGTCCGACATCCCCCACCCTCGCGAGATTGCACAGGCGGCACTGGAGATCATCCCATTCATCATGCGTGTGATGAGTGCGGAGATCCGCTCCGGCGGCCACGATCTTTCGGCGGGCAACATGGGCTTGCTCGGGCAGCTTAACGAGGCCCCGGCCACGCTAGGTCATCTTGCGACGGTTAACCGCGTCAGCGCGCCGACGATGTCGAACACCGTCACCGTGCTCGAAGAGCGCGGACTTGTGCGGCGCGTACGCGATACCGAAGACCGGCGCATCGTGCGGGTCGAGATCACCGATGCCGGGCGCAAACTCCTGAAGGATATTGACCGTTACACGGCCGAGCGCATTAGCGAGTTTCTGGAGCCCCTGACCGACGACGAACGCGTGA